>CAYSUY010000105.1:0-14484 GCA_964434345.1 uncultured Acetobacteraceae bacterium
CGAAAGGGGAATTGTCGATGTCGTTCCATTTGAGTGCCACCGAGACCGCGCGCTATGCGCGGGACGGCTATCTCTTTCCGTATCAGGTGATGTCTGTCGCCGAGGTCGCCGCGGCACGTGCGCGGATCGAGGCGTTCGAGCGCTCGATCGGTGGCAGTCTGCCGAAGGATCTGCGACACAAGCCCCATCTCTATTCGCGCACAATCGACGACATCGTGCGTCGGCCGGAGATCCTCGACCGCGTCGAGAGCATCCTTGGGCCGGACATCCTGTGCTGGGAAACGGTCCTGTTCATCAAGGAGCCCAGGGATCCGGCGTTCATCTCCTGGCATCAGGATGTCGCCTATTGGGGGCTCGAGCCCTATGACATCGTCACCGCCTGGGTCGCCCTGAGCCCCAGCACGCGGGCCAGCGGATGCATGCGCGTGCTGCCTGGTTCGCACGCCGGCGAGATCGCGCCTCACAAGGACACGTTCGCCGCGAACAACATGCTGTCACGCGGCCAGGAGATGCAGGTCGAGGTCGACGAGGCGAAGGTGGCAGACATCGTCCTGCAACCTGGCGAGATGTCGCTGCATCACGTGAAGATCGCGCATGGGTCTGACCCGAACACGGCCGACGATCGGCGCATCGGCCTCGCGATCCGCTATATTCCTGCCTCCGTCCGTCAGACGATCGGTGCCAACGACACCGCCAGCCTCGTGCGTGGCGTCGATCGCTTCGGCCATTTCGAGGCGGAACCGCGCGCCACGGAAGATTTCTCTGCGGAAGGTCTGGCGGTGCAGGCGCGTTTACGCGAGCGCCGGATGGGGATTCTGCTGCGCCCCAAAACCGCGCCGTGATGGGCGTACGGATCGGGTTGCCGTCCCCAGCGTTGCGCCGCGACTCGGGACGAGGTTAATCTCCGACCTCCACGTCACACGCCGAAGAGTTGGACATGCCCGCGAAATGGACGCCTGAATCCTGGCGCAGTCACCCGATCCGCCAGGTGCCCGCGTATCGCGACGCCGCCGCGCTGGCTGCAGTCGAGCAGAAGCTTCGCAGTTTCCCGCCCCTGGTCTTCGCCGGGGAGGCGAGGGCTCTCAAGGCGCGTCTCGCGGACGTTGCCAATGGGCGTGGGTTCCTGCTTCAGGGTGGCGACTGCGCAGAAAGCTTCGCCGAGTTCTCTGCGAACAACATCCGCGACACCTTCAAGGTGTTTTTGCAGATGACCGTCGTTCTGATGTATGCCGGCGGTCTGCCCGTGGTGAAGGTCGGCCGCATGGCGGGCCAGTTCGCCAAGCCCCGGTCGGCGGATACGGAGACGATCGACGGTGTCACCTTGCCGGCCTATCGCGGTGACATCATCAACGGGATCGAGTTCGAGGCCGGTGCGCGCGAACCTGACCCGCAACGGATGATGCAGGTCTACTCGCAATCGGCGTCGACGCTGAACCTGCTGCGCGCGTTCGCACGTGGCGGTTATGCCGATCTTCACCGGGTTCATGGCTGGACGCAGGGCTTCGTCGCGAATTCGCCCGCCGCCGAACGCTTCAGCGACATCGCGAACCGCATCACCGAAGCGCTCACCTTCATGGAGGCCTGCGGCATCCGGTCCGACCAGACCCCTCAGATCTCCGAGGCCGAGTTCTTCACCAGCCACGAGGCGCTGTTGCTGCCTTACGAACAGGCCCTGACGCGTGTCGATAGCACGTCTGGCGAGTGGTATGACTGCTCGGCACACATGATCTGGATCGGCGAGCGGACCCGCCAGCCGGACGGCGCCCATATCGAGTTCTGTCGGGGCGTGCGCAATCCGATCGGGATGAAGGTGGGACCGACGCTCGAGGGTGATGAACTCATCCGCCTGATCGATCTTCTCAACCCCGAAAACGAGCCCGGGCGCCTCACCCTCATCAGCCGTATGGGGCACGACAAGATCGGCGAGCGTCTGCCGGCGCTGGTCCGGCGTGTCGCGCGCGAGGGACGGAAGGTCGTATGGTCCTGCGATCCGATGCACGGCAATACGGTCAAGTCGAACACGGGCTACAAGACCCGTCCGTTCGACCGGATCCTGGCCGAGGTGCGCGGGTTCATGGCGGTACATCGCGCCGAGGGCACGCATGCCGGCGGCGTCCATTTCGAGATGACCGGCCAGAACGTGACCGAGTGCATCGGCGGCGCCCAGGAAGTCACCGAGAGCGCGCTCGCCGATCGCTACCATACCCACTGCGACCCGCGTCTCAATGCGACGCAGTCTCTCGAACTGGCGTTCCTGATCGCCGAGGAACTCAAGGCGGCGCGCGCCGCGACCGAGGGACGTGGAGATGCCGCAGCCGCCGATTGAGATGGCGGAATGAGCGTCGCCGATGGCGGCTTCGCGGCGCGTTTCGGCCTGCGCTGGCCGATCGTTCAAGCCCCCATGGCCGGGGGACCGACGACGCCGGAGCTGATCGCCGCGGTCGGCGCTGCTGGGGGGCTGGGCAGCCTTGGCGCGGCGCTGATGCCGCCATTCGAGATCCGTGCTGCGGCCGCTGCGATCCGGGCTCGGTCCAACGCGCCTTTCTCGGTCAACCTCTTCGTGCTGCCGCCGTCGAGCCCGGAGCCCGAAGTGGTCGCCCGGGCTATCGACCGCCTGTTGCCGTTCCACTCCGAACTCGGTCTGCTGCCGCCCTCGGCGCCAGCCAGTTGGGGTGTGTCGCTGGAACACCAGATCGACGCTGTCCTGGATGTCGCTCCGGCGGTCGTAAGCACGCATTTCGGACCGCCGCCGCCGCGTCTCGCCGCCGGGTGCCGAGAGCGCGGGATTGCGATTTTTGCCACGGCGACGACCCCGGCCGAAGCCGCGCATCTCGAGGCCGTGGGCGTCGATGCCGTGGTGGCGCAGGGGGCCGAGGCGGGCGGGCATCGCGGCAGTTTCCTCGCTGTTCCAGGGGCGCCCGCGATCGGGACGATCGTGCTGGTACCCGCGATCGTCGACCGCGTGCGCATTCCCGTGATCGCTGCGGGTGGGATCATGGATGGGCGGGGGATCCGGGCGGCGCTGGCGTTGGGGGCGTCTGCGGTCCAGATGGGGACTGCTTTCCTGGCTTGCCCCGAGGCAGGCACGCATCCGGCGCACAAGGCTGCGCTGGTGACCGCCGATGGCACCATGGTCACGCGGGGCGTGACCGGACGCCATGCGCGGGGACTGCGCAACAGGTTGCTCGAAACGCTCGAGCGGGATGCGGAGGCGGCGCCAGATTATCCGGTCCAGAACGCTCTCTCCGCGGGGCTGCGTGCCGCCGCGGCACGCGTCGGCAGGGACGACCTGATGGCGATGTGGGCGGGGCAGGGGCATCGTTTCGCTCGCGCCGAGCCTGTGCGCGATCTCATCGCGCGTTGGGCCGCCGAGGCCGGGCTTCGCGGCGCGTGACCGCGCGAACTGGCGGCCCCGGCCTGTAATCTGCTATCTCCCCCGCCAATCATGCCTCCTGAACCGCAAACCGGCGCCGCCGAGCGTCTTGTCGAGCGTGTCATCCTGTCGAGCCGCTGGCTTCAGGCGCCGCTCTATGTCGGCCTGATCCTTGTCCTGGTGCTCGTGGTGGTGAAATTCTTCCAGGAGTTCCTGCATCTCGGCGCAACCGTCTTCTCGGCCGACGAGAGCCGCATGGTGCTGTACGTGCTCTCCCTGGTCGATCTCGTGATGGTCGCCAATCTGACCGTCATGGTGATCATTTCGGGCTACGAGAATTTCGTGAGCCGGATCGAGAGCGGGTCTGGCGCAGAGCAATTGTCCTGGTTCGGAAAGCTCGATGCCGGCTCGCTCAAGATCAAGCTGGCGTCTTCGATCGTCGCGATCTCGTCGATCCATCTCCTCAAGGCATTTCTCGATGCCGCATCGATCCCCAACGACAAACTCGTCCTGCTGGTGGTCATCCATGTGACCTTCGTGCTGTCGGCGATCCTGCTCGCCTATCTCGATCGCATCGCCTTCGGTGCCTCCGGACACAAATCGGCCAAGGCGGGGAAGGACACATGAGCCAGTCGATAGCGATCGCCATAGCCCAGATCAACCCGACCGTCGGCGACCTCAAGGGGAATGTGGCGCGGATCCGCGCGGCGCGCGGCGCGGCGGCGGTCCAGGGCGCGGATCTCGTCGTGTTTCCAGAACTATGCGTCGCCGGGTACCAGCCCGAGGATCTGGTGCTCAAGCCCGCCTTTCTCGACGCGTGCCGCGGCGCGGTGGAAGATCTGGCGCGCGACACCGCCGATGGCGGTCCTGCCATGCTCGTGGGGGCTCCCTGGCTGGACGGCGAGCGCCCATTCAATGCGGCGCTTCTTCTCGATGGCGGTCGTGTCGCCGCGCAGCGCCACAAGCAGGACCTTCCGAATTACGGCGTGTTTGACGACAAGCGTGTCTTCGCTGCGGGGAAGCCTCAGGGACCGATCGTCTTTCGCGGTGCGCGGCTTGGCGTGATGATCTGCGAAGACATGTGGACCCCGGACGTGGCGGAGACCCTCGCCGAGTCAGGTGCGGAACTCCTGATCGTCCCGAACGGCAGCCCGTTCGAAATCGACAAGCTCGATCAGCGCATCCAGCTCGCGGTGGCGCGTGTCGTCGAGACCGGCCTGCCGCTGCTCTATGTCAACCAGGTCGGCGGCCAGGACGAGATCGTCTATGACGGCGGTTCCTTCGTTATCGGCGCCGATCGCACCTTGCGCCACCAGTCCCCCTCGTTCCGGGAAGATGTCGCGACGCTGCGTTTCGCGCGCGGCGGGGAAGACGGTTCCTTCGCGGTCGAAGGTGCGGGCCAGATCGCGGAACCGCTCGAGCCACCGGCGGCGATCTACGCGGCGCTCGTTCTCGGGCTCGGCGACTATGTGCGAAAGAACCGGTTTCCTGGCGTGATTCTCGGTCTGTCCGGCGGCATCGATTCCGCCCTGACCGCTGCGCTCGCGGTCGATGCGCTGGGCGCAGACCGGGTGCGGGCGGTCATGATGCCGTCGCCCTATACGAGCCGCGAGAGCCTCGAGGATGCGGCGGAGGTGGCCCGTCTGCTCGGGATACGCTGTGACACGATCTCCATCGAGCCTGCGATGCGCGCCTTCTCCGCGATGCTTGCCCCGGCGTTCGCCGGTGCCGCGGCCGACATCACCGAGGAAAACATCCAGTCGCGCGCGCGCGGACTCACCTTGATGGCGCTCTCGAACAAGTTCGGGCACATGGTGGTGTCGACCGGCAACAAGTCCGAGATGTCCGTGGGCTACGCGACGCTCTACGGCGACATGTGCGGCGGCTACGCGGTCCTCAAGGACGTCTACAAGACGACCGTCTTCGCACTCTGCCGCTGGCGTAACGCTGCCCGGGTCGACGGATGGCTCGGACCCGCCGGATCGGTCATGCCGGAACGCGTCATCACCAAGCCGCCGACCGCGGAGCTGAAGCCCGACCAGACCGACGAGGCGTCGCTCGGGCCCTACGCCCAGTTGGACGACATCCTCGACTGCCTGGTCGAGAAGGAGATGGGCATCGCCGCCATCGTCGCGCGCGGGCATGACGAGTCCTATGTGCGTCGCGTATGGCGCATGCTGGACCTCGCCGAGTACAAGCGGCGACAGGCCGCACCGGGCGTCAAGATTTCGCGCCGGGCCTTCGGGCGCGATCGTCGCTATCCGATCACCAACGGGTTTCGCGCCGGCGGCGCGTGACCAACGACAGGGCTGACGCATGGGCATGGTCAAGGTTCGGTTCGCCCCAAGCCCGACGGGGCGGATCCATCTCGGAAACGCGCGTGGCGCGCTGATCAACTGGCTCCATGCCCGTCGGCATCAGGGACACATCCTCCTGCGTCTCGATGACACCGATCGCGAGCGGTCCACCGAGGCGTTCGCCCTCGGTATCCAGGAAGATCTGCGCTGGCTCGGCCTTGGCTGGGACAGCTGCGTACGACAATCGGACCGACTTGCACGCTATGCGGCGGCAGCGGACGTGTTGCGCGGCGCAGGCCGTCTCTATCCGTGCTACGAAAGCGAAGAGGAACTGCAACTCAAGCGGTTCCAGATGGTCGCGGGCGGGGGCGTCCAGGTCTATGACCGCGCCGCGCTGCGACTGTCGGAGCGACAGGTTCGTGCCTACGAAGCCGAGGGGCGCAAGCCGCATTGGCGCTTCCTGATCGCCTATGAAGAGACCGCATGGAGCGATACGATCCGCGGCCCGCAGGTGTTCCAGGGCAGCAAGCTCAGCGATCCGGTCCTGGTGCGCGCCGACGGTTCGCCGACCTACACGCTGGCCTCGGTCGTCGACGACACGGAACTCGGGATTACCCATGTGATTCGCGGCGAGGACCATGTCGCGAACACCGCGGTTCAACTCCAGATCTTCAAGGCCCTGGGCGCGTCCACGGGCATCGCGTTTGCGCATTTCACCCTGCTCACGGACGCCGGCGGTCACAATCTGTCGAAGCGCCTGGGCAGCCTGTCGATCGAGAGCCTGCGCGCCGAAGGTCTCGAGGCGATGGCCATCAACTCGCTGCTCGCGCGTCTCGGGACGTCGGATCCCGTGGAACCGGTGGCGGAACTCGAGCGGCTCGTCGCCGGGTTCGATCTCGATCGCTTCGGACGTGCCGCCCCCAAGCTCGATCTTGAGGAAATTCGCCGGCTCAACGGCCCGGTCCTGCACGCGATGCCTTTCGTGGCGGTGCGAGAGCGCCTCGCGGCCTTGGGGCTCGACGCCCTGGACGAGGGGTTCTGGATGGCGATCCGCGCCAACCTGACGCGGCTCGATGACGCTTGTGCGTGGTGGGCGATCTGCAGGTCCGCGCTCGCGCCGCTCGTCGACGACGCGGAGTATCTGGTTCAGGCGGCGTCGCTTCTGCCGGCCACTCCGTGGGACGAGACGACGTGGGGGGCCTGGACGCGTGCGATCGGGGCGGCCACGGGTCGCAAGGGGCGTGCTCTCTTCATGCCGCTGCGCCTCGCCCTGACGGCGCGCGAACATGGACCCGAACTCAAAACCCTGCTACCGATCCTCGGCCGCGAGCGGGCCGAAGCCCGACTGCGCGGTGAAACGGCGTAAGGGGCCGGGTGCCGCCCTGACCCCGCCGGACATGATTCCCGCCGCACAGGATGAACGCCATGACCCGCGTGCTCTGCCGGATGGACGGACGAATTAGCCCGGGCTGTTGATGCCCGTGCCCCCGAACCATTTCGCCGCCGTGCCACGACATCCGGTGTTCATATGTCCTCCCCGTCACCAGCCGAATTTCCGTCCCTTCAGTTCCACAACACGCTGACCCGCGCCCAGGGCGCCTTCGTGCCGATCGATCCGACCCGCGTGCGCATGTACGTGTGCGGTCCGACGGTCTACGACTACGCCCATATCGGCAATGCGCGCCCGGTCGTGGTGTTCGACGTGCTGTTTCGGCTGCTGCGACGCGTCTACGGCGACGCGCATGTGACCTATGTCCGCAACATCACCGACATCGACGACAAGATCATCCAGAGGCATCTGGAAACCGGCGAGGCCATCGAGGATATCACGCGCCGGACGGCCGATGCCTACGTGGCCGACATGCGTGCCCTGGGGGCGCTGGACCCGAGCGTGCAACCGCGCGCGACGGCTCATATCCCGGAAATGATCGCGGTGATCGAGCGTCTGCTCGCCGCCGGCAACGCCTATGTCGCCGAGGGCCATGTACTCTTCCACGTCCCGAGCGATGCGGATTACGGCAAGTTGTCGGGCCGCTCGCGCGACGAACAGATCGCCGGCGCGCGCGTGGACGTGGCGCCGTACAAGCGCGATCCTGCCGATTTCGTCCTGTGGAAGCCCAGCGCGCCGCATCAGCCCGGGTGGGCTTCGCCGTGGGGGCGCGGCCGCCCGGGCTGGCATATCGAGTGCTCCGCCATGAGCGCCGCGCATCTGGGCGCCAATTTCGACATCCATGGGGGCGGGCACGACCTGATCTTTCCGCATCACGAGAACGAGATCGCGCAGTCCGAGTGCGCTCATGGCGGCGCGATGGCGCACACCTGGATGCATAACGGCTTCCTGGTCGTGAATGGCGAGAAGATGTCGAAGAGCCTCGGCAATTTCTTCACCGTGCGAGATCTGCTCGGGAAATGGCCGGGCGAGGCGATCCGCCTGCTGCTGCTCAAGACGCATTACCGCGCACCGCTCGATTTCACGGAGGATGGTCTGCGTCAGGCGCGCGACAATCTCGACCGCTGGCAGCGCGCGATCCAGCGCGGCAGCGCGGGCATGGACATGGAAGCCTTCGAGGCTGCGGTCGCCGTCGCGCCGACCGGAGACCTGCTGGCGAATCTCGCGGACGATCTCAATACGCCCGGTGCGGTCGCCCATCTCAATGTCCTCGCCACGACGATCTTCGACGAGATCGCGCGCGGGGAGGAGGCGCGTGCGCGTGCCTTCGCGGTCGAACTGTGTGCGGCGGGTCGTTTTCTCGGCTTTTTGTCCCGCTCCGCGTCGGAATGGTTCGCGGGTGAGGATGGTGGCGGAGGGCCGGGCGCGGCGGAGATCGATGGCCTCGTCGCCGCCCGTCTGGCGGCCCGAAAGGCCAAGGACTTCGCGGCGGCCGATCGCATCCGCGACGATCTGCGGGCACGCGGCGTGATCCTCGAGGATGGTCCCAAGGGAACGACCTGGAGGCGCGGTTGAACATGGCCGACCGGGTCTATCTCTACGACACGACGCTTCGCGACGGCGCACAGACGCAGGGCGTTGATTTCGGCGTCGCCGACAAGCGGGCGATCGCCGAGGCATTGGACGAACTCGGTGTCGACTATGTCGAGGGTGGCTGGCCTGGCGCGAACCCGACGGACGATGCGTTCTTCGCCGCTCCGCCACGGTTCCGCACCGCGCGCTTCGCTGCCTTCGGCATGACGCGTCGCGCCGGGCGGTCCGCTGCCAACGATCCGGGGCTCAGCGCCGTGATCGGCGCGGAATCGCCGGTCGTCACGTTGTTCGGCAAGACCTGGGATTTCCATCTGCGCGAGGCGCTCGGCGTCGATCTGATCGAAGGCGTGGACATGATCGGCGGCTCGATCGCGGAGGCGGTCTCGCGCGGCCGCGAGGCGATCTTCGACGCGGAGCATTTCTTCGACGGCTACAAGGCGAACCCGGGTTTCGCGCGCGACTGTCTTGCTGCGGCGCGTGATGCGGGGGCCCGGTGGATCGTTCTCTGCGACACGAATGGCGGAACCCTGCCGCACGAGATCGAACGGATCGTCGGCGATCTTATGGCGATCGTTCCGGGCGACCGGCTGGGCATCCATTGTCACAACGATACGGAAAACGCGGTCGCCAACTCCCTGGCTGCGGTGCGCGCTGGCGCGCGCCATGTCCAGGGCACGCTCAACGGCCTGGGGGAACGCTGCGGCAACGCGAACCTGACTTCGATCATCCCCAACCTGATGCTCAAGATGGGCTATGCGACGGGGATCGATGCGCAGCGGTTGTCGCGGCTCACCCATGTGTCGCGGCTGCTGGACGACCGGTTGAACAGGGCGCCTGCCCGAGGCGCTGCCTATGTCGGCGAGAGCGCCTTCGCACACAAGGGGGGCGTCCATGTCTCGGCTGTCGAGAAGGACCCGCGTACCTACGAGCATGTGACACCGGAATCCGTCGGCAACCGCCGTAACATCGTGGTGTCGGATCAGGCCGGGCGTGCCAACGTCCTGGCGCGGTTCCGCGAACTTGGTCTCGACGTCGCGGCCACCGACAAGCGCGTCCAGGCGCTGGTCGAAGAGGTCAAGCGGCGCGAACATGACGGCTTCGCCTATGACGGGGCCGAGGCGAGCTTCGAGTTGCTCGCGCGCCGCGCGCTCGGACGCGTCCCGGAGTTCTTCTCGCTCGTGTCTTTCCGGGTGATCACCGAGCGGCGCTTCGACGCGCGCGGCGAACTGGTCACATTGTCGGAGGCGACAGTGAAACTCGATGCGCGGGGGCAGCGTTTCCTGACGGTCGGCGAGGGCAATGGTCCCGTCAACGCGCTCGATGGAGCACTCCGGGCAGCCCTCGGTCCGATGTATCCCGCGCTTCAGGACATGCGCCTCGTCGACTACAAGGTCAGGATCCTGACCCCGGAGGACGGGACGCGCGCGGTGACGCGCGTGATGATCGAGAGCGCGGATCGCGGAGGAGAGGCCGGCGCGGCGCGACACTGGTCGACCGTCGGCGTCTCCGCCAACGTGATCGACGCGTCGTACAACGCGCTGCTCGACGCGATCACGTGGAAGCTCTTCAAGGACGGCGCCGGCTGATGGAAGTCACAGCGGCGCCGGTGGTCATCCTGGTGCGGCCGCAGCTCGCGGAGAACATCGGCATGGCGGCGCGCGCGATGCTGAATTGCGGATTGACCGAATTGCGGCTGGTGGCGCCGGACGAACCGCCAGACCATCCGCGCGCGCTGGCGGCGGCGACCCATGCGGATGGCGTGCTGCGGGCAGCACGCGTGTTCGCGACGCTCGAGGAGGCGGTGGGCGACTTGAACGCGCTCTTCGCGACCTGTCCGCGTCGCCGTGGCATGGTCAAGGAAGTATTGACGCCACGCGCAGCGGCGGCCGACATGCGCGCCATGGCGGCGCGCGGCGAGCGGCCGGGTATCCTGTTCGGGCCGGAACGGACGGGGCTTGAAAGCGACGAGGTGAGCGTCGCCGATGTCCAGGTTTCCATCCCGCTCAACCCGGGTTTCAATTCATTGAACCTCGCCCAGGCGGTCCTGATCATGGGCTACGAGTGGTGGCAGGCTGCGGACACGACCGTGGAACGCGTGCTGGTGGGCAACAAGGCGGTACCGGCGACCAAGGCTCAGGTCCTTGGCTTCTTCACGCGCCTCGAGGGCGCTCTGGACACCTGCGGGTTCCTGCGCGACCCGGAAATGCGGCCGACGATGGTGCGCAACATCCGCGCGATCTTCCAGCGTGCAGGGCTCATGACGCACGAGGTCAACACCCTCCAGGGCATTGTGACCGGGCTCACGGAACGGCCGCATGCGCCCCCGATCCCTGGGTCGCGTCGCGGCAAGGGTGCGGGCGTGCCGGAGTGAGGGGAAGGGGCGGCGCGATGACCGGCGGTTGTCAGTCGGCCCCGTGTCGTGCGGTACTTGGCCCAATCGTCAAACGGAGGAAACCCATGTCGTCACGTTCATTGCTCGCCGCGCTCGCGCTCGGCGCCGGACTTCTGGCGTCGTTCGCCGCCAGCGCCTATCCCGACAAGCCGGTGCGCGTGATCATCCCCGTCGTCGCCGGCGGCTCGACCGATCAGCTTGCGCGGCTCTACCAGATGACGATCGAGCGCCAGAAGGGACTTCCGCAGCCCATGGCGATCGTCAACAACGGCGCCGCGGGCGGTGTCGTGGGAACGCGCATGATCAAGGACGCGGAACCGGATGGCCATACGATCGGGGCCTGGCACATGGGGTTGCTGACCGCGCCCGCGATGGGCGTGGTCGATTACGATCACACGGCCTACGAGTTGATCGCCCAGGTCGGCGCGGTCTCCGTTGGGCTGGCGGTCAAGTCCGAGTCCGCGATCAGGAGCGTGTCCGATCTGGTCGCCGCCGCGAAGGCGCGTCCCGGAGAAGTGACTTCGGCGATGAACATCGGATTGCTTCCGCATTTCGTGCCGCTGATGCTGGGGCAGGAAGCCGGGATTAGGTTCCGCTTCGTGCAGGCCGGTGGCGGTGCCGTCCGGCTCAAATCCGTGCTCGGCGGGCATACGGAGTTCAGCCTGTTCTCGCTCTCCGAGATGATCAGCTTCGGCCCCTCCGGAATCCGCCCCATCGTGCTCTTCGACGCGCAGCGCGATCCCCGCCTCCCGGATGTCGGGACGACGGTTGAGGCCGGCTACAAGCTGACCTTCGGCGAGCGGATCATGTTCCTGGCGCCGAAGGGAACGCCGGCGGCGCGCCTGGAAGTCCTGCGCAAGGCGATGCGTGCGGCCAGCGAGGACCCGGAGTTCCAGGCGAAGGTGCGCGAGCAGGGCGTCGATCCGGTCTTTGTGCCGGGGGACACGTTGCGCGTGCAGCTTGACCGTCAGATGGTCGCCATCAAGGCCGTCGCCGACGAGATCAAGGCGGCGATGGCGGCGGAGAAGAAGACCAACTGACGTTCCCGCGGCGACGCCAGGCCGCGCGGGCGAATGGCCAGACCAGCGCCAGCGCGGCCACCGCGAGGAAGGTTCCGGAAATCGGGCGGAGAAAGAGCGGTGCGATATCTCCGCCCGTGGCCATCAGGCCCGATCGCAATTCGGTTTCGGCGACCGGCGCGAGCACGAGGCCGATGACGAAGGGGGCGAGCGGCACCTTGGCCAGTTCCAGGCCGAAGCCGATGGCGCCGAATGCCAGCATCACCCAGACGTCGAAGCCACGATTGTTCAGCGCAAAGGCGCCCACGACGCAGAAGACCAGCACGAACGGGTAAAGGAAATGCGCGCGGATCAGCATCATCCGCGCAAAGAGTACGCATCCCACCGTCATGAGCGCGAACATGACGACATGGGCGACGAGGTGCGAGGCCATGATCGTGTTCACGATCTCCGGATGATTGCGGTAGAGCAGCGGTCCCGGCGTGAGATTGTGGATCATCAGCGCGCTCAGCAGGATCGAATCGGTCAGCCCGCCTGGTATGCCCAGCGCGAGCAGCGGCACGAGCGTCCCGCCCGTGGTCGCGTTGTTCGCGCTTTCGGCGGCGACGATTCCTTCCTCGCTGCCATGTCCGAATTTCTCGGGGGTCCGGGAGATGTTCTTCGCGGCGGTGTATGCGACGATCGACGCGATCGTCGCGCCGACACCTGGAAGAATGCCCATCCACACGCCGATCACGGAGGAGCGCAGCATGTTCCACCCGTGGACGACATAGTCGCGCAGCGTGATGAAGATCCCGGACATGCGGGCGCGCACATGTTCGGTTCCCTGCTCGATGTTGATGGCGTCCGCGAGCACCTGCGACAGCGCAAAGATGCCGATGATCACAGGCAGGCTGTTGAGGCCTCCTTCCATCGCGTTGAACCCGAAGGTCAGTCGGGTCATGCCTGAGGCCTCGTCGATGCCTGGCATCGACACGAGCATGCCAAGCAGCGCCGCCATCAACCCCTTGAGTTGTGATCCGTCGCTGAGCGAGGTGATGAGCGCAAGCGCCATGACAACGAGGGCGAAGTTTTCGAACGGCCCGAAGGCCACGCCGACCTTTGCCAGCGGTGGGGTCAGCAGCACGAGGACGAGCCATGACAGCCCTCCGCCGACGAGGGAAGCGGCGTTGCCGAGCCCGAGCGCGCGCCCCGGATATCCGGCGCGGGCGAGCGGGTAGCCGTCCAGCGTCGTCATCACCGCGTTCGGTTCGCCGGGTATCCGCATCAACGTCGCCGTCACGAGGCCGCCGCTCACGCCCCCGACGAACATCGCGATCATCAGGATCACGGCGTTTACGCTGCTCATGTAGTAGGTGAAGGGCAGGGTAAGCGCGAGGAGCATCCCGGCGGTGATGCCCGGCAGCACGCCGACGGCGATGCCCATCAGGACCCCGCCAAGCAGGATCAGGAAGGGCTTGAGGGCGAAAAGCCCCAGGAAGGCCTCGGCGAGGGTCATTGGAGGTCGACCCCAAAGACGACCCGGAAGAGCAGATCGATGGCTCCCGCGCCGACGACCGCGACCATCGCAGCGATCAGGATGTCCCGCCTGCGGCGCGGCCCGAGCGTGAGGATCAGGGCGAGGACATAGCCGGCGGTGGCGACGGCGAATTTCAGCCCGGGTACCGCAAGAGCGGCTGCGTAGGCCGCTGTCAAAAGAAACGTCGCGACGGCAAGTCCTGGGCGGGAAC
This sequence comes from uncultured Acetobacteraceae bacterium, assembly GCA_964434345.1. GTDB lineage: Bacteria > Pseudomonadota > Alphaproteobacteria > CACIAM-22H2 > CACIAM-22H2 > CAIOSQ01. The sequence goes on from CAYSUY010000105.1 coordinate 13,795, forward strand.
GGTGCGTCGCGGACGGGTCATCGCCAAGGCCGGTGATCAGACTGGTCCGCGAGGCACCTATCGAGGCTCCCAGAGCCAGGCGGAGGAGGATCAGCACCGCCAGCATCGCGAGCAGGCTCGAAATCCAGAGGGGAAATGCCTTGGGACCGAGCGGATCGAAGAGGGCTGGGGGCAGGGTGGATGCCTCCCGCCAGGTCAGGGCGCATACCCCGAGCGTCACGATGGCAAAGCCGAAATCGGCTCGCCTCTGGCTGGTCGTCATTCCCACGTCTCCCGCCCCGTTCCCCGACGTCGCGCGCAGACCGGTAGCAGCCTCGCCGGGGTGCGGCAAGCGGCGCGGGGGCGATGGCCTTGGGGCGATTAGCGGATTGGCGGTTGACGGGTGCCGCCCGGCGCGGGTATCTAGCCCCCGCTTTCATGCGCAGCCATGGCTGTCGCAGACCACCTCTTTCCCGGATCCGTGATCGATGAGCAAGCGCATCAACGCCAAATACAAGATCGCCCGCCGCCTCGGCGTGAATCTTTGGGGACGAGCCAAGACCCCGAACACCGACAGCGGCCCCGGTCAGCATGGCGCGCGGCGCAAGAAGCCGTCCGATTTCGGTATCCAGCTCCACGCGAAGCAGAAGCTGAAGGGCTACTACGCCAATATCACGGAGCGCCAGTTCCGTAAGATCTACACGGAAGCTG
>CAYSUY010000106.1:0-14346 GCA_964434345.1 uncultured Acetobacteraceae bacterium
CTGGAGAGCGAAGCCGTCGACGGCGACCTCATCCGCCTCGCCGCCTCCTACAACGCCGGGCCCCAGACGGTCGTGCGCTGGAAGCAGCGCCGGGACCAGCGCGCGCTCGACATCCGCGACGACGCCTTGCTCGCGATCGAGACCCTGCCCTCGCCGGAGACCCGGCATTTCATCACCCGGGTTCTCTATTCCTACTGGATGTATTCGGAACGCCTGGGCCAGCCTGCGCCGTCGCTCGACGCGGTTGCCGGCGGAAACTGGCCGAGCTACGTCCCGCCGGTGTCCCTGACCGCACGCGCGAGCCCCGGCAATGCCAAAGATCGATGAGACCCGGCCCTTCCTCGCCGTCAACATCGCGATCCTGACGGTCTCGGACACGCGCACCGCCGCCGACGACAGGTCGGGCGACGCGCTCGCGGAGATGATCCGGCGCGACGGGCATGTGGTCGCGGACCGCCGGATCGTGCCGGATGATCGCGATGGCATCGCCGCTGCGCTGCGCGCGTGGATCGCGGATCCTGCGATCGACGTGGTCATCAGCACCGGCGGCACCGGCGTCACCGGCCGCGACGTGACGCCTGAAGCCGTGGACTCCATCCTGGAAAAGCGCATCGACGGCTTCGGCGAAATGTTCCGCTGGATCAGCTGGCCGAAGATCGGCACCTCGACGATCCAGAGCCGCGCGGTCGGTGGCGTCGCCGGCGGCACCTATGTCTTCGCCCTGCCGGGGTCGCCCTCGGCCTGCCGCGACGGCTGGGAGGAAATCCTCAAGTGGCAGCTGGATAATCGCCATCGCCCCTGTAATCTCGTGGAATTGATGCCGCGCCTCCAGGAGCATCTCGCGCACAAGCCGAAGGCCACGGTCTGACGCCGGGTCAGCCACAAGGACGACGGTGAGGCGACTAGCCGCAGCGCCATCGATCACCTACCTTGACGCCACAGTCGGCGCCGCGCCGACGCGGCGGGGTCGAGATGGCGAAAGTCCAGGACTTCAGCGCGTTCCTCAATCTCTCCCGGGGCGTCTCCACGGGAGAGTTGCTCGACCGTATCCTCGCGCATAGCCGGCAGTTGACTGGCGCGGAGGGCGGATCCTTCTTCATGGTTCGGGAGCACCGCGGCGAGCGCTGGCTGGAGGCGACCCATTTCCAGAACGACGTGATCGCCGTACCGAAAGCGGGGTTGCGCCTGCCGCTCGACGAACACTCGATCGCCGGCTACGCGGCATCGACCGGAGAGATGCTGCGGATCCCCGACGCCTATCGCATCCCGGCGCGGCTGCCGTTCCGGTTCAACCCCGCCTCGGACATCGCCAACGGCTATGTGACGCGCTCCATCCTGGCCTTCCCGATGAAGAACGGGGATGGCCGCGTGGTGGGCGTCGTCCAGTTGATCAACCGGCGCGACGCGTCGGGGCGTGGCCCGCTTCCCTTCCCGGCCTCCGACGCGCGCCTGCTCGCACCGCTCGATCACTTCGTCGGAACGGCCGTCGAGCGGTCCGACATGCTCGAGCGGATCTCGGCCCAGAACCTCAAGCTGGTCCGCAGCGGGCGGCGCATCGAAAAGCTGCAGCGCGAGACCGAGGCCGCCTTCCAGCTTTCGGTCAAGCTCCTCGCCCGCGCCGCGGAGGTCCACGACGAGGACACCGGCAACCACATCCTGCGCGTCAACGAGTACAGCTATCGGCTCGCGCGGCTCATGCGTCAGCCAGCGGAATGGTGCAACGAGATCCGCTACTCCGCCGCGCTCCACGATGTCGGCAAGATGTCGGTCGATTCGGCCGTGCTGAAGAAACGTGGCCCGCTCGACGCGGCGGAGCGCGCGGAAATGAACCGCCACTCGGAATATGGCTGGCTCATCCTCAAGGACTCTCCGCGCCTGCGGATGGCCGCGGAGATCGCGCTGCACCATCACGAGAAATGGGATGGCTCCGGCTACCCCAGCAAGCTCGCCGGCGACGCGATCCCGCTGAGCGCGCGGATCGTGCAGATGGCCGACATCTACGACGCGCTGCGCTCCGAGCGACCCTACAAGCCCGCCTTCACCCACGAGCGCGCGGTCGCCATCATCACCACGGGCGACGATCGCATCGTGCCGGAGCGCGACTTCGATCCGCAGCTGCGCGCGGCCTTCGCCAAGCACCACGCGACCTTCGACCGGATCTGGCAGGACCTCCACGACTGAGGCACGACTGAGGCGCGAGGGCGTGCGCGCGTTGACCGCGCTCGCCATACATATGTATACACCCGCGTGCCCAGCAATTCGGTCGTGACGGGAGCAGGAACTTGGCCGGGGGAAAAGCCGCGAACGTCGAATATGGCGTCGCCGCGCTCGACATGGGGGTGACGCGCGACCTCTGCGCCTTCATCGCCGCCATCCGCTTCGAGGATCTGCCCGCGCAGGTCGTCCACGAAGCCCGCCGCGGTGTGCTCGACTGGATCGGCTGCGCCCTCGCGGGTAGCGGACATGCGACGATAACGACGCTGATCGAGACGCTCGGGGAGATCGGTTCGCCGGCCAAGGCGACGGTCATCGGACGCGGCGGTCTCCGGCTCGGCCTGCTCGACGCGCCGCTGGCCAACGGCCAGATGGGGCATATCCTCGATTTCGACGACACGCATATGGGCGGCGTGGTTTTGCATGCCAGTTCTCCGCTGCTCGCCGCGCTGTTCGCGCTGAGCGAGCGCGAAAGCGCCCGAATCTCCGGGCGCGAACTGATCTGCGCCTATGTGGGCGGTTTCGAAGCCGGCGTGCGGGCCGGCCAGGGGGCGCCCGCGCATCACGATGGCGGCTGGCACCTGACCGGGACGCTCGGCTCGATCGCCGCGGGTGCCGCCTGCGGCCGGGCGCTGCGCCTCGACGCCAAGGCGCTCACCCATGCGGTGGGTGTCGCCACGACCCAGGCCGCGGGGATGCAGCAGAACCGTGGCACGATGTGCAAGTCCTTCCACGCCGGAAAGGCGGCGGCAAACGGCGCGCTCGCCGCTCTGCTCGCAGCGCGCGGCTTCAACAGCTCCGAGGAGATCCTCGAAGGCAAGCGCGGATTCTGCCGGATCTACAGCGCCACCGCCGCGCCGGAGCGAATCCTCGACGACCTCGGAACGCGCTGGGAGATCGCCCGCAACGGCTACAAGCCCTACGCCTGCGGCGTCGTCCTCCATCCGCTCATCGACGCGATGATCGACATGTCGCACCGCGCCGGGGTCGCACCGGCGGATGTCGAACGGGTCGAGTTGCGCGTGCATCCCCACGCCGTGAAGATCACCGGCGTCGACGATCCCAAATCGGGGCTGATGTCGAAATTCAGCATCAACCATTCCGCTTCGGTCGCCTATGTCGATCGCGCCGCCGGGATCCTGCAATACACGGACGCCCGCGCCGGCGCGCCGGACATCCTCGATTTCCGCGCCAAGGTCGTGGTCGCGACGGTCGACGGGTTCCGCAAGGACCAGGCCGCCGCGACGCTGATCGCGCGCGACGGCACGCGCCACGAGGTCGAAATCGCGCATGCCAGCGGCACCACGGACAACCCGATGTCCGACGCGGCGCTCGAGGCGAAGTTCCTCGCCAACGCCGAACCGGTGCTCGGCGCCGCCCGCGCGCGGCGCATCGCCGAGACGACAGCGGCGCTCGACACGCTGGACGACGCGCGGCATCTGATCGGTCTGTGCGCGTGACCCGCGGCGGCGCGGCCCTCGGCGCCCTGGCGCGCGACGGCGAAGCGCTGGCCGGCGCCGCGCTGGCGGCTCTGGGCGTCCATATCGTCCGTCAGGCGCTCGGCTGGGAGATCATGGGACCCGACGGTCCCGGCCCCGGCTTCTTCCCCTTCGGCTATGGCGCGCTGATGATCGTGCTGTCGCTCGGCCTGATCGTCTCGCGCGCGCGCCGTGCCGCGATCGCGCCCTCCGCTGCGCCGGGTGCATGGCGCGCGCATGTCCGGCCACTCGTCACCTGGGCCGCCTTCGCGCTCGCCGCACTGCTCATGCCCGTCATCGGCTTCGTGCCTGCCTTTGCCGGGCTGACGCTGTTCATGGCGCGCTTCGTCTTTGCGCGCGACTGGGGTTCGTCGCTCCTCGTCGCGGCGCTGTGTGCACTCGGCTTCTGGATCGTCTTCCCGATCCTGCTCGACGTGCGCCTGCCCGCCGGACCGCTGGGGTTCTGACATGGATGTGATCCCCGGCCTGCAGCAGGGCTTCGGCGTCGCGCTCATGCCGATGAACCTGTTCTGGTGCTTCCTCGGCTGCTTCCTCGGCACCATCGTCGGCGTGCTGCCCGGGCTGGGCCCGGCCGCGACGATCGCCATGCTGCTGCCGCTCACCTTCGGCATGGATCCGGCGAGCGGGATCATCATGCTCTCCGGCATCTATTTCGGCGCCAAGTATGGCGGCTCGACGACCTCGATCCTGCTCAACATCCCGGGCGAGGCGTCGTCGGTCGTGACCTGCCTCGACGGCTACCAGATGGCACGCAAGGGTCGCGGCGGCGCGGCGCTCGGCATCGCCGCGATCGCCTCCTTCGTCGCCGGGACCTTCGGCATCGTCGCGCTCACCGTGCTCGCCCCGCCGGTCGCCAGCTTCGCGCTGCGGTTCAGCTCGCCCGAGTATTTCGCGCTGATGGCCCTCGGCCTGTCGCTCGTCGTCGTGCTCGGCGGCGACTCGCTGCTCAAGGCGATCCTGTCGCTGCTCGTCGGGCTGTGGCTCACCAGCATCGGAACGGATCTCTTCACCTCGCAGAGCCGCTACACCTTCGGCGCGGTCGCGCTGATCTCCGGCATCGACTTCATGCTCGTGGCGATCGGCATCTTCGCCGTGGCCGGCGTGCTCGAGAGCATCCACGCCAAGGAGGAGACGAAGCTGCTGCCGGTGCCACGCGGAATGCGCAACCTGCTGCCGTCCTGGGCCGAGCTGCGCGCCTGTCGCTTCGCGTTCCTCAACGGCTCCGTCGTGGGCTTCATCGTCGGCGTCCTGCCCGGCGCCGGCTCGTCGATCGCGTCCTTCATCGCCTACGGCCTCGAGAAGGCCGTGTCGCGCCATCCCGAGCGCTTCGGAACCGGCGTGCCGGAGGGCGTCGCGGCGCCCGAGGGCGCCAACAACGCCGATTCCGGCGGCGCGCTGGTCCCTCTGCTCACGCTCGGCCTGCCGGGCGGCGGCACCACGGCGATCCTGCTCTCGGCGCTGGTGCTCTGGGGCGTGAAGCCAGGTCCGCTGATGATGCAGGATTCGCCGCAGGTCTTCTGGGGGCTCGTGGCGAGCCTCTATATCGGCAACGCCATGCTGCTGATCCTCAACCTGCCGCTGGTGCCGCTCTTCGCGCAGATCCTGCGCATCCCGCTCTTCGTGCTCTTTCCCGTGGTCCTCGGACTGACCATCGTCGGCGCCTACAGCATCGCCGACAGCGCGCTCAACATCGTCATGCTCGCCGGTTTCGGGCTGCTCGGCTACGCGATGGCGCGGCTCGATTTTCCGACGGCGCCGCTGATCCTCGGCTTCGTGCTCGGCGATCCGATGGAGCGCGCGGTGCGCCAGGCGCTGACCATGTCGCAGGGCGACATCGCGATCCTCTTCTCGCGGCCGCTCTCGGCGACGATGCTCGTCTGCGCCGCCGCGGTGCTGGTCCTCTCGCTGGCCGCCAGGTTCCGGCGCCGGCCGTCCGCGTAAGACATCCCACAGACAAGAAGGAGACTTCGCATGAACCGACGCGACCTCATCCTCGGCGGCGCGACCCTCGCAGCGGCCTCCCCCCTCCTCGCCCCGGCCGCGCGCGCCGCGTGGCAGCCGACCCGTCCGGTCGAGCTCGTCGCCCATAACGGCCCGGGCAGCGGTCCCGACGTCTTCGCCCGCGCGATCGTGACGACCATCGAGCAGGAAAAGCTCTCGCCGGTGCGGTTCCAGGTTTCGAACCGGGTCGGCGGCGGCGGCGCCACGGCGATGAACTACGTCGTCGACAAGCGCGGGGATCCCGGCGTCCTGTCGGTCTGGACGAGCCTGTGGATCTCGCTGCCGCTCGTGCAGGCCGAGGCGCGCAGCACCGTCGCCGACATGACCCCCGTGGCCCGTCTCGTGATCGAGCCGGCGATGGTCGTCGTGCGCGCGGACTCGCCCTTCACGACCATGAAGGACCTGATCGAAGCGGCGCGCCAGAAGCCCGGGACCATCCGCCAGTCCGGCGGTTCGGTGACCGCGCGCGACAACATCGTGCGCCAGCTGCTGATGGCGGCGACCGGCACGCGCTGGGCCTTCATCTCCTTCCCCGCCGGCAGCGAGCGCATCGCGGCCCTGCTCGGCGGCCATGTCGAGCTGATGATCGCCGAGCCGACCGAGGCCGGCGAGCAGATCCGCGCCGGCAAGCTGCGCGCGCTGGCGCAGGTCGGCGAGAAGCGCCTCGCGGCGTTCCCGGACGTCCCGACCCTGCGCGAGGCCGGCATGGCGATCGCCGACGTTCCGCAGGCGCGCGGCTTCGTCGCCCCGCCGGGAATCCCGGCCGACGCGCTGGCCTTCTACGAGGACCTGTTCGCACGCCTCGCCGTCTCGCCGACCTGGCGCAAATACGTGATCGACAACCAGTTCGAGGAAGCGCATCTCAACGCGTCCCAGACCGGCGCCTTCTTCTCCGAATACCAGGGGCGGCTGCGCACGATCCTTCAGGAAGGCGGCGTGAAGGTCGTGCGCTGAGACGCGGCACCGGCACGGAGCAGGGCATGGCGGAAATCCCGGAACGTCCCGACGTCCTCGTCATCGGTGGCGGCAACGCGGCGCTCTGCGCCGCGATCACCGCGCGGCTGGCGGGACGTTCCGTGCTGGTCCTCGAGGGCGCGCCGAAATTCTATCGCGGCGGCAACACGCGCCATACGCGCAACATGCGCTGCGCCCATGACGAGGCGAACGAGGTCCTGACCGGCCCCTATCTCGAGACCGAGTTCTGGGACGACCTGATGCGGGTCACCGGCGGCCGGACCGACGAGAAGCTCGCGCGCCTCACCATCTCGAAGTCGCGCGAACTCTGGGACTGGATGAACGCCCAGGGCGTGCGCTTCCAGCCCTCGCTCGGCGGTACGCTCAGCCTGGGTCGCACCAATGCGTTCTTCCTCGGCGGCGGCCGCGCGATGCTGAACGCGCTCTATCGTCGCGCCGAGGATCTCGGCGTGCAGGTGATGTACGACGCCGAAGTCGTCGATCTGGAGATCGAGGACGGCTTCTTCCTCGGCGCGGCGGCGCGCATCGACGGCGTCGTGCGCACGATCCGCGCGGCGACGGTCGTCGTCGCCAGCGGCGGGTTCGAGTCGAACATCGAATGGCTCGAGGAATCCTGGGGCCCGGCCGCGCGCAACTTCCTGATCCGCGGCACGCGCTACAATCGCGGCGCGTTGCTGCGGATCCTGCGCGACAAGGGGATCGAACTGACCGGCGATCCGACGCAATGCCACGCCGTCGCGATCGACGCGCGCTCGCCCCGGTTCGACGGCGGGATCGTGACCCGTCTGGACTGCGTGGTCTTCGGCATCGTCGTCAACCGCGACGCCGCGCGCTTCTACGACGAGGGCGAGGATTTCTGGCCCAAGCGCTACGCGATCTGGGGACGTCTCATCGCCGCGCAGCCGGATCAGATCGGCTACATCGTGTTCGACGCCAAGGCCAAGGGGCTGTTCATGCCCTCGGTCTATCCGGCGATCGAAAGCGACACCCTCGCCGGTCTCGCGGCCAAGCTCGACCTGGATCCGGCCGCCCTGCAGACGACGGTCACCGCCTTCAACGCGGCCGTGCGTCCGGGCAGCTTCGACCCGGCCGTCCTCGACGATTGCCGTACCGAAGGCCTGACGCCGCCGAAATCCCACTGGGCGCGTCCCCTCGACCAGGCCCCCTATTTCGCCTACCCGGTCCGGCCGGGCATCACCTTCACCTATCTCGCCACGCGGATCGACGAGAAGGCCCGCATGATCATGCGCGACGGCAGGCCAGCGGCGAACATGTTCGCGGCCGGCGAGATCATGGCCGGCAACGTGCTGGGCAAGGGCTATCTCGCCGGGATCGGCATGACCATCGGCAGCGTCTTCGGGCGCATCGCCGGACAGGAGGCGGCGTCCAATGCTCGCAACTGAGGCCCAGCGCGAGGGCGAGCGCCAGATGGCGATCTGCAATGCCTGCCGCTATTGCGAAGGGCTGTGCGCCGTGTTCCCCGCCATGGAGATGCGCCAGTCCTTCGCCGCGGGCGATCTCAACTATCTCGCCAATCTCTGCCATGGCTGCGGTGCCTGCTACTACGACTGCCAGTTCGCGCCGCCGCACGAATTCGCGATCGACGTGCCGCGGACGATGGCGCAGCTGCGCGTCGACTCCTACGAGGCCTATGCCTGGCCGCGCGCGCTCGCGCCGCTGTTCCGGCGCAACGGCCTCGCGGTCGCCCTGATCGCCGCGGCCTCGGTCGCCGCGTTCATCCTCGGCTTCGCCGCGACCATCGACCCGGCGGCGCTGTTCGCTGCCCATTCGGGGCCGGGATCGTTCTACAAGCTGATGCCGCATGGCGCGATGGCCGGGCTGTTCGGCGCGGTGTTCCTTTTCGCCCTCTTCGCGATGGGCATGGGCGTGCGCAACTTCCTGCGCGACATCGGCGAGACCGCGTCCGGCATCGCAGCGCCCGCACCGCTTGCGCAGGCCGTCCGCGACGCCGGCACGCTGCGCTACCTCGACGGCGGCGGACCGGGCTGCATGAACGAGAGCGAGAGGCCGGACGACGATCGCCGGATCTACCACCACCTGACCTTCTACGGCTTCATGCTCTGTCTCGCCTCGACATCCGTGGCGACCGTGTACCACTACGCCTTCGGCCGCATCGCGCCCTATCCGTGGTGGGATCTGCCGGTGGTGCTCGGGACGATCGGCGGGATCGGCCTGGTCGCGGGGCCGCTGGGCCTGCTGCGCGCGAAGCGCCGGCGCGACACGCAGACGCGCGGCTTCGCCCATCACGGCATGGACACCGCCTTCCTGGTCATGCTCCTGCTGACCAGCGTCACCGGTCTCGCCCTGCTGGTGCTGCGCGAGACCGCGGCGATGGGCACGCTGCTGGCGCTTCATCTGGGCGTCGTCTTCGCCCTGTTCCTGACCATGCCCTACGGCAAGTTCGTGCACGGGCTCTACCGCTTCGCCGCGCTGGCGCGCTACGCCAGGGAGCGCCGGACCCATGGCGCCGGCTGACATCCGATGACGGCGTTCGACGCGGCGCTGGTCGGCGTCGTCGCCTTCCTGGCTTCGATCGTCGGCGGCCTCGCCGGCTATGGCACCAATCTGCTGATGCCGATCGTGCTGGTCCCGCTCGTCGGCGCCGAGGCGACGATCCCGATCCTCGCGATCTCGGGCCTCATGAACAATGCGAGCCGTCTTCTGGTCTTCCGCGACCGGGTCGAGTGGCGCCGCGTGCTGCCGCTCACCCTGCTCGCGATCCCGTTCTGCGTGGTCGGCGCATGGTCCTATGCCTGGCTCAGCGCGGGCGAGGCTTCGATCGTCATCGGCGCGATCCTGATCGCGATGGTTCCCGCGCGTCGTCTGCTCAAGCGCCACAGGCTGCCGCCGTCGCGCGGCGCGCTCTACGGCGCAGGCGCGCTCTACGGCGTCCTCACCGGCGGGTCGCCGGGCGCGGGCATCGTGCTCGTCGCGGCCCTCACGGCGATCGGCCTCACCGGACCGGCGGTCGTCGCAACGGACTCCGCGGTTTCCCTGGTGGTCGGGCTCGTCAAGGTGGCGACGTTCCAGGCGCTCGGCGAATTGCCCAGCTCGTCATGGCTGCTGGCGCTGCTCATCGGCGCCATCGGATTCCCCGGCGTGCTCGCCGCGCGGTGGCTCGGCGAACGCATGAGCCTGTCGCTGCACGCCGCGCTCCTCGACGGGGCGGTCCTCGCCGGAGGCGGCTTCCTGCTGCTGCGCGGCGTGCGGTCCGTGGGACTGATCTGAGACGCACCCGCAGGAACGAAGGAACGCGCCGATGGCGGACAAGACCGTCGCCCCCCTGACCCCGGAGATCGTCGCCCTGTCCGAATACGTGGCACGGGCGATCGATGCGCCGCTGCCCGAGGCGGCCGCGAAGCGCACACGACAGCATCTTCTCGACACGCTCGCCGCCATCGTCTCCGGGACCCGGCTCGCCGCGGGCAGGCTCGGGGCGCGCTACGCGGCGGAGATCGGCGGGATCGGCGAGGCGCTCGCCATCGGCTGCGGCCGGCTGGTGCCGGCGGCGCAGGCGGCACTCGCCAACGGCCTCGCCGGCCACGCCGACGAGACCGACGATTCGCATCTGCGCGGCCGCTTCCATCCGGGCTGCGCGATCGTGCCGGCGGCGCTCGCGGTCGCGGAGCGTCAGGATTCGAATGGCGACGAACTGCTGCGTGCGATCGCGCTCGGCTACGACGTCGGCGTCCGCGTCAATCTCGCGCTCGGCTTCTCGCGACCGGACATGATCCGCCACAGCACGCACAGCATCGGCACGGCCTTCGGCGCTGCCGCGGCGGCGGCCAGCCTGCTGCGCCTCACGCCGCAGCAGGTCCGCCACGTCGTCTCCTACACGGCGCAGCAGGCCTCCGGCATCCCGTTCTGGCAGCGCGACCCGTACCATGTCGAGAAGGCCTTCGATTTCGGCGGCATGCCCGCGCGCAACGGCGTCAGCGCCGCGATCATGGTGGCGATGGGGTTCGGCGGCGTCGAGGATCCGTTCGGCGGGCGGCACAACCTCTTCGCGTCGATCGGCGAGACGCCGCGCCCCGAGCTTGTCGCGCGGGATCTCGGCGTGCGCTGGGAGATCGAGGACGCGTCGATCAAGAAATGGTGCGTCGGCTCGCCGATCCAGGCCGTACTGGACGCGGTGATCGCGATCCTCGGCAGCCGCCCGATACGCCCCGACGCGATCGCCGAGATCGCGATCACCATGCCCGACGACCGGATCCACATCGTCGACGACCGCGCCATGCCCGATGTCTGCGTGCAGCATCTCGCCGCCATCGCGCTTCTCGACGGCACCGTCACCTTCGCGGCGGCGCACGACCATGGGCGCATGGCCGACCCGGCGGTCCGGGCGCTGCGCGCGCGCATGCGCCTCGTCCCCAGCCCCGAACTGACGGCCGCGATCCCGGCGCGCCAGGCGATCGTCGAGATCCGCACCCACGCCGGAGAAACGCTGCGCCATCATGCCAGCCGCGTGCGCGGCACGCCGGACAACCCCATGGATCAGGCCGAGATCGAGGCGAAGGCACGCGACCTCGTCGATCCGATCCTCGGCCCCGCCGGTGGCGCGACGCTGGTCGCGATGGTCGCCGGCCTCGACGCGGCGACCCCGGCCCGGGCGCTACGCGGGCCGCTCGCCGCCGCCGCCCTGTGACCCCTCTCTCGCGATGGAGACGCGCATGAACGACCAACCCCTCTCGGGACAGGTGGCCCTCGTCACCGGCGCATCGCGCCGCATCGGCCGCGCGACGGCGCTTGCCCTCGCGGCCGACGGCGCCGACATCGTCGTGCATGCCCGCGCCTCGCGCGACGAGATCGACACGGTCGCGCGCGAGATCGAGGCGCTCGGCCGGCATGCCCTGCCGGTCCTCGCGGACGTCACCGACGAGGCCGCCGTCGTCGCCATGTTCGGCGCCATCGAGGCGCGGTTCGGGCGGCTCGACATCCTGGTCAACAATGCCGCGATCCGCGCCGAGACGCCCTTTCTGGAGATGACGGTCGCGGCCTGGCGTGCCGTCACCGGCGTCATCGTCGACGGCGCATTCCTGTGCGCGCGCGAGGCATTGCGGCCGATGCTGCGCAACGGCCACGGCCGGATCGTCAACATCGGCGGCGTGAGCGCCAATCTCGGCGCGCCCGACCGCGCCCATGTGATCACCGCCAAGGCCGGCCTCGTCGGCCTGACGCGCGCGCTTGCGACGGAATTCGCGGCGCGCGGGATCACGGCCAATTGCGTCGTTCCCGGACGTATCGGCGGCAAACGCTCCGCGAGTTCGGGGCGCGGCATCGCCGGATCGCCGATCGTCGGCCGCGAGGGCACGCCGGACGAGGTCGCCGACATCGTGCGCATGCTCTGCCGTCCCGCCTCGGGCTTCGTCACCGGCCAGGCGATCCATGTCAATGGCGGCATGTTCTTCGGCTGACGCGGCGAGGGCCGGGCGATGACGCGCGCAGCACCGCCGCGACGCACGACGCCGAAGCCGCCGCCGAGTCCCGGCGGAGGGGATCGCGGGTCGCGCGCCGAGCACGCCTATCTGCGCCTGCGCGAGGCCATCCGTGGCGGTGCGCTGAAGCCGGGCGACGAGCTGCGGGAGGTCGAACTCGCGGCGCTGCTCGGCGTCAGCCGTACGCCGGTGCGCGAAGCGATCCGTCGTCTGACGGGCGACGGCCTGGTCGAGCCCGGCAAGGGACGTTCGCTCGCCGTGACACGCTTCGGCAGGCAGCAGGTCCGTGAACTATACGTCGTGCGGGGGATCCTCGAGGCCGCAGCCGCCGAACTGGCCGCGCGTCACGCCACGCCCGCCGAGATCGCGGTGCTGCACGACCTGCTCGCGGCGATGCGTGGTGCCCTCGACGATCCCGGGCGCACGGCAAGGCTCAACACGCGGCTTCACGCCGCGATCCACGAGGCCGGCCGCAACGCCTATCTGACGCGGATGCTCGAGCCGATGGCCCATTTCATCGCGCTGCTGCCGGGGACCACCTTCGAGGTTCCGGGACGCGCCGACACGGCGCTGGCCGAACATGCGGACCTCGTGGATGCCATCGCCACCGGCGACGCGCCGCGCGCGGGTGCCGTCGCACGCCGGCATATCGAGCGCGCCGGCGAGACGCGTATCCGCATGATGTTCGACGCGGAGTGAGCGGCGGGCCGGCCATCGCGGCCCGCGCTCGTCACGGATCACGCCGCCTGGGCGCTCGCATCCACCACGCGGTAGCGGACCAGGGCGTTGTCGACCGTCGCCATCGTCCGCGCCTTCCATTCCTTGCGCGCCGCGTCGTAGCTGGCAAAGGGGCCGTAGCGCTCCGGGGACCGGCCCGGCGCCAGGCTCTCGAATCTCGCGTCGGCGAATTCGCCGCCCACAACCCAGTACTCGGCCATAGAATGCCTCCGTAAGATCGATTCGCGGCCGGACGATAGGACCCGCAAGCTTACGGTTCCGTTACGGCCGGATCGGTTCCCGCCACCTCCAAGGACCGCGAGTGCCCATGGCTGCGACCCCGGAAGACTACGCCCGCGTCTACGAGCGCTTCACCGCCCCGGTCTCGCGCTTCGATTGCGGACGCAAATGCGCGCCTCACAACGACGGCATTCCGGTCTGCTGCTCCGCCGACCATGCCGTGCCGATCGTCGACAAGTCGGAATACGCGCTGCTCAAGTCGCGCACCGACCTCTGGCGCGACTACGTCCCGAAGGACGCGGCCGGGCGCAAGATCGTCGCCGACATGCACGCCCATTGCGAAGCGGTCGAGTGCAAGGGCGTCCAGTTCTGCGAACGCGACAACCGCTCGATGGCCTGCCGCGCCTTCCCGTTCTTCCCCTATTTCACGCGCGAGAAGAAGCTGGTCGGCCTCGCCTATTACTGGGATTTCGAGGATCGCTGCTGGATCATGAGCAACCTCCAGGTCGTCGATCGCGGCTTCGTGCGCGAATTCGTCGCCGCCTACGAGGCGCTCTTCGCCGTGGACGAGGACGAGCGCAACGGCATGATCGAGCACTCGGCGTCGATCCGCCGCGTCTTCACGCGACGCAACCGCATCATTCCCCTGGTCGGGCTCGAGGGCGGGTTCTTCGCCGTCGAACCGCGGACCCATGTCATCCGCCCGGCACGGGTCGAGGAATTCATGCGCCACGGCCCCTATGCGGAGGAAGACCGCGCGCCGGCCGCGGAAGGCTGACGGCCGCGTTCAGATGCGTCCGTCGTAGCTCCGTGCGGGGATGCGGCAGGCGAGCACGCTGAACCGGTCGGCGACCAGCGCGCGGCGCAGCGCCGCCTCCAGGCCGGCACGGTCCGTGACGTCATGGCCCTCGCCGCCCATCGCGCGCGCGACGGCGGCGAAATCGGTGCCGCCGAAGGCGACACCGACGCTCGGCATCTGGGACGCACGCTGCTTCAATTCGATCAACGCCAGCGATTCGTCGACGAAGACGACGACGATCACCTTGAGCGCGCGGTCGCGCAGCGTCGCCAGTTCGCCAAGCACCATCTCGAAACAGCCATCGCCGACGAAGCACGCGACGACGCGTTCCGGCGCGGCCAGCTTCGCTCCTGCCGCCAGCGGCAGCGAGCATCCCATGGTGCAGAGCCCGGTCGACTTGAACAGGGCGTTGGGCAGCGGGCAGTCCCAGACCTGGCTGAACAGG
>CAYSUY010000107.1:0-13975 GCA_964434345.1 uncultured Acetobacteraceae bacterium
ACGCGCCGTCCCGCTTGGCCCAAAGGAACGGCCGGTCTCCGCCATGCGCCACCCGCGCATGAAACATCTCCGGCAGGCTTTTCAGCTTGTCGTAGTCGATCATTCTTTTTCTTCGCCTCCCGTTCGCCACCGCCTGCGCTTGGCGGGCACGAACCCCCGCCTTATATCCGAACGGCGATCAGGGAGACAAAGAGATGACGTCGATGCCGCGTGCCCCCGAGGATGCCCCGTCGCCGTCGGGCGGAGCCGGAGGCCTGCCGGCCTGGGATCTCGGTGACCTTTATCCCGGTCGGGACAGCGCGGCGCTCGCGGCGGATCTCGCGGACGCGGAGCGCGAGGCGGTGGCCTTCGCCGCGCGCCACGCGGGCAAGCTCGCGCAACTCTCCCCGGCGGCGTTCGGGGCGGCGATCGCGGCCTACGAGCGGCTGGACGAACGGCTCGCGCGCCTCGCGAGCTATGCCGACCTGACCTATGCGGGCGATCAGTCGGATCCCGAGATCGGGCGCTTCTGCCAGACCATCCAGGAGCGCGTGAACGCGATCGCGACCCACACGCTGTTCTTCACGCTGGAGATCAACCGGATCCCCGACGGGGACATCGCGGCCAAGCTGGCGGCGCCGGAGACGGCGCGCTACGCCGCTTGGTTGCGCGACCTGCGGGTCTTCAGGCCGCACCAACTCGACGACACGGTGGAAAAGCTGCTGCATGAGAAGCATGTCACCGGTCGCGCCGCCTGGACCCGGCTCTTCGACGAGACCATGGCCGGGCTGCGTTTCCCGGTCCGCGGTCGCGACCTGACCAGTGCCGAGGCGCTGCATCTGCTCTCGGACGGCGACCGCGCGCTGCGCCGGGATGCGGCGGACAGCATTTCCAGCGTGCTTGGGGCCAACCTCAAGACCTTCGCGCTGATCACCAACACCCTCGCGAAGGACAAGGAGATCGAGGACAAGTGGCGGCGCTACGAGCGGCCGATCTCCGCCCGCAACCTGTCCAACCGGGTCGAGGACGAGGTCGTCGAGGCGCTGATCGGCGCGGTACGTGCCGCGTTTCCGCGCCTGTCACACCGCTATTACGCGCTCAAGGCGCGCTGGTTCGGCGTCGCGCAACTGGAGCATTGGGACCGCAACGCGCCGCTGCCGCGTGTCGCCGAACGAAACGTGGCTTGGCCGGAGGCACGCGACATCGTCCTCGACGCCTACGCGCATTTTTCGCCCGAACTCGCCGCGATCGGCCGCCGCTTCTTCGACCGGCCCTGGATCGACGCCGCCGTGCGCCCGGGCAAGTCGCCGGGCGCCTTCGCGCATCCGACGGTTCCCGGCGCGCATCCCTATCTGCTGCTCAACTACCAGGGGCGGACGCGCGACGTGATGACGCTTGCCCACGAGCTTGGCCATGGCGTCCACCAGGTGCTCGCGGCCGGGCAAGGCCATCTCCAGGCCGACACGCCGCTGACCCTGGCCGAGACCGCGTCGGTCTTCGGCGAGATGCTGACCTTCCGCCGCCTGCTCGACGACGAGCGCGACCCGGCCCGCCGCAAGGCGATGCTGGCCGGGAAGGTCGAGGACATGCTCAACACGGTCGTGCGCCAGATCGCGTTCGTCGAGTTCGAGCGCCGTGTCCATGACGAGCGGCGCGGCGGCGAATTGACGCCGGACCGCCTTGGCGAGATCTGGCTCGACGTCCAGCGCGAGAGCCTTGGCCCGGTCTTCCGGTTCGATGACGGCTACCGGCGCTACTGGTCCTACATTCCGCATTTCGTCCATTCGCCGTTCTACGTCTACGCCTATGCCTTCGGCGATTGCCTGGTCAACGCGCTCTACGCGGCATACCGCGCCGCGCCCGACGGCTTCGCGGCGCGGTATCTCGATCTGCTGCGCGCCGGCGGCACGAAGCGCCATCGCGAATTGCTGGCGCCCTTCGGCCTCGACGCGGCCGATCCGCGATTCTGGGACGGCGGCCTGTCGGTGATCGCCGGCTTCATCGACGAACTCGAAACCTTGTCCTGAGGCGGCGATGGCGACGCGAGAGGACAACACGCTTGGAGGCCGGTTGAGCCGCTATGCCCGGGTGGGCGCCGCGGTCGGCGGGCTCGGCGCGCGCTTCGCGGCGGAGCGGGTGCTTGGCATGAAGCTCGATCGCGGGCGTCACGCGGCCGATCTGCGTGCGGCGCTGGGCGGTCTCAAGGGGCCGTTGATGAAGGTCGCCCAGCTCATGGCGACGATCCCGGACGCGCTGCCCGAGGAATACGTGCAGGAGCTGATCCAGCTCCAGTCCAACGCGCCTTCGATGGGATGGGTCTTCGTCAAGCGGCGGATGCAGAGCGAACTCGGCGCCGATTGGCAGCGACGTTTCGCGACGTTCGAGCGCGAGGCCGCGGCCGCCGCCTCGCTCGGTCAGGTGCATCGCGCGACGCTGGACGACGGCACGCGGCTCGCCTGCAAGCTCCAATATCCGGATATGGATTCGGCGGTGGAAGCCGATCTGCGCCAGCTCAAGCTGGTCTTCGAGATCTATCGCCGCTACGACCGCGCCATCGATCCCGGCGCGATCCACGAGGAGATCGCCGCGCGGCTGCGCGAGGAACTCGATTACGGCCGCGAAGCCAGCCATATGCGGCTCTATGGCCTGATGCTTGCCGCCGAGGCCGGTGTCCATGTTCCGCGCCCGGTCGATGCGCTGTCGACGCGGCGCCTCCTGACCATGACCTGGCTCGACGGTGCCCCGCTGCTCAGCGCGCGCGACGCGGCGGTCGAACGACGCAACCACATCGCCATGAACATGTTCCGCGCGTGGTACGTGCCGTTCTACGGCTATGGCGTGATCCATGGCGATCCGCATCTCGGCAACTACGCCATCCGTCCCGATGACGGCGTGAACCTGCTGGATTTCGGCGCGGTGCGGATCTTTCCGCCGGGATTCGTGGGTGGCGTCATCGATCTCTACCGCGCGCTGCGCGACGGCGACGAGGCCCTGGCGGTCCATGCCTACGAGACCTGGGGCTTCCATGGCCTGTCGAAGGAAAAGATCGCGACGCTCAACCGCTGGGCGGAATTCGTCTACGCGCCGCTGATGGAGGATCGCACGCGTGCGATCGGGGAGACGAATTCCGGCGTCTACGGCCGCGAGGTCGCCGAGACCGTGCATGCCGAACTGCGTCGCCTGGGCGGGGTGCGCCCGCCGCGCGAGTTCCTGCTCATGGACCGCGCGGCGATCGGTCTCGGCTCGGTGTTCCTGCACCTGCAGGCCGAAATCAACTGGCACCGCCTGTTCCACGACCTGATCGCCGATTTCGACGTGGGTGCGCTCGCGCGGCGTCAATCCGCCGCGCTGGTCGAGGCCGGCGTCCCAGCCGCCGCCTGAAAAACGGATCCAGACAACTATTTCGGCAAAACTCGGCGGCCGCGCTCCCTCGAGCGGGGCGGCCATCCTTGGCGCAATAGTTGTCTGGATCCGATTTTTCAGCTGCCGAGATAGGCGCCGCCGTTGATGTGGATGACCTGGCCGGTGACGAAGCGGCCGCCCGGTCCGGCGAGCCAGCGCACGGCCGCCGCGATCTCGTCGGGTTGGCCGCGACGTCCGAGCAGTGTCGGCTGGGTGGCATGATGGCGCGGCTGCTGGTTGCCAGCAGAGGCGCCGCGCTTCGTGTCCATCATCCCCGGCGCGACGTTGTTCACGGTGATCCCGAAGCCGGCCAGCTCATGGGCGAGCGCGCGGGTCATGCCGACGAGCCCGGCCTTCGCGGTCACGACATGGGTGCGCTCGACGGCGCCCGTATGGGCGGTGAGTCCCCCGATGTTGACGACCGTCGCGCCGCCCGCTTCCTTCAGCAGCGGCAGCGCCGCCTGGGTGCAATGGAACGCGCCGTCGAGGCAGATCGACAGGATCCGGCTCCAGGTCGCGTGATCGAGGTCGGCGAAAGGCACCTCGCCGCGCACGGCGGCGTTGTTGACGAGGATGTCCAGGCGACCGAAACGCGCGCGCACGGCGGCGATCATCGCATCGACGGCCGCGCGGTCGGTCACATCCGCCATCGCGACCATCGCGGAGGGCCCGATCTCGGCCGCCACGGCCTCGGCGTCCGCGCGCGCGGACAAGCCGTTGATCACGACATGCGCGCCGGCCGCGGCCAGCTCGAGCGCGATCGCGCGGCCGATGTTGCGGCTGGCGCCGGTGACGAGGGCGACGCGCCCGTCGAGTTCGCGCATGGGATCAGCCTCCGAAGGCGGCGAGGGAAAGCGGTGTGGACGAGGAGAGCGCCGTGCGGGCGAAGTCGAGCAGCGCCGAAGCGCGCGCCGCGGTCCACCCGCCATGGCCGCAATTGAGACGGAACTTCTCCTCGATCTCGGCGAGCGGCAATGGTTCGGCCGCACCGCCGCGGAAATGCGGCTGACGCTCCTCCAGCGTGGTGCCGTCGTCGAGCGTCACGCGCAGATGCCCGGTGAACTGCCGCGGATAGGGATTTGCGGGATCGACGACGTAGCTCACCTTGCGGGCGATGGCGATCAGGCGCGGATCGGTCGCGACCGCGTCCTCGAAGGCGCCCAGCCCGGCATGGCCGAGCACCAGTCCGGCTGCGATGCCATAGGGGATCGAGAATTTCGCGGCGTAGCCGTTCGGCGGATTGCGCTTGGCTTCCAGCGGCTCCCAGAGCCGGTGGAGGATTCCGTCCGAGGTCTCACAGACGATTGCCGCGATGCGCGCGGGATCGAGGCCGCGGGCGCGCAACCGGATCGCGCAGTCGATGTAGGGATGGATCATGGTTCCGCAGGCATGCGGCTTGAACGCGACCGTCTCGGTGACCCAGCGCGTGCCGAAATCGTCGAGCAGCGCCGACCAGTCGTCCGGCTTCGCATTGGCGAAGCCATGGAACAGGCCGTGGGCGCCCTCGAACAGCGTGCGCGGGCCGGTGAACCCGCCTGCCGCGAGCCGCGCGGCGCGATAGCCGCTTTGCGCCGCCCAACCCGGGTGCATGCGCTTCGTCCAGGTGCCTTCCGCGAGATACTCGATGATCCCGGAGGCCATGCTGCCGGAAATCCCGAGCGCGTGGACCATCTGCGTGCGCGACAGTCCCAGGGCACAGGACACCGCGGCCGCCGCGCCGATGGCGCCGAAGATCGCCGTGGGATGGAATCCGGCCTTGTGGACGGCCTTGGGCACGACCTCGGACAGGCGGCAGGTGATCTCGGTGCCGATGACGATCGCACGCCGCGCCGTATTTCCAGGGATGGCGTGGCGCTCGGCGGCCGCAAGGACGGCCGGAAGCACGACGGCACCGGCATGCACGGGACCGCCTTCATAGGTGTCGTCGAAATCCTCGCCATGCGCGGCGGTGCCATTGAGCAGCGCCGCATCGGCGGGCGAGAAACGACCCTCGATCCCGATCGCGGTGCACGGACCGCCCGCATCGACGCCCGCGCGCGCGGCGCCCATGAAGTCGGTGCCGCGTGCAGCGACGCAGATCCCCGCGATGTCGATCAGGAGGGTCCGCGCGACGTCCTCCGCGGCCGGCGATGGGGTGGCGGCGAGGCACGCATCGGCGAGGCGTTCGGCGATCGTCGTCATGGTGGAAACGTCTCCGGGGTGGGATGGTGCGAGGGCAGTCTGCCGGCGGCGGCGCTCACGCCGGCTGCGGACGCGGTCCGCCGCCCGCGCCGGTGATCCAGTTGGCGAAGCCGACGACCGCGAAGGTCACGACCAGCATCGCGACGCCGATCACCGCGATCGCGCCGAGATTGCCGCCCTCGTTGAGGTCGAAGATCACCACCGACAGGACCTTGGTGGTCGAGGAGCTGAGCATCACCGCGGCCGACAACTCGCGCACGGTGCCGATGAAGATCAGGCACCAGCCCGCGATCACGCCGCTCTTCAGCAGCGGCGCCGTGATCCGCCGCAGCGTCTCGAGCCGGCCTGCGCCCAGGATCCGCGACGCTTCCTCGAGCTCGGGATGCAGGCCGCGGAACGAGGCGCGCAGCTGCTGGAACGCGGCGGGAAGCTCGATCGTCAGGAAGGCCAGGAAGAGGATCCAGAGCGTCCCGTACAGCACGACCGGCCCGCGCGTGTAGGCAAGGAACAGTCCGACGCCGAGCACCACGCCGGGGATCGCGATCGGCGCCATGGCCAGGAACTCGAGGGCGCGTCCGGAGAGGTCGGTCCGCCGCGCGACGAGATAGGCGACCACGAGCGCCAGCAGCGTGCCGGCGGTCGCGGTCGCGAGCGCCAGGACGAAGGTGTTCGCGAAGGCGCGGCGGGTCTGCGAGAACTCGAGGAACACGAAGGAGAAATGCGCCAGCGTCAGGTTGGCCGGATCGAATGGTCCGGCGGGCAGCTTGCTGATCGCTGCCTTGAGCAGCGCCATGTAGGGCAGGAACAGCGGCAGGGCGAGGACGGCGAAGACAAGGGCGAAGACCGGCCAGCGCCATGCGCCCAGCCGCACCAGGCGTGGCGCGGCGCCCTTGCCGCCGACGACCGCGTAGCCGCGTCGTCCGAGTATGCGCGACTGAAGCCAGAGCAGCGCGATCGTCACCAGCAGCAGCGGCAGCGCGGCCGCAGCCGCGATCTGCGGCTTCGGCGGAAACTGGAACAGCGAATAGATCTTGGTGGTGACCGTATGGAACCCGGCGGGGATGGCGAGGATCGCCGGCGAACCGAAAAGCGTCATCGCCTGGAGGAACGCGACCGCCGTGCCGGCCAGCAACGCGGGCAGGGCCAGCGGCAAGGTGATCCCGACCACGATGCGCCAGCGTGGCGCGCCGAGGATCCCGGCCGCGTCCTCGAGATCGGCGGGGATCCGATCGAGCGCGTTGGTCAGGACGACGAAGACATAGGGCGCGGTGTAGCAGGAGATGACGAAGACGAGGCCGGGGAAGCTGTAGATGTCGAAGAGCGCGTCGTCCGCGCCCGAGAGATCACGCCACAGGCGGTTCAGGATGCCGCTGTTCGGCGCCGCCAGGATCTCCCATGCGATCGCGCCGAGGAAGGGCGGTGTCACGAAGCTCGCGGTCATCAGGACGCGGGCGACGCGGCGTCCGGGCATGTCGGTCCGCGCCACCAGCCAGGCGAGCGGGGTCGCGGACAGGGCCGCGAACACCGCGACCGAGCAGGACAGGCCGAGCGTGGTCATCAGCGGCTCGAACAGCGTCGGATCGTCGAGCAGCAGCCGAAAATTGCCGAGCGTCGGTGCGCCCGCGCGATCGGTGAAGGCGAAGGCGGCGATCCAGCCGATGGGCAGGCAGATCAGGCCGGCGAGAAACAGCGCGGACGCCGCGAGGACGGGACCCGAGAGGTCCATCCCCGCGCCCGCGCGCCGTACACCGCCCTGAGCCGTCGTCGACATCGTCGGACCGCCGCGCTCGGATCAGGTCTTGAAGAAGCGGAGATAGCGAGCCTTGATCTGCTCGACCTCCTTTTCGACGGCGACGGGATCGTCCTTCATCAGCTTGATCTCGGACAGCGGCTTGCGCCCCGCCGGCTCCTTGACGCCAGGATGGAACGAGCGCATTCCGCCGACATCGACCGCGAGTTGCTGAGCCTCGAGGCTGAAGCTCCAGGCGTGGAAGAGGCGCGCGGCGTTGGGGTTGCGCGCGTTCTTCATCACGCCGGACGGGCCGATGATCATCGGCGTGCCTTCGGTCGGATAGACGGCCGCGATCGGCGCACCGCGCGCCTGCTCCAGGAAGACCACGTATTCGTTGCCGTCCGCCATCACCGGCCTTTCGCCCGCGATCACCTTGCGCGGCGGCTCGGTCGAGGACTGGACCTGCATGACCTGCTGGCCGGCGAGCTTTTCGAGGAAGTCCCAGCCGACGTCACGGCCGATCTGATAGGTCGCGGTCAGGATCGTGCCCGAATAGCCGGGATGCGCCTTCACCATCTTGCCGCGCCATTTCGGGTCGAGGAGATCGCGGAAGCTGCGCGGGGCCTCGGCGGCCGGCACCAGGTTGGTGTTGTAGGCGATGACGCTCGTCGAGGCGCGCATCGGCGCGTGGAAGCCCTCGGGATCGAACGAGCCTGCCGGATAGAGGCGCTGGACCTCCTCGGGCAGCGCCGGCGCGAGCCAGCCTTCGCGCTTCCAGAAGATGAAATGGGCCGCGTCGGAGCTGTTCACCGTGTCGACGTTGAAGATCCGGCTCGAGTATTCCTGGCCGATCTTCGAGAACTGCCGCTCGGCGCCGTTGCGTTCGACATGCACCTTGATCTCGGGATAGCGGCGCTCGAACGCCTTGGCGAGGTCCTCGGCGACCTTGAGGTCGATCGAGGTGTAGTAGACCAGCTTGCCCTCCCGCTTGGCGGCGGCTTCCAGCTCGGGCGTTATCTTGTAGACCGGGGATTGCGCGCTGGCGCCGATCGCGCCGAGCGTGAGCGCCGCGACCGCGGCCAGGATCGTCGTCTTCATCGGGTCCTCCGTTTTCGTTTTCGTTCTTGGTTTTCGTATGCGATCGCGCGGGATTCACGCCGCGACGGGGCGGCATCTGGCCGGCGGCAAGGTGACGAACACGTTGCCGTCGCCGGGGATCGCGAGGTCGGGCGGCGCGGTGGCGCGCAGCTGCGTGCCGTCCGCGAGCGCGAGCACGAGGTCGCGCGTGGAGCCGAGGAAGGTCTGGCGCTGTACGCGCGCGGGCAGCGCGCCATCGGCGGACGACGCCGCGACGGCGACCTCGTGGAAACGGATGGAGATCGCGCCGCGCGCGCCCGGTGCGAACCCGGCTTCGGCGCAGCGCAGCGTCGCCGCGCCGATGTCGAGATGCTGCGCGTCGCGTGCCGTACCGGAGAGGATGTTCGCGCCGCCCAGGAACGTCGCGACGAAGGCCGAGCGCGGGCGCGCGTAGATCTCCTCCGGGCTTCCGGCCTGCTCGATCCGGCCCTGGTTCATCACGACGATGAGGTCGGCAGTGGTCATCGCTTCCGCCTGGTCATGCGTGACATAGACCGTGGTGTAGCGGAACGCGTCGTGGAGGCGACGCACCTCGAAGCGCATTTCCTCGCGCAGCGCCGCGTCGAGGTTGGAGAGCGGTTCGTCGAGCAGCAGGATCTCGGGCTCCACGACCAGCGCGCGCGCCAGCGCGACGCGCTGCTGCTGGCCTCCCGAGAGCTCGGCCGGATATCGTTCGGCGAGGTGGGAGAGCTTGACCGCCTCCAGGATCCGGCCGACCCGCGTCGCGATGTCCGCGCGCGGCATCTTTCGCAGGGCGAGGCCATAGGCGACGTTGTCGAAGATCGTCATATGCGGCCAGAGCGCATAGGACTGGAAGATCATCGACATGCCGCGTCGTTCCGGCGGCAGTGCGTTGCCCGGCTCCGACAGGGTTCGCCCGCCCACGACGATGCGGCCGGCGCTCGGCTCCATGAATCCCGCGATCAGGCGAAGCGTCGTCGTCTTGCCGCAGCCCGAGGGGCCGAGAAGGCAGACCAGCTGTCCCTGGCCGACCGACAGATCGATCGCATCGAGCACGGTGGTGGAGGCGAAGGACTTGCTCAGGCCTTCGAGGCGAAGATGCGTCATGCGACCTCCGAGCCGGAGACGGGATCCGCAGGGACGCGGCGGCGCGATCCCCCGGCGGCGACGTGGGCGCGCAGTGCGGCGCTCGCGGCGGCGGAATCGCGCGCCGCGAGCGCATCGACGATGCGGCGATGCTCGATGTTCGACACCGCGAGGCCGCCGCCGCGCAGGAGGCCATTGCGGCGCACCGTGTGGAGCTCGTTCGTCAGGCGACGATACATCTCGGTGAGCCGGCCGTTTCCGGCCATTTCGAAGATACGCAGGTGGAAGCGCAGATTGAGCGGGAAGTAGCGGTCGAAATGTTCCGGGGCGAGGCAGAGATCGAGGTCGTCGACATAGCCGCGCAACTCGGCGATCTCGGGCTCGGAAATGCGTGGAGCGAGGAGGGTGCCGGCCAGCCCCTCCAACTGCTCGCGGATCACGTACATTTCGCGCGCCTCGGCCTCGCTGACGACGCGCACGAAGGCGCCGCGGTTCTTCTCGATGCGCACGAGCCCCGCCGCTTCGAGCGCGCGCAGCGCCTCGCGCACCGAGGAGCGTCCGACGCCGAGCCGTTCGGCGACGGCGACTTCCTTGATCTGCTGGCCCGCGTCGAGTTCGCCCGTGAGGATCATGCGCAGCACCTCGCCCTCGACCAGCGTCGAGAGCGACGTGCTGCGGACCAGGGCGATCGCGGCGGGCGCGTCCATCGCGCGTCTCAGGTGCCCGTGAATTGCGGCTTGCGCTTCTCCATGAACGCCTTGCGACCCTCGCGGTAGTCGTTGCTCGCGAAGCATGCCGCGACCATGGCGTCGCAGGCCGCGACATCGTGATCGGCCTGATCCTTCAGGATCTCGACGGTGGAGTGCTTGATGGTCGCGATGGTCAGCGGCGCGTTGTCCGCGATCGTGTTGGCGACGCCCATGACCGTGGTCTCGAGCGCGTCGTCCGCGATCACCGCATTGACCATGTTCCAGCGCAGCGCCTCCGCCGCGTTGACCTGGCGCGCGGTGAAGAAGATCTCCTTTGTCGCCACCGGACCGATCGTCTCGATGTAGCGCCGCAGCCCCTTGTAGCCGTAGCCGAGGCCCAGCTTCGCGGCGGGAAGCGCGAAGCGCGACCCTTCGGTGGCGTAACGCATGTCGCAGCAGATCGCGAGGTTGAGCCCGCCGCCGATGCAATAGCCGCGGATCATCGCGATGGTCGGCTTCGGAAACCGGTAGATCCGGCCATAGACCTTCTCGACCAGCGCATTGTAGCGCTGCACCGCCTCCTCCGACGCACGCTCGCTTTCGAATTTCGAGATGTCGGCGCCGGACACGAAGGCCTTGCCGCCGGCGCCGGTCAGGACGACGACCCGTATCTCGGGGTCGCTCTCGAAGGAATCGAGGATGCGCTCGGCGGCTTCCCACATCTCGAAGGAGACGGCGTTGTGCTTCTCCGGATTGTTGAAGGTCATGATGCCGACGCGGCCCTGCCGCTCGGAAAGCATCTTCTCGGTCATGAATCGTCTCCTGGTGTCAGATCGTGCCGGCGGCGCGCAACGCCGCGATCTCGTCCGGCGACACGCCGAACTCGGCGAGGATTTCCTCGTTATGGGCCCCGCGGCCGGGCGGCGGTGCGGCGAGCCGCGATGGCGTGCGGCCGAGGCGGAAGGGCTGTGCCATCAGCGACATGTCGCTGCCCTCGACTGCCGCGGCGACGCCGAGATGCGCGATCTGAGGATCGGCGAACATCTGTGCGACGTCGTAGATCGGTCCGCATGGGACGCCCGCCGCGTTCATCCGCTCCACCCATGCGGCGGTGGTCTCGGTGAGGAAGATCTCCTGCAGCCTGGCGTTGAGGGCGTCGCGGTTGCGCGACCGCAGCGCGGCGGTCGCGTAGTCGGGATGGGCGATGAGCTCGTCCGCGCCCATCGTGCGCATGCAGCGTTCCCAGATCGACTGGCCGGTGGTGGCGAGGTTGAGATAGCCGTCGCGGGTCCTGAACACGCCGGTCGGGATCGAGGTCGGGTGGTTGTTGCCCGCCTGCTTCGCGACCTCGCCATGGACGAGATAGCGCGCGGCCTGGAAGTCGAGCATGAAGGCCTGTGCCTGGAGCAGGGATGTCTGCACCCACTGGCCCTCGCCGGAGCTCTCGCGTTCGAGTAGCGCCGTGAGGATGCCGAGCGCACAGAACAGGCCGGCGGTCAGGTCTGCGAGGGGGATCCCCGCACGCACCGGCCCCTGGCCTGGCAGGCCGGTGATGGACATGAGCCCGCCCATGCCCTGGGCGATCTGGTCGAAGCCCGGTCGCTTGGCATAGGGGCCGTCCTGTCCGAACCCGGAGATGCTCGCGTAGACGATGCGCGGGTTGATCTTGCGGAGGTCCGCATAGGCGATCCCGAGCCGGTCCTTCACGTCGGGCCGGAAATTCTCGACCACCACGTCGGCGCGCGCCGCCATGCGCCGGAACAGGGCGATCCCCGCCTCCGACTTCAGGTCGAGCGTCAGGGAGCGCTTGTTCCGGTGGAGGTTCATGAAGTCGGCGCCGTCGCGTGGCCCGCCCATCGGGTCGGATTCCTCGAGATGCGCCGGCATCTCGATCTTGACGACGTTGGCGCCCCAATCCGCGAGTTGCCGGACCGCCGTGGGGCCAGACCGCACGCGAGTGAGGTCGAGGACCGTGAAGCGCTCGAGC
Organism: uncultured Acetobacteraceae bacterium; assembly: GCA_964434345.1. Taxonomy (GTDB): domain Bacteria; phylum Pseudomonadota; class Alphaproteobacteria; order CACIAM-22H2; family CACIAM-22H2; genus CAIOSQ01. Next base: position 12,155 of record CAYSUY010000107.1, read on the forward strand.
GCCGCGGAAGCCTTTGGCACGGTCATGGTGGTGATTTCCCCGGAGAATTGGACACGGCATATCCCTGGCCGATTGCGGGTAGGCTGTTGCCGATTGTCGACAAAGTCAAGCATCCGGCGCGTCGGAATGTCGCAGGGCGTGGCCAGCGCCGGTACCCGCACGAAGGGCCGGATGGAGCGCGGGATGGGCGGAGACTTGGCAAGCGCCTGGAGAACGGGCATTTTCGGCGGTGGACCCTGACAGTCGGCAGTTTGGCCGGCGCGGAGCGGATCACGCATGAAACTCGCCATTCCTCGCGAACGCCGCGCCCATGAGCGCCGCGTCGCCGCGACCCCGGACACCGTCAAGCGCCTGAAGGCGCTGGGGCTCGACATCGTCGTCGAGAGCGGCGCCGGTGCCGGCGTGTCTGTCTCCGACGACGCCTATGTGGCGGCTGGAGCAACGGTGGCCGCGGATTACGTGGCCGCTGTCAGCGACGCCGATATCGTCCTCAAGGTCGCGCGGCCGACCGGTGCCGAGGACGGGCTGGACGAGATCGCGCCCCTGAAGCGCGGCGCTGTCCTGCTCGCCATGCTCGATCCCTACCGCAACAAGCCGCAGGTCGCCGAACTCGCCGCGCGCGGCGTCGCGGCCTTCTCGATGGAGCTGGTCCCGCGCATCACCCGCGCCCAGGCGATGGATGTGCTCTCGAGCCAGGCCAATCTCGCGGGCTACAAGGCGGTGCTCGACGCCGCTGGCGAGTTCGGCCGCGCCTTTCCCATGATGATGACCGCCGCTGGGACGATCCCGCCGGCGAAGGTCATGGTCATGGGGGCTGGCGTCGCGGGGCTGCAGGCCATCGCGACGGCCCGTCGCCTCGGCGCGGTCGTCTGTGCCACCGATGTCCGTCTCGCCGCGAAGGAACAGGTCGAATCGCTCGGCGGCACCTTCGTGATGGTCGACGACGAGGAGGCCCGACAGGCCGAGACCTCCGGCGGCTACGCCAAGGAGATGTCGGACGCCTACAAGAAGAAGCAGGCGGCGCTGATCGCGGAGACGATCCGCAAGCAGGACATCGTGATCTGCACCGCGCTGATCCCGGGGCGGCCGGCGCCGCGCCTGGTCAGCGACGAGATGGTCGCCTCGATGAAGCCGGGCTCGGTGATCGTCGATCTGGCGGTCGAGACCGGCGGCAATTGCGAGGGTTCGGTCGCGGGCGAGATCGTCGTGCGTCACGGCGTGCGCATCGTCGGTCACGCGAACGTGCCCAGCCGCGTCGCGGTGGATGCCTCGCAGCTCTATGCCAAGAACCTGCTCAGCCTCGTCCAGCTGATCGTCGGCAAGGACGGCGCGCTCAAGATCGACCGCGAGGACGAGATCGTCAAAGGCGCGCTGCTGTCGATCGACGGCGCGATCGTGCATCCGAATTTCGTGCCGCCGCCGGCTCCGCCGTCGGCGCCGACAACGCTCTGAGGTCCGGCCATGGCGTCAACCGAGATCACCCAGTCCGCAGCCCAGCTCGCGACCGACGCGGCCGCCCTGGCCGGCAAGGCCCAGGCGCTCGCCGAGCATGCCGCGCGCGCGCAGCAGGCCGCGTCCGGCGGCGACGAGATGCTGGCGATGTTCCTGACCGTGTTCGTGCTGGCGGTCTTCGTCGGCTACTACGTGGTCTGGCGGGTCACCCCGGCGCTGCATTCACCGCTGATGGCGGTCACCAACGCGATCAGCTCGGTGATCATCGTCGGGGCGCTGCTCGCCGCCGGCGCCTCGGCGGTCGGCTTCAGCCAGGCGATGGGGTTCCTCGCCATCGTGCTCGCCAGCGTCAATATCGTCGGCGGCTTC
>CAYSUY010000108.1:0-13909 GCA_964434345.1 uncultured Acetobacteraceae bacterium
GCGCCTGGGCCCCGAGCTGCGCGCCCGCGGCCTCGTCTTCGTCGGCATCGACGTCATCGGCGACTATCTGACGGAGATCAACGTCACCTCGCCGACCGGAATCCAGGAGATCGGCCGCTATGACGGCGTCGACCTCGCCGGCCGGATCTGGGATGCGATCGAACGCCGCGTCGCCGAGGGCCGCGCGCGGCGCTGACGCAAGGCGATCCGGCGCCCTCAGGCGTCGCAGCGTCGCCAGCGGCCGATGTCGAGATGCAGATGGCTGCGGTGCAGCGCATCCGTGCGCGGCGTCAGCACGACATGGAAGATCGAGCAGGCTTCGCGCGCGACCTGACGCAGGAAGGCGCCGCGCGGTCCGAACTCGCCCCAATGGCGCGCGACGGTGATCTGGGTGCCGTCGGCGAGGTCGAAGCCGGCGATGTCGATCGCCTGGCCCAGCGCGTGCTCCGAACGTATGGCACGCGTATCTCCGTTGCGCAGGCGACAGGCATAGCCGCCGAAATGACGGATGCGCGCGAGGCGCTGGCCGAAATGGCGTTGGGCGGCGGGTTGCACGACGTCCGCTTCAAAGCGCAGCAGATGCTCGGCGGTCGGACAGGACACGAGGAGCGGCTGGTCGAGCGCGACATGGCTGCGCGACAGGCGCACGGCGTCGCGCAGACGGCAGTCGCCGGGACCGTCGCGATCCGGTGCGGGCTCGAAGACGAACCCGGCGCGCGCGAGGGCGGCCGCGCAGGATGGTCCGGACGGCGCGGCCGCGGGAGCCGGCGCCGCGGGCGGTGGCGATCCGGCGCAGGCGGCGAGCAGGAGGGCGCCGAGCAGAAGCAGGGGGCGGGTCATTCCCGGGCGGTCTGGCGATTGAATTCGAAACTTCACGCTGACTTTTCCTTTAGGATTAAGTCTATCGCGTTTAGTACAAATAAGAGATAGCAAGCGGTGGTTGCGGCGCGCAGGATGATACACCCAGAAGTTAGGAAGGGCGCAGGATGACGAGCACGACGGGCGGCACGCGACGACGCGGCAGGCTGGCGGATGGCAACCCCGATCCGGTCGACGTCCATGTCGGGCTGCGCATGCGGCTGCGCCGCACCCTGATCGGGATGAGCCAGGAGCAGCTCGCATCGGCCCTCGGCATCACCTTCCAGCAGGTCCAGAAATACGAGCGCGGCACCAACCGGATCTCGGCCTCGCGCCTCTACCAGACCAGCCGGACGCTCGGCGTGCCGGTGTCCTGGTTCTTCGACGAACTGAGCGATGCCGCCGCGGCCGCCAGCGCGACGCCGGCCGTCGTCGCCGGCGAGCAGGAGGCGACGGATCCCGACCGCCGCCTGCTGCGTCGCGAGACGATGGAACTCGTGCGCGCCTATTACAGCATCAACGACGTGCGGCTGCGCCGCCGCCTCTACGAAATGGCCAAGGCGATGCGCGGCTGAACCGCGCCCGACGCGCCCGGGTCACGCCGCGCGTCCAGACGGCCTAATACGCGCGGCAGGCACCGCTCCTTCCTTCGCCGCCTCGCCTCCGCCCGCCCCGGCGCGCTTTGATCGCCGCCGTCCGACCGGGGAGGCGGAGCATCCATGCACGCGCGCATCAGCACCGTCGCGTTCCTCGGCATCGACATCGTCGATGTCGATGTCCAGGTCCATCTCGGGGGTGGCGTCGGCGCCTTCCTCCTCGTCGGCCTGCCCGACAAGACGATCGCCGAGAGCCGCGAGCGGGTGCGGGCCGCGCTCGCCGCGATCGGGCTTGCCCTGCCGGTCAAGCGGATCACGGTCAATCTCTCGCCGGCCGATCTCCACAAGGAGGGCAGCCATTACGACCTGCCGATCGCGCTGGGGCTGATGAGCGCGATGGGCATCTTCGCGCCCGACCAGCTCGACGGCCATGTGGCGATCGGCGAGCTGGCGCTCGACGGGCGGCTGCGGGCGGTCGCGGGCGTTCTGCCGGCGGCCGTCGCCGCCGGTCGCCGCGGCCGTGGGGTCATCTGTCCCGAGGCCTGCGGCGGCGAGGCCGCCTGGTCGGGCGCCGGCGACATCGTCGCGGCCCCGACCCTCGTCTCCGTGGTCAACCATTTCAAGGGGACGCAGGCGCTGGCGGCTCCGACGCCGCGCATGGCCGAGGCACGCACGGGGCTGCCCGACCTCGCCGACGTGAAAGGCCAGGAAACCGCCCGCCGGGCGCTCGAAGTCGCCGCGGCGGGCGGCCATAACCTTCTGTTCGTGGGTCCCCCGGGCGCGGGCAAGTCGATGCTCGCCCGCCGCTTGCCCGGCCTGCTGCCACCCCTCGCACCGGCCGAGGCGCTGGAGATCTCGATGCTCCATTCGGTCGCCGGGCTTCTGCAGGACGGGCGGATCGTCACCGAGCGCCCGTTCCGCGATCCGCATCACTCGGCGAGCGTCGCGGCGCTCGTCGGAGGCGGGTCGCGCGCCCGGCCCGGGGAAATCAGCCTCGCCCATGGCGGGGTGCTGTTCCTGGACGAGTTGCCGGAATTCCAGCGCGGCGCGCTCGAGGCGCTGCGCCAACCCCTGGAGAGCGGGCGGGCCGTGGTGGCGCGGGCCAACGCCCATGTCAGCTATCCGGCGCGGGTGCAGCTGGTCGCCGCCTGCAATCCCTGTCGCTGCGGCCATCTCGCCGACCCCGATCGCAGCTGCGGGCGCGCGCCACGCTGCGGGCGGGATTATCTCGCGCGGTTGTCGGGCCCGCTGCTCGACCGCATCGACATGCGCCTGGAACTCGGAGCGGTCTCGCCCGAGGATCTCGCCCAGGCCCCGCGCGGCGAGGCCAGTGCCGCGGTCGCGGCGCGGGTCGCACAGGCCTGGGACGTCGCGGCGACGCGCCGCCAGGCCCTTGGCCTCGGCCCGGACGGGCCGCGCACGAATGCGGACCTCGACGGTCGCATCCTCGAGGCCGCGGCGCCGCTCGACCAGGCCGCGCGGCGTCTGCTCATGGAGGCGAGCGCGCGCCTCAAGCTGTCGGCGCGCAGCCATGCGCGGGTGCTGCGCGTCGCGCGCACCCTCGCCGATCTCGACGGCCAGACGACGATCGGCCGCCCCCATGTGGGCGAGGCGCTGGGCTACCGGCGCGGCACGGCGCTGCCGCCGTGACCGGGCGCGGCGCCGCCCCCGGTCAGCGCGCGACCAGCCTGGCGAGGGCGCGGGACAGCGTGCCCTCGGGCCGCGCCAATTCGTCGATCAGCGAGAAATGGTCATGGCCCGGCAACGGCACGAACCCGCCCTCGAGCCCCGCCATGCGCCAGGCGGCGTAGTAATCGACCGATTGCCGCTGCAGCTCGGACAGCTCGCCGCCGCCGACCGTCACCATCAGGCGCCCGGCCTGCTTGGGCAGCGCATGGATCGGCGAGGCGCGGCGCGCCTCCAGCACGTCCATGCCGAGCGCGCGGTTCAGATAGGACAGGCGAATCGGCTCGAGGTCGAAGAGGCCGCTGATCGCGAGGCCGCCCGCGACGCGCGGATTGCCCATCGCGATCGCCGTCAGATGGCCGCCCGCCGAATGGCCACCGACATAGAGGCGGTTCGGATCGCCGCCCAGCCGCGGCAGATTGGCGAGCAGCCAGTCGATGGCGCGGCGGATCTCCTGGCAGATCTCGGTCATCTTCCTGGCCGGCGCCAGCGTGTACTCGAGATTGACGAAGTTGATGCCGTGCGGGACCACGCCGCCGGCGACGTGGAACGAACTCTGCTTGTCGTTCATCTGCCAGTAGCCGCCATGGATATAGGCGAAGGTCGGCGCACCGGGCCGGCCGCAGGGCACGAAATCGAGGATCTCGCGCGGCGTGTCGCCATAGGCGAGGTTGCGCTCGTGAGGCAGCGAGGCGCGCAAGGCGTCGCTGCGCGCCACCCACCCGCCGACATAGGCGTCGCGGCGCACCTGGCCGACATGGGCCGAATTGTTGTAGGCGGCGTCGAGCCCGGCCTGATCGAATTCGCCATAGACGAGCGACATGAAACAACCTCCGGCAAGCTGAAGCCGTGAGCCTAGCGCAGTTCCGCCGCCGCTGGCACCGCTCGCCGCATCAGCCCGCGCGCACCGGAATGCCGCGCAGTTCCAGGAGCTGGGCGTAGCAGGTCCGGGCGTTGACCCAGCTCGCCGCCGCGCGCGAGCGCGCATTGGCGTCCACATGATGCACCGTCAACGTCCCGCCGCGCGGCTGGTCGCCGCGATGGAGGAACAATGTCAGGAAGCAGTCGTCGGTGGCGTAGCGCAGGATCTCCGCCGGTCCGTCTCGCCGGGTGAAGGTCGACGGGCCAAGCATGGCCAGCACCACCTCGCGCGACAAACCGACCAGGCGATCGACGTCCCGCTCGGCCAGGACCGGAGGCGGTGTGCGCATCGCCTGGCTGCCGCCCGGCACCCCTTCGCCGCGCGTGCCGGACCCGCTGGGCAGGTCACAGGCGGTGAGCACCGCCGCGGCCACGCACGCCAGCGCGATCCATGTCGGCGCCGCGGGGACGCGGCGCCGACAGCCCCCCGCTGTGGACGTCACTCCGCGCGCGCGCCCGAAACCTGGACGTCGCCGGCGATTTCGCCGCCGGCCTCGATCTCGACGGTGCCGTAGCGGATCGTGCCGACGACCTTGCCGGTCGCGCGGATGAACAGGCGCTGGCGCACGGTGATCGTGCCCTCGAAACGCCCGGCGATCTCGGCCTGGTCGATCTCGGCGGTGCCCTTGAAGATGCCGTTGGGCGAGATCTCGATCGCCCGCGTCTCCGACAGGTCGGCCTCGACGCGGCCTTCGACCACCAGCCGGTCGCAGGAGGTGAGCTTGCCCGAGAGCATGATGTCGCGACCGACGATCAGCTTCTTGGTCTCGGCATCGGCCGCGCCGCCGGGACGCGGTCCCGCGCCGAGGCCCATGCCGGCGCTGGCCGGCCGCGCGGCGGCGGCCACCGGCATCGACGCCGCGGCGGGCTGCGCCGCACGCGGGGTCATGGCGGGGGCGACGACCTGACCCGGGGCGGACGGGCTCTGCCGCATCGCGACGCGCGGCTCGGACGTCATCTGCGGCGGCTCGGGCGCCAGCGGGTGACTGTCGTCCTCGTTATCCTTCTTGCGACGAAACATGCGGTCTCTCCTCGGCTGGACGGGGGCAATGTGGCGAAGCGGATGCGCGCGGGCAACGCGAAAACGCACCACGTGCCGCGCCACCGGCCATCAGGCGCCGCGGCGCGCGGCCGCGACCAGATGCGTCATGACGGCGGCCCCCAGCAGCGCGCCGACAAGGTTGAGTACGGGAATGCCCATGAGCAGCGCCAGGATCGCGCCTGCGGCCCAGTAGCGCGCCCGGCCGGCGCGCCACAGCCGGGCCGCGGCGTCGCGATCGAGGCGTCGCATAGCGACCGCGAGGAAGGTCTCGCGCGCGAGCAGCCATCCATTCAGCGCCGCGAAGGCGACGACGTTCACCACCGGCACGAAATAGAGCGGCAGGACGAGCAGGTTGAGACCAAGCGTGGCGCCGATCTGGCGCAGGGCGAGCACGACCTGCTCGCCGATCCCCGACGCGCGCGGTGGCGGCAATCCCGGGTAATGGCGCCGCTCGACGGCCGCGCAGACGGGATCGGCGAGGAAGGCGGACTGGATCGCCACGACGCAGCCTGGGAAGAGCACGATCGCAAGCAGCACCGCCCCCGCGCCACCGAGTATCCCGGCGATGTCAGCGAGCCAGGCCGGCGCCGATTGCGGCAGGAACGCGAGCAGCCAGGGCAAGGCCAGGAACAGCCCGGCCAGCAACGCGGCGAAACACCCCGCCGCGAGCGCGAGGGACAGGATCAGCAGCCGCCGCAGCGCCGGATCGGCCAGCTGGACGAGCGATTTGGAAAAGGCGCCGATCATCGGCCCGAGAACCTGGCCATGCCGCGAGACCGGCCCCGGCCCCGCATGTCGTCAGGTCTGGGAGCGTCGCGCCGCACGCCCGGCCACCGTGCGGCCCTCGCGATCGTCGAGCGCCGCCAGCGCCGCGACGGTGATCGGTGCGATGCCGACGGTGGACAGGCCCTGGAGGACCTGGACGCGCGTCTGGGCGGGCGCCGGCAACGTCGCGCTCCGCGCGGCGAGCCCGCGCTCGGTCCGCGCCACGGCATTGACGATCTCGGGTGCGGCCGGCGCGCCGGTCCGGGTGCCCTCGAAACGCTTCGCAAAACGCGCCATCACCTCGTCGAGGCTGCGCGCGCGGCCGTCGGCCGCGAAGAAGACGCGACGATTCGGCGCCGCCGCCTCGGGCAGGACGTCCGCCGCGGGCGCCGCGCCATTCGCCCCCTGGGCCTGCAGGAAGCGCGTCGCGCCCTGGGGCCCCAGGAAATGCGCCATGTAGAGCTCGGTGGCGGTCGGTTCCCGGCGCAGCGCCGAGCGCAGCTGGTCCTGGTTGGATTTCGTGTATTCCGCGGCCATCGCTGCCGCGAGAGCCGGATCCTTGCGCAGGTCGAGGATCCGCGCCCGCAGCTCCGGATCGGCGACCCGCGCCGCGCCGCCCGGCGTCGTGGCGATCGACTCGGCCGCGTCGGCGATGCCGTATTTCGCGCCGTGCTGATGCACCATGCGCAGCCAGGTGCTTTCGATGAACTGGTAGAGCCCGGTCGCCGAGGAGGTCGCGGCCTTCGCCTTGGGGTCGAGGCCGCTCTCGATCTCGGCCTGCCGGACCAGAAAATCGAAAGAGACGCCCGTGCGCTTGGCGGCGCCCTGGATGGCATCGCGGATTTCCGGCGCGACGGCGCGCCCGAGCGGGTTGACGGGGGACATGAGCGCACTGTGACCCGCCGACCGCGGGCCGTCAACAGATGGCGCCCGCGGGCGCGGCGTCACGCATCGGCGCGCCAGGCATCGACGACATGGCGTGGCAGGAAACGGCCGAACAGGATCGCGTCGAAGCGGGCGTCATGATCGGCGAGGTCGGGCCGCATGGCGAGGAAGGCGCGGGCGGCGCGGACGATGCGCGTGCGCTGGCGCTGGCGCAGCGCATCGGCAGCCGCGGCGATGTCGCCGCGCGCCTTGACCTCGACGAAGACGAGAACGCGTCCGCGCCGGGCGACGAGGTCGATTTCGCCCCCGGGAAGCCGCAACCCGCGCGCCAGGATCGCATAGCCCTTCACGCGGAGCAGCCAGGCGGCGAGCCACTCGGCGCGCGCGCCACGGCGGCGCGCCGCGGCCCCGCGCGCGGCGCGGTTCACGGTTCGCGGTCCCCCGCGAGCGCCAACGCCCGGGCATAGACCTCGCGGCGCGCGACCCCGGTCGCGCCGGAGACGGCCGCGACGGCGTCGCGCAGGCTCATGGTCGTCAGCGCCGCGCGCAGCTGCGCATCCAGCGTCGCCGCGTCGGGCACCGCCGCGACATCGGCGGCAGTCGGCGGCGCGACGACCACGACGATCTCGCCGCGGGGCGGGTCTTCGCCCGCGAAGGCCGCCGCGAGTTCACCGAGCGGCCCCGCGCGCACCTCCTCGAACATCTTGGTGAGTTCGCGCGCAACCACCGCATCTCGGGCGGCGCCGAGCGCGGCGGCCATGTCGGCTAGCGAGGCGGCGAGGCGCTGCGGCGCCTCGAGCAGCACCAGCGTCGCCTGGACCGGCGCGAGATCCGCGAGCGCCGCGCGCCGCGCCGTCTCGCGCGACGGCAGGAAACCCGCGAAGAGGAACCGGTCGCTGGGCAGGCCGGACAGGGCCAGCGCGGCGAGCGGCGCCGAGGCCCCGGGTACCACGCTCACGCGCAGGCCGCGCTGGCGGGCGGCGCGCACCAGCTTGAAGCCGGGATCGGCGATCACCGGCATTCCGGCATCGCTGACCAGCGCGACCGCCTCGCCCGCCGCGATCGCGTCCAGCAGCCGCGTGCGCGCACCTGCGTCGGCATGGTCGTCATAGCGCTCCAGCAGCGGCGCGCGGATGGCAAGGGCGGCGAGCAGGCGACGCGCGACGCGCGTGTCCTCGGCCGCGATCCGGTCGACGGCGCGCAGCGTCGCGATGCCGCGCGCGGTCATGTCGCCGAGATTGCCGATCGGCGTCGCGACCAGATAGAGACCCGCCGGCAATTTACTCGCGGACGCGGCGCCGATAATGTCGCGCGCCGCATCTTCTTCCTCGACCGGCCGATCCACAGGTGCCATGGCGATGTTCGATTCCGTTCCCGGGCCGCGCTGCGCGCTCCGCCCGCTCCGCACCGTCCTGGCCGTGATCGCGACGATCGCGCTGTCGGCGTGCGCGACCAACGTACCGGGGGCCGGTGGCCAGGTTCAAGCGCCGGCGGGAAGCAGGCCGGCCACCTCGCAGGCCGTACCTCCGGCGGCACGCGCGCAGGTGCCGCCCGCGCCACCGGCAGGCAATCCCACGCCCAGCCCGATGACGGCCCCGACGCAGGGCCAGACGGCCTCTCTCGCAACCGGCGCGATGCCGGCATCGGCCACGACCACCGATGCCGCCGCGGTCCCGGATCCCGCGGCCGAGCCGCGCCCCGGCCTCGCACCCCAGGCCAAGATCGCCGCCCTTCTGCCCTTGAGCGGCCCCAACGCCGCGATCGGCGCCGCCATGCTGGACGCGATGGCCATGGCCCATGCCGATGCCAAGGGCGGGATCCCGGTCGACCTCCTGCCGCGCGACACCGGCGGCACGCCGGAGGGTGCGCGCGCCGCGGCCGCGAGCGCGCTGGAAGCCGGCGCGACCATCATCGTCGGGCCGCTGCTGGGCGCCGAGATCCCGGCGGTCGCGGAGGTCGCGCGCGCGGCCAGCGTGCCGGTGCTCGGCCTTACCAACAACGCCGCCGCCGCCGGCCCGGGCGTCTATGTGCTGGGCCTGCTGCCTCAAAATCAGGTCCAGCGGTCGATCGGCTTCGCCCAGGGCAAGGGCGCGCGCCGCTTCGCCGCGGTCATTCCCAACGACGTCTATGGCCGCCTCGTCGAGGATGCGTTCCGCGCCGCCGTCGCCGCGGCGGGCGGTCAGGTCGTCGCGGTCGAGCGCCATGGCGGCGACGTCGCGACGATCTCGGCCTCCGTCAAGCGGGTGGCCGGCGCGATCGAGCGCATCGACGCGCTGCTGGTCGCGGGGAACGGCGACGGGCTGATCCTTGCCGCCTCCTTCGTGCCGTATTTCGACATCGACGCGCGCGAGAAGCTCGTCCTGGTCGCGACCACGACCTGGGACGATCCGCGGCTCGCGCGGGAGGTCGCGCTCTATGGCGCCTACATCGCGGCGCCGCTGACCGCGCGCCGCGACGATTTCCAGCGCCGCTACAAGGAGGCCAACGGCCGCGACGCGCAGCTGCTGTCCTCGCTCGGCTACGACGCCGCCGCACTCGCGATCGCCGCGCTGCGCGAGGCGGGCGACGGCGCGCTCGCCCCGGTGCTCACCAATGCCGGCGGCTTCGAGGGCTATGACGGCGTGTTCCGGCTGCAGACGGATGGCACCAACACGCGCCTGCTGCCGGTGCTGCAATTCCAGCGCGGCGGACCGAAGATCGTCGACGACCCTGCGGGCGCGTCGAACTAATCCGCCGCCACGCGATTCGCGCCGACAGAGGTGGCGGCTGCCGCCTCGGCGATCGCGTCGAGAAGGTCCGGGATCTCGACCGGCTTTTGGAGAATGCGCGTCCCGGACCAGTCGATACCGGGCAAGGTCGCCCGCGAAAATCCGGTCATGAGCACAACCGCGACTGTCGGCCAACGCGACCGGACGATCCGCAGCAGAGCCGCGCCCGACATGCCGGGCATCGAAATGTCGGAGACCAAGACGTCACACGGCGCCGCCTCCAGATGTGCGAGCGCCGCAGCCGCCGAACCGACGCACAAGGCGAGGTGGCCGGCGCGCTCGATGCTCTCGCGCATCGTGGTGGCCAGATCCTCGTCGTCGTCGACCACGAGAACACGTAGCCCGACCCCAGCCACAGCCCGAGGCGCGTCGTGATCCCCCGCCGTCACCGCCTGAGGCAGACTGAGTTCGAACGTGGTCGTCGCGCTGTGCGGCGCGACATGGATGCGCAAGGCGCCGCCGCTGAGTCGGGCAAAACCGGAAGCGGCCGCAATGTGTAGCTTCCAATCGCCATCCTCGGACACGTCCAGCGCCGCTGCCATGACCTCGGGGCAGCCGCGCACGGCCAGGCGCAGGACCGGACTTGGCCCGCCTGTGCCACCGGGTTGCGTAGGCAGGATATCAAGGTCGAGATGGGGGCTGGTGGAGCGTGCGGCCAACCGGATCGCCGATACCAGGTCGACCATTGCGCCGCCCAGAGCGCCAGGATCGACGTGCACGCATGACGCGATGCCGCCATCCGGAACGGTACTGTGGACCGAGAGCCCTGTCGCGTCGAGGACGCGGCCGAGTGCCGGGCCGAGGACGTCAAGCAGGTCGCAATCTCGCGGATCCAGGCGCAACACCCCGGACGCCGCGAGGAATGAGCCGGTCACCGCCGCCGCGCGGCGCGCCTTTGCGGAGATGCGCTCGGCGCGGATCCGATCTCCGGGATCGCGCGACCCTTGCGCCAGCGCGGTGGCGTCATGAAGGATGACCGACATCAGGTTGTTGAATTGGTGTGCCAGCAGGCCGGCGGCGCTTGCGAGGGTCTTCAATCCATCGAGATCGGGCACTGGAATCTCGACGATCTGCCGGTCTGTGAACTCCGTCGTCATGCCCAGCAGGGCCCGGATCCGGCCTTCGGCATCGCGCAGCGTCACGACATGTTCGGACATCCAGCGCATCGTCCCGTCAGGTCGAAGGATCCGGAAGTTCCGCACTAAACGCTCCCCTATGGGCACGCTCCCGGTCCAGGGCATGGTGTGCTCGAGCGCCGCAGCGAGGGCCGCGGGCGTCGTGGGAAGGTCCCCGCGATCCGGCGCCCAGATGGACGCGCAGGCCGCGTTCACCTGCACGAGGCGCCCCCCCGGCATCTCCCAAAGACAGACCGCGATGTCGCCGGATTTCCTCGACCCAAGCACCTCGCAGAGGAGACCGAGCCGCAGGCCATCGATATGCAAAGATGTGAACGCGACCTCGGCTTGCAGGCGCTGGCCATCTGGGCGCATCCAGGTCAATCGTATCGGCGGCGACGTCGCGGCGCCGAGGATCGTCATCACCGCCCGAATGTCGGCCGCTGCGCTTTCCGAGGGCCAGAAAGGGCGAGACGCGAGCGGCCCCAGCAGATCCGTGTTTCCCCAGCCGACCAACGCCTTGAAGGACGCGCCGGCATGGACAATCTCACCGTCGTGCCCAAGAACGAAGAACGCGGCCGGAGTATGGGGCTCAATGGTCACGGGGCACGTCCAAAACTCGGCTTACAGATTGGGAGTGCTGACACCCTGCATCTCCCTTCGCGACGCTAGGACTCGACTGGCGGCGCGTGGCCGCAAACCCGTCCAGTCACAACGTCATGATGCGTCCAGCGGGTCAGCAGCCACGATACGCCGCCGTGCGGCTGAACTCATTGACCCGGCGCAAGCTTGTCCTGACAACCTCATTAGACGGGGGGGGGGAATATACTTCATACCTAGAGAATATTTCCCTTCTACGATTTGACAACCCCGCCGGAGAGAGGTCGACCGTTTCGTCAAGCGTGCGGTATGGCAATTGTGAAAACCGCCCCGTCCGTCGCGTTGGCGAAGGTCAGCGACCCTCCCATTTCTTCGAGTGCCCGCGCGCCTATCGACAGACCAAGCCCGGTCCCCTTGCCCGGCGGCTTCGTCGTGAAGAATGGCTCGAACAGGCGGCTCGCGATCTCGTCGGGAACGCCGCCGCCATTGTCGGCCACTTGGACCCTGAGCATCTGACCTTCGCCGTCGACCGAGATCGCGATTCGGCCCGCGAAGCCAGGCTCGCGCTGCCTGCGCTGTTCGATCGCATCGATGGCGTTGGAGACGAGATTGAGCACGACCTGCTCGAAGAGCACCGCCTGACCGATCGCACGGGGCCTGCCAGGGCCAGGGCTGACTTCGAGTGTGACCTCATGGGCCGCAAGTGTCCCACGCAGCACCAGCAGGGCGTCATCGATCGCTTGCAGAACCGAAAAGGGCGCCGGTGCATCGGTCTGACGCCGCCCGAACACCTTGAGATGTCCAAGCAGGGTCGCGGCCTTCTCGACCTGCCGCACGATGCGCTCGAGGCGTATCGCCAGTTGGTCACGCGGCACCAGCCCGGCCTCGTTGGCAGCCATCAGGTTCGCCGCGGCAAGCTTGATCACATTGAGCGGCTGGCTCAGCTCGTGCCCCATGCTGACCGCAAGCTCGCCCAACTGGACCAGCTTGGCCGCCTGGACCAAGTGGTGCTCGGCCTCCTTCTGGTCGGTCACCTCCAGCATCAGCCCGTGAAGGACGCGCGTGCGATCGCTACCCGGCAGGCTTACGACCGTGTCCAGGAACCAGCGATACCGCCCGTCAGCACCGCGCAGACGATAGGTCTCGCGCATGGCTTCGGGATCGAGCGCGCGGAGTACCCTCCCCTGCCCGAGGCGCGCGAGATCGTCGGGATGGACATGCGACTCCCACCAACCAACGGCTACCGCGGTTTCGGGCGCCACCCCCAGCACACGCTGGATCGATGGGCTATAGGCGATGACCCGGAAATCGCGCGATATGCTGCCCTCCGCGACATAGGTGATGACCGACGCCATCGTCTCGAACGCCTCGAGCCGCGCGCGGACCGTGTCCGCGGCCGATCGCTCGATACGCAGTTCGTCGCGCGCGTGCCTTATCCAGGCATCCAGTCGGTCGACCTCTTGGACAGGCAACACATTTGCATAGCCGGCGGCAGGCGCGGCGATCTGGCCCAGCCGGCGCGCGGTGGCTGCGGCGATCGCGGCGCCGAGCAGGGTCACGAACGACACCAGGGCCAGCGCCATCGCGAAAATCGTCGCCTGGGCTCTCTCCACGTCTTCGTGCAGGAGCTTCTCGGAAATCGCAACCTCCAGTCGCCAGCCTTCGACCGCGTCGAGTTCCGACGCCGCGCGCCAGATCGGGGCGTGACCCTTGCGCCCCCAATGGGCAGCATGCCAGGCGTGCCGGTCCACTTGTGGCTCCGAACCGGGTAACAGGCTGCCGGTCAGGTCGGGCGTTCCAGCCACATGGCTCATTGTATGCGCCAATACGCGCCCGCCGCGGTCCGATATCCACCCAGCCCATGGGACACCCTGTCGGGACGCCCGCAGCGCCGCGACCTCCAGAATGAGGCGGGCAAATGTCTGCGGCATGATACGGACGACGCCGACCCATCCGTCCCGAGGGCCGACGAGACGCGTGACCAGGAAGAGGCCCTCCTTGCAGGACGGGCCTTCCGGGAGGTAGGCGGTCAGCGTATTTGCATCGCGACGCGCCAGGATCTCGCGAAGACCCGTCACCCAGCAAACTGCGTCGGCGGGATCTTCGGCCGACGCGTCGATCCGGAAGACGAAGGCTTCCTGCCAGAAGCCGGACGCCGGCGCAAGATCGCCTCCGAGCGTCAAGGGTGTCTCCGGGACAGGCAGCGAGCGCACGATGGCCGCGGCATTGGCTGCGCTGCGCTTCATGATCACAACGGACAGTGCGCCTTCATCGCGACCAAAATCCTGGAGAGAGCGTGCCATTTCGCGATCCGCACGACGCTGCGTCTGAACCGAAAAGATCATCGCCGCCACGAGCGCAGGCAAGGCGACGAAGCAGACGATCGTCGCGGACAGCGCGTCCCGTATGGAGGTCGTACCGCCCGCGGTCAGCGACCGTGGCCAGTCCATGCGCAATGCAAGGATGAATAGGATCTCGGCGATAGCGACGCTCACGATCCCGTTCAGCGCCAGCGCCGTCGCACTCAGGAGCGCCCCACCCTGCGGATCCTGCCCTAAGTGGACGGCGATCATGAAGGCGGCGGGAGACCCGAAAACGATCCAATAGACCGTCGACGTCAACACGAATGGCCGGCCACGCCGCGCCAGGAGGCTCAGAACCAGGGCCTCGCCA
>CAYSUY010000109.1:0-13884 GCA_964434345.1 uncultured Acetobacteraceae bacterium
CGAGCGAGATCGCCTCCTGGCTGATGCCTTCCATGAGGCAGCCATCGCCGGCGATGACATAGGTATGATGGTCGACAACGCTGTCGCCGAAGCGGGCGTTGAGCCAGCGTTCGGCCATCGCCATGCCGACGGCGTTGGCGATGCCCTGTCCAAGCGGACCGGTGGTCGTTTCGATGCCGGCGGCGTGGCCGAATTCAGGATGGCCCGCAGTCTTCGCGCCCAGCTGGCGGAACCGCTTGAGTTCCTCCATCGTCATGTCGGCGAAGCCGGTGAGATGCAGCAGCGCGTAAAGCAGCATCGACCCGTGGCCGGCCGACAGCACGAACCGGTCCCGATCCGGCCAGTGCGGATCCGCCGGGTCGAATTTCAGGAATTTCGTCCACAGGACGGTGGCGACGTCGGCCATGCCCATCGGCATGCCAGGGTGGCCCGACTTCGCCTTCTCGACGGCATCCATCGCGAGCGCGCGCAGGGCGTTGGCCATGCGGGCATGCTCGGGAGGCTGGTTGACGGCGAGGGGAGACGGTGCAGCGGCGGGTGCGCTGTCTGTTGCGGCGCTCATGCGCGGCGGAACATGCCCAGCGACCGGAGGGTCGTCAACCTTGATTCGCCGGACGTTTAGGGGTCTCTTCCCCCGCGACGGAGGGATGCGGATGAACCCGATCGAGATGGCGTTGGGCGAGATCGAAGCTCAGATCCAGCGGCTGGAGGCGATGGCCGATGCGGGGAGCGGGCGGCCCGATGTCGCACGCCTGTCGACCGCGATCGATGCCCTGCTCGAGCGGGTCGAGGGCGCGCTGGCCAAGGCGCGCGCGGCCGACTCGGCGCTGGACCGCTGAGGAGACGGCGATGGCCCAGGTGACGTTCGAGATCAATGGTCGTGCCCATACGGTCGGTTGCGGAGATGGCGAGGAGCCGCGTCTGCTGGCCTTGTCGAAGTACATCGACACCAAGGTTCGCGAACTCGCCGGCCAGGTCGGAGCGGTCGGGGAAGCGCGCCTGTTTCTGCTGACGTGCCTCATGCTCGCCGACGAACTCGGCGAGGCCTATGACCGGGCGCAGACGGGAAGAGCGGCGCCTGCCGACGACGAGGCGGCGCGCCGCTCCGCACAGGAGGTCCGCGACCTGCAGGAGCGTATCGCGCGGTTGGAGGCGCAGGCGACGGCGCGCGAGGCTGAAATCGCCCGGAGCCTGAACGGCGTCGCCGCGCGGCTCGCGTCGGTGGCGGATCGTCTCGCGTCGGCGGACTGACCGGATCGATCTTATCCGTCATGCGTGGTTGTATCGGCGTCGGTCGCAGACTACATTCGCGTCAGGACGGGGCTGTGCGGTGCGTCAGGCCACATAATCCCTGGGGCCGATAACTTACCTCTCGGGAACTGTCTCTGCCGGGGCTGCGGTCTCGGTACCACGGTGCCCACCTGCGTCAAGCGGGCCACAGAGGATCTGAGCGCCAACGGCCAGCGTGGCTCCGTCCTACCCACATCCCCGGCCAGGTCCAGCACGCTGCATTCGTCTGGCCGCACTCATTTGGCCCCCTGTCTTCGGCTGAGGCGTTCCGGACATGAGCGAGATCGCGGCCGAGAAGCGGCGCCTGAGGCCCGTTCTTCGGGATCGCCGGGCGGCCATGGACGCAGCCTCCCGGGCCGCCGCGGCGCACGCCCTCGCGGGGAGCTTCACGGCAGCGCCCCCTTGGCCGTCCTCGGGCCAGATCGTCGCCGGATACTGGCCGATCGGGGCAGAAATCGATGTCCGGCCCGTCCTCGAGGCTGTCTGCGCATCCGGCGGGCGCTGCGCGCTGCCGGTGGTCGACGGCCCCGGACAACCGCTCGTTTTCCGCGGCTGGACGCCCGGCGACATTCTCGTCTCGGGTCGCTTCGGAACACGCGTGCCTGCGGCCTCGTGCCCGATCCTCGTTCCCACCGTTCTGCTTGTGCCGCTGCTCGCCTTCGATTCTCGGGGCTTCCGACTCGGCTATGGCGGCGGGTATTACGATCGGACGATCGCGGGATTTCGAACCGCCGGGCTGCACTTGCGCGCGATCGGCGTGGCCTTTGCCCGGCAGGAGATGGAGAGGGTTCCGGTGGAGGAGTTCGATCAGCGCCTCGACGGCGTCGCGACCGAGGACGGTCTGCGGCTCTTCGGTGACCGTCCATGAGGGTGCTCTTCCTGGGAGATGTGGTCGGTCGTGCGGGCCGGGACGCGATCGCCACGCACCTGCCGGGTCTGCGGCAGAGCCTTGGCTTGGATTTCGTCGTCGCGAATGGCGAGAACGCCGCGCATGGCTTCGGCATCACCGAGCGTACCGCGCGCGACCTCTACGAAGCGGGCGTGGACTGCATCACGACGGGCAATCATGTCTGGGATCAGCGCGAGATCCTGGCCACGATCGATGGCGATCCGCGATTGCTGCGGCCGATCAATTTTCCGCGGGGCACGCCCGGACGCGGCATCGGTGTGTTCACGGTGGGCAAGCGCCGGGTCGTGGTGGTCAACGTGATGACGCGCCTGTTCATGGATCCGCTCGATGATCCGTTCGCGGCAGTCGACGCGGTGCTCGCGACGCAGCGGATCGGGGCCGGCGTCGACCTGCTGCTCGTGGACGTGCATGGCGAAGCGACGAGCGAGAAGATGGCCCTGGGTCATTTCTGCGACGGACGCGCGTCCCTGGTCGTGGGATCGCACAGCCATGTTCCCACCGCGGACGCACAGATCCTGCCGGGCGGAACCGGCTATCAGACCGACGCGGGCATGTGCGGCGACTACGATTCCGTGATCGGGATGAAGAAAGAGGCTGCGGTGCAGCGCTTCGTGCGCAAGATGCCGGGCGAGCGTCTGTCGCCGGCGGACGGCGAGGGGACGATGTGCGGGGTCTTCGCGGAGATCGCCGAGGGTTCCGGCCGTGTGTCGCGGATCGCGCCCGTGCGGGTCGGCGGCCGCCTCATTCCGGCGATCCCCGTCTAGGCGTCGGGCCTTGCCAAGCCGCTTCGCCGTCCTGAAGCTGCGCTGGCCTTGGCCCTGGCGCTGGCCCACCGGCGCCGCAGTCGCGACGCGTGACGAGGCGGATGTCGTCATCGATCCGGCGCGGCAACGTCTGCGGCGGCGGCAGGCCTGGAGTCGGGTCGGTTTTCCGGTCGCCGGGGTCGTCCTGATCGTCTTGTCGCTCGCGGGCATCGCCTCGTATTCCTACGACGCCAACCGGCGTGATGCGCTCGCCCTCGCGGACGAGGTGATCCGCGCGCAGGAAATGCGGATCACCCGCGAGGTGGATGGGTATCTGGCGCCTGCGCCGCGCGCGCTGGAATTGCTGCGCGGCGTGCTGTCCGATGGTGCCTTCCTCGGCTCTGCGCAGGGGGCGAGCGAGGCGATGGGATGGCAGATCCTCTACGACAATCCGCATCTTGCGCTCGTCAGCTACGCGGCACCCGACGGGTCCTTCATGATGCTCAGGCGCGAGTCCGACGGCGCGATCGACACCAAGACGATCGATCGCCGTGACGGCGGAAGGATTACGACCTGGACCCGGCGCGATCGCCAGGGCAACACCGTGGCGATCGAGAACGATCCCGAGGACAGCTACGATCCGCGCACGCGGGTCTGGTATCGCGGCGCCCTCGAGGCGGGCGACGGGCTCGACTGGTCCCGGCTCTACATCTTCTTCACTGACCAGCGTCCGGGCATCACCGCGGCGCAGGCTCTGCGCGACGAGGCGGGCGCGGTGCGCGCCGTCTTCGGCGTCGACATCGCCCTCGAGAGCTTGTCCGCCTTCCTGTCGCGGCTCACGATCGGGCGGAGCGGGCGCGCGCTGATCGTCGACGCCGACGGTCTGGTGATCGCGCATCCCGACGCCGCGCGTACGATCCGTCGCGTCGGCGAGAACGTGGAGCCTGTGCCGCTCGCCGAACTGGGCGATCCAGCCGTCACACGCGCCTATAACCGGTTCCGCATCGACGGGCCGGGGCGGCGGATCATCGAATGGGGCGGGGCGCGCTACCTGACCGCGGCATCGCCCATCGCCGCGGCCGGCGCGCGCGGCTGGATCGTGCTGCTCGTCGCGCCCGAGGCGGAGTTTGTCGGTTTCGTCGGTCTGAACAACCGCTCCACCTTGGCGATGTCAGCAGCCGTCGTGCTGATGGTGGTCCTCATCGCCGCGATCCTCGTTCGTCAAGGCTTGCGTGCCGATCGCAACGCCCGTCTGGTGATCGAGCGCGAAGAGAGCCGCGCGGCGCAGAGCGACGCCTTCGCGACGCTGTCCGCGAACGCGGCCGTCCTCGATCCGGCTCGCGAGGACGCGCTGCGCGGGCTCACCCGCGTCGTCGCGCGGGTCGTGGTGGCGCGGCGGGTCGGCATCTGGCGACGACTCGACGCCGGTGACGGCGACGCCGTGCGGCTCGAGGATTGCCGCGATCGGGAGCATGACGGGCACACGGCGGGGATCGTCGTCGCGCGCGCCGATGCGCCATCCCTCTTCGCGGCGCTGGACCAGGACGACGGTGCGATCGTCGCCGAAGAGGCCGCGCGCGATCCGCGGCTGGCCGAGTTCCACACACGGTGCTTGGCGCCGCTCGGTACCCGCGCGGTGTCTGTCATGCCGGTACGTGCCGGTGCGCGCTGGGTCGGTTTTCTGTGTCTCGAGGACACGCGCGCCGAGGGCGCGATCGTCTTCGCGCGCGCCGTCGCCGGCATGCTCGCCGTGCGCTATGCGGCGGCACAGCGGGGCGCGCCCGTCGCGCGTATCGACCCGGCCGTCGCCTCGACCGAGCCCGTCGCGGCGGGTTCCGACGGTCATCCGAACCCGGAACAGGTCACGCGGCGGCGCTCACGGCTGCCGGTCCGCACCGCGCTCGCCGGTGCCGGCGACGGTCCTGTGCGTGCGTTCGACCATGTCGCAGTCCTGACGCTGCTGGCGACGGATCCCGTTGCGCTGTTGGAGACGGCGCCGGATGGCACCACCGGTCCTGTCATGCTTCGGCTCGCGGCCGCGGCGGCGCGGATCGCCGATGCCCATGGGATTGGCTATGTGCGCTTGATCGGGGACCGACTGGTGCTGGCGGCGGGGCATGACGGTACCCCGGCGGCGGCGGCGGCGGAGCGTCTGGCGCTGGCCGCGCTCGACCTGCGGGGCGCGGCAGCCGAGATCTTCGCGGGTCTGGGACATCAGGCCGGTTTCAGGATGGGTCTCGATTGCGGGCCGGCGCTGGGCGCCGAGGTCGGCATCGGTGAACCGGGCCTCAATCTCTGGGGCGATGCCGTGCGCGTCGCAGATCGCCTCGCCGATACCGGCCTTGCGGGCGCGATCGTGGTCGCCGAGAGCGCCTATACCCTGCTGCGCGCGCGTTTCGTCTTCCAGGCGCGCGGAAATTTCTATCTGGCGGGAAGCGGCGAAATGCCGACCTTCCTGCTGGCGAGCCACGAATGACGGGGGCGCGGCGCACCGCTGCGTCGGCCTTCGGTGCGCTGCTCGCGCGTCTCGGATGGCCGGTGGTCGCGGCCGCACGATGGGCGACCGATATCTGCGCCATGGCCGCCGCCATCCTGCTGCTCGCCATGCGGGCGTCGTCCTGGCGACGAACCGTGACCCGCGCCTTCGTCCGCGACCTCCGCGCCGCGCTCTTGGGTTCGTTGCCGGCGGCGTCGGTGCTTGCGGCCATGGTCGGGCTCGGCCTCGTCTATCAGGCGCTCTACTGGCTCGGCAGCGCGGGCCAGATCTCGCTGATCGGAGAGGTGATCGTGACCGTTCTGCTGCGCGAGCTGGCGCCGATGATGGTCGCGTTGGTCGTGATCGGACGAAGCGGCACCGCCCTGCTCATCGAATTGACGCAGCAGCGCACGGGCGGGCAGTTGCGCATGCTCGACGGCCAGGGCGTCGATCCGTTCCTGGTCTATGTGCTGCCGCGGACGCTGGCATTCGCGGTGGCGAGTTTCACGCTGACGATCCTCTTCGTGGTCGCGACGCTGCTGTGCGGTTATGTCAGCGCGTCTGCCCTGGGCGTCGTGCAACTCTCCTTCCACGACTTCGTCGACACGACGATCGCGACCATGCGTGTCGGTGATTTCGTCATCCTGCCGGTGAAGTCGCTCGCGCTCGGCTACGCGATCGGCGTGATCTGCTGCCACACCGCGCTGACGCATCGGCGCGATGCGACGAGGGTGGTGGCGAGCGGATTCGTGCGGGCGACCCTGACGGCGGTCGCGGTGAGCGGCATGCTCACCCTGGCGATATGACGACTGGCGCTGGCGTCGTCGGCAGTCGCGTGGAGCGCGCGATCCTCCGCTTCGATGCGGCGCGGATCGTGCTCGGAGCCGATCTGCCATCGGCGCGCGCGGCCAATCTCGCCCTGGAGCCGGGGGATTTCGCGCTGATCGATGCCGGCGACAGCGCGCGGTGCCGCGCCTTCGCCGATGCCGCGAGCGGCCTCGTCGCTCCGGCCGACGGCCGGATCTTCTTCCTGGGGCAGGATTGGGCTGACACCGGGGCGGATGACGCGAACGCGCTGCGTGGGCGGATCGGCCGGGTATCGTCGGTGGGTCAATGGATCGACTCCCTCGCCATGGACGAAAACATCCTCATCCAGCAGAGGCATCACACGCGCCGGGACGCAGCGCTTCTGGCCGAGGACGCGGCGCGGCTGGCGCGCCATTTCGGGCTTCCCGGGCTGCCGCTCGATCGTCCCGGGGCATGTCCGGAGGCCGACCTGCGGCGTGCGGCGCTCGTCCGCGCGTTCCTCGGCCGACCGCGCCTGGTCATCTTGGAGCATCAGCCCCATCTCGCGGAACCCGAACATCTCGAGCCCATGGTCAATGCGGCGCGCACGGTGCGCGATCGCGGCGGCGCGGTCCTCTGGCTGACGCTCGATCCGCGTGCCTGGGGCGATGCGACCTTGCCCGTGACGCGCAGGCTGCGCATCATCGGCGCCGAAATCCAGGAAGGAGCCGCCCGGCCGTGACCCGTACGGGGTTCCGCTACGTCAACGAGACGGCAGGCGCGCTGGTGCTGCTCGCGATCGTGCTGCTGTTCGCGGCGATCCTGCAGGCGGGTGTCCTGCGCCAGTGGTTCAATCCGCCGCTGCGGCTCATGGTGATGCTGCCGCCGGACGGGGTGTCCGGACTTGCCGCCGGGTCCGAGGTCGAGGTTCTCGGGACACGGGTCGGCGAAGTCAAACGGATCATCGTCGACCCGGAGCAGCGGATGCATGCGGAGGTCTCGCTGGAACCGAGCATGCGCGGGTTCGTGCGCGTCGACTCGCAAGCGGTCATCCGCAAACGGTTCGGGGTCGCCGGTGCCGCATTCCTCGATGTCAGCCGCGGCACGCGCGAACCCCTCGACTGGGGATATGCCGTGATCGGCGCGGTCACCGAGCGCGCCCCGACCGAGGGTATCGGCCAGATGATCGACGAGGTGCGGACCCGTGTCCTTCCGATCGTCGCCGACATGCATCGCGCCATCAGCAGCGTCGCGGCGATCGTCGAGGGGATCAACGATCCTGGCGGTGACGTACAGTCCATGGTGCGTGATGTCCGCGCGCTGACCCGCCGGGTCGAGCAGGGCGAGGGAACGATCGGCCGTCTGTTGAACAACGACACGCTGGTGCGTGAACTCGAGGCGACGGTCCAGGAAACCAATCAGCGGCTCCGACAGGCGCGAGCGGTGCTCGCCGAACTCGAGGCGACGACGCGCGAGGCCACGCTTGTCACCCGCACCGTGCGTCAGCATGGCGAACGGAGCCTCCAGGATGTTTCGGCGATCGTCGCGGACCTCGCCAAGGCCTCGCCGCAGGTTCCCGGGATCGCGCGAAACCTCGAAGCGGGGACGGCGACATTGCCGCAGGTCCTCGTGCAGACCGAGCAGACCGCGCTTGAACTCGAGCGGCTTCTCTTCCAGCTGCGCGGGCATTGGCTGCTGGGTGGGACCGCTTCCGGTGGCGAGGATAAGGGTGCCGCGCGCCGGCAGCCGGTCCAGGCGGTTCGGCCGTGACGGGTCGGATCCTCGTCGCCTGCCTGGCAGTCCTGATCGTTGCCGGCTGCGGTGGTGGACCGCACGTGCCGGCGACAGCGGATGATGATCCCCGGATCGAGGGCGCACGCCGTGTCGCCGCGTTGGCCTTCGCCCAGGGGCGCCACGATCAGGCAGTGCAGCTCTATGCGCGCGCGCTGGAACTCGCGCAGGCCCGTGACGACGGCAGAGCGCTCGGTGATCTGGGCTACGATCTTGCCGTGGTGCAGCTGCGCCGCGGGGATGCCGCCGCCAGCCTTGCCGCGAGCGCGACGGCGCGCGCCGAGCTTCGTCGCCATGGTCTGCCGGCCTTTCCCGAACTCGCGCTGGCGGAAGCTGTCGCCCTGCATCGCCTCGGACGGGCGCAGGAGGCGGAGGCGCTCGCGATCGCATTGACGCCTGATGGCGGGGCGACCGGTCGTCGCGCCCGGTTCCTGGTCGGATTGATCGCGGCCGAGCGCGGCGACGCGCCGGCACTCGCCGCTGCGCGCGCCGGTCTGACGACGGACCCAGACGCGGAGTGGCGCGCCGACGCGGCCGAACTTGCCGCGCGTGCCGCCGCTTTGAATGGCGATCACCGCGCGGCGCGCACGGCCTTCGCGGCTACAGTCGATCTGCGTCGCGAGACCCTGGACTATCCCGGGATGGCACGCGCCCTTGCGGCGGCCGCGTCGAGTGCGCTGGCGACGGGCGAGCGGGACGAAGCGGCGTCGCTCTATCTCCGGGCCGGCCGCAGCATGACATTGTCCGGCGGCGGCGCCGCGCGGGCGGAAGGCTGGCTCGCCATGGCCGAACGCCTCGCCACCGAGAGCGGAAACCGCGACGTCCTCGCCGGCATCGCCGCGTTGCGTGCGCGCGGCGAATGATGTCCGGCGCGACGGGTTTCGCCGCATTCGCGCCATAAAGGGCCGCTAGCGCTGCCGCGTGTCGGCGATAGGCAAGTCCGCTGCGATTTGCTAAGCGCCGCAAGGAGATCAATGCGCGCGACCCTGGCCGATTCGCGGCCGATGGCGCGCCAGAAGGCGCCGGACCGGACATGGCAGGACATTCCCAGTTCAAGAACATCATGCACCGCAAGGGCAAGCAGGATGCCAGGCGGGGCAAGGTCTTCACGAAACTCATCCGCGAGATCATGACGGCCGCGCGCACCGGTCTTCCCGATCCCGCGCATAATCCCCGCCTCAAGGCCGCGGTCAATGCCGCCAAGGCCGAGAACATGTCGAAGGACACGATCGAGCGCGCGATCAAGCGTGGGTCCGGCAACGAGGACGGCACCGTCTACGAGGAGGTTCGCTACGAGGGCTACGGCCCCGGCGGCGCGGCCCTCATCGTCGAGGCCCTCACCGACAATCGCAACCGCACGGCCAGCGACGTTCGCTCGATCTTCACCAAGAACGGCGGCTCGCTCGGCGAGACCAACTCCGTCGCCTTCAACTTCGCGCGCAAGGGCATGGTCGCCTACCCGGCCACGGCCGCGAGCGCGGACGCGATGTTCGAAGCCGCGGTCGAGGCTGGTGCCGACGATGTCGCCTCGGGTGCGGAGACGCATGAAGTGGTCACCGAGCCCGACGCGTTCGGCGGCGTGCGCGATGCGCTGGAAGCCCGGTTCGGCGCGGCGAGCGAGGCCAAGCTCGTCTGGCGGCCCGTCAACACGGTGCCGCTTGCCGAGGAGGCCGCGAAGGATCTGTTCGACCTCATCGAGGCGCTGGAGGACAGCGACGATGTGCAGGCCGTACATGCCAATTTCGACATCGCCGACGATGTCATGCAGCGCCTCTCCGCCGGCTGATGCGCCTTCTTGGTCTCGATCCCGGCTTGCGGACGACCGGTTGGGGCGTGGTCGAGATCGATGGCGCGCGCATTCGCCATGTCGGAAACGGCCAGGTCGTCAGTGATGCCGCCGCGCCGACCGCCGACCGCCTCGTCGCGCTGTTCGACGGCATCACGCATGTTCTCGAGCGACACCGCCCGACCAGCGCCGCGGTCGAGGAGACGTTCGTGAACGTCAACGCCTCATCCACGCTCAAGCTCGGCCTGGCCCGCGGCGTCGCGCTGCTCGCGCCCGCGCGGTTCGGGATCGAGGTGGCCGAGTACGCGAGCACGGCCGTCAAGAAATCCGTCGTTGGTGCCGGGCATGCCGACAAGCATCAGATCCAGGCGATGGTCCAGCGGCTCCTGCCGGGCGTCCAGCTTGAAGGCGCCGACGCAGCCGATGCACTCGCGGTCGCCCTGTGCCATGGCCACCACCTCCAGACGCGGCAGCGCTGGCATGCAGGAGCCGCGCGATCATGATCGCGCGCCTGACCGGCACGATCGACACGATCGACCGCGACCGTGCGATCATCGATGTGGGTGGCGTGGGATATCTGGTGCGTGCCTCGTCGCGTACGTTGGGCGCTCTGACCACGGGTGGCTCGGCGCGGCTCCTGGTCGAGACCGTCATGCGCGAGGATGCGATCGAACTCTACGCCTTCGCGACCGCCGAGGAGCGCGACTGGTTCCGTCTGCTGACGACGGTGCAGGGCGTCGGGATGAAGGTCGCCCTGTCGCTGCTCTCGTCGCTTTCGCCGGCCGAACTCGGCCGCGCGATAGCCGCTGGTGACCGTGCGATGATCACGCGCGCCGACGGGGTCGGTCAGAAACTCGCCAACCGGCTCGCGTCCGAACTCAAGGACAAGGTGGAGGCCCTCGGGCTGGCTTACGCCGCCATGCCCGGCCTGCGCGTCACGCCCGGTGTCGTCGGGGCCGGTGGCGCGATGGAGGACGCGGTCTCGGCGCTCGTCAATCTCGGCTATCGCCGGCCCGAGGCTCTGGCGGCGATCGACCGTGCGGCGGCGCGCATCGGCGAGGATGCCCGGGCGGAGGCGTTGATAGCCGCCGGCCTCAAGGAACTCGCGCGATGAGCCGTCGGGCGAAATCGGGCGTGCCCGAGGCACCACGCAGCGTCGGGCCGGAGGCCGGACCCGACGACCTCGGCGAGGCGAGCCTGCGGCCGCAGCGCCTGGAGGAATTCATCGGCCAGCGCCAGGTGCGCGCCAATCTTCGGGTCTTCGTCGACGCGGCGCGCAGCCGCGGCGAGGCGCTCGATCATGTCCTGCTGCACGGGCCGCCCGGCCTCGGCAAGACGACCCTCGCGCAGATCGTGGCGCGCGAACTGGGCGTCGGCTTTCGCGCTACGTCGGGTCCTGTGATCGCGCGCGCCGGCGACCTCGCCGCCATCCTGACGAACCTGCAACCGCGCGACGTCCTTTTCATCGACGAGATCCACCGCCTGTCCCCAGCCGTCGAAGAGATCCTCTATCCGGCGATGGAAGACTTCCAGCTCGACCTCATCATCGGCGAGGGACCGGCGGCGCGTTCGGTGCGGATCGACCTGCCACCCTTCACGCTGGTGGCGGCCACGACGCGCGCCGGGCTGATCACGACGCCGCTGCGTGACCGTTTCGGCATCCCTCTGCGGCTCAATTTCTACGAGCCCGACGAACTGGAGGCGATCGTCCGGCGCGGCGCCGGTCTGCTCGGCCTCGACCTGGCGCTCGACGGCGCGGCGGAGATCGCCCGTCGCGCGCGCGGGACGCCGCGCGTCGCAGGGCGCCTGCTCCGGCGGGTGCGCGACTTCGCTGCGGTCGCCGGGGGTGGGCGTGTCGATCGCATGGCGGCGGATGCGGCGCTCAACCGGCTCGAGGTCGATGCGCTCGGTCTCGATGCGATGGACCGCCGCTATCTGCGCTGCATCGCCGAGATCTACGGCGGGGGCCCCGTCGGTATCGAGACCCTCGCGGCGGCTCTCTCTGAGCAGCGCGACACGCTCGAGGACGTCATCGAACCCTTTCTCATCCAATGCGGGCTCGTCATGCGTACGCCGCGCGGCCGTGTCCTGGGCGAGCGTGGCTGGCGGCATCTCGGGCTCGAGCCGGCGCCTGAGCGGCTCGGTCAACTCGACATGCTGATGCGCCCGGGGCCGGCGGAGGACGACGATGCCTGACGTCGCGCCGCATCGGCTGGCCCTGCGGGTCTACTGGGAAGACACCGACGCCGCCGGGATCGTCTATTACGCCAATTATCTGAAATTCGCCGAGCGCGGGCGGACTGAGTTGCTGCGCGCCCTGGGGGTCGACCAGGGGCGGCTGCGTGCCGAATCCGGCCTCGCCTTCGCCGTGCGGCGCTGCGTCTGCGACTATCTCAGACCGGCGCGTCTCGACGACGCGATCGAGGTGACGACCGAGGCGACCGATGTCGGTGCCGCCACGTGCCGGATGCGTCAGCGCATCCTGCGTGGGGATGAGCTCCTGGCCGAACTCGACGTCACCGTCGCGTGCGTCGCGGCGAGCGGACGTCCGTCCCGCTTGCCGCCGCCCATCCGCCATGCGCTCGCCGCATTCGCGAGCCAGTTTTCCGCCGCCAACGCAGAGAGGCGCTAGAGATCATGGATCGTTCCGTGGATGCCGTCGTCGCCGCCGGATCTAAGCCGGTGGCAGACCTGTCCTTCCTGGGTCTTTTTCTCAACGCGGATCTGATCGGGAAGTCGGTCATCGTGCTCCTGATCCTGGCTTCGTTCTGGAGCTGGGCGATCATCATCGAGAAGCTTGTCCGGATCCGTCGCCTGCAGTCGCGGGCCGACGATTTCGAGGACATGTTCTGGTCCGGCGGCTCTCTCGACGATCTCTATGACCGTGTCGGCGAGCAGCCGCCTTGCCCGATGACGGCGATGTTCGCGGCGGCGATGCGCGAGTGGCGCCGCTCCGCGGCGAAGGGGCTCGCTGGCGCGAGCCAGGTGCGAGCCGGCCTGCAGAGCCGGATCGAGCGCGTGATGGGCGTGACCTTCGGACGAGAGATGGACCGTCTCGAGCGCTACATGAGCTTCCTCGCCTCCGTGGGCTCGACCGCGCCCTTCATCGGCCTGTTCGGTACGGTGTGGGGCATCATGAACGCCTTCCATGCCATCGCGGCGAGCAAGAACACGTCGCTCGCCGTCGTGGCGCCGGGCATCGCGGAGGCCTTGTTCGCGACGGCCCTTGGGCTGGTCGCGGCCGTGCCGGCGGTCATCGCCTTCAACAAGATCAACAGCGAACTGGCGCGCTACGCGGGACGCCTGGAGGCGTTCTCGAACGAGTTCAACGCCATCCTGTCGCGCCAGCTCGAAGAGAAGGCCTGACCCATGGCGGGCTCCCTGATGGCCGCCCCCGCCACGCGTGGGCGCCGCCGTGGCGGCCGGCCGCTGGTCGCCGAGATCAACGTGACGCCGCTCGTCGACGTGATGCTCGTGCTGCTCGTGATCTTCATGGTCACGGCGCCGCTGCTGACCTCGAGCATCGAGGTCGATCTGCCAAGCACCCGGGCCGCGCAGTCGCGCGGTCAGGACGAACCGTTGATCGTCACGATCACGGCCCAGAACAAGCTCTACATCCAGGATTCGGAGATCGACGAAGGCAGCCTTGTCACGCGGCTTTCGGCGATCCTGCGCAACAAGCCGGATAGCCGGATCTTCGTGCGTGCGGATCGCAACATCTCCTATGGCCGGGTCATGGAGGTGATGGGCACGATCAGCGCCGGCGGGTTCACGAAGGTCGCGCTGGTGACCGAGGCGCTGCAGACGCCGGCACCGCGCGCCGGCGCGCCCGCGCGCTGAGCGGGAAGCGAAGGAGGGGCGTCCCGGATGACCGCGGCCGCGGCGAGTTCGATCGAGCCGTCCGACAATGGTCTGCGGATTGCCGCAGGCGCGTCGGGCGTCTTGCACGTGGTGCTGCTCGCCTTCGCGATCGTCGGCCTTCCGCATTTCATGAAGCCGCCGCCGCTCGAGGATCGGCCGCTCGTCGTCGAGGCGCTGCCGCTTGCGGCCATCACAAACGCGCCGCCC
This sequence comes from uncultured Acetobacteraceae bacterium, assembly GCA_964434345.1. GTDB lineage: Bacteria > Pseudomonadota > Alphaproteobacteria > CACIAM-22H2 > CACIAM-22H2 > CAIOSQ01. The sequence continues at coordinate 13,851 of CAYSUY010000109.1, forward strand.
AGCGACGCGACCCCGCAGACGCCCCGGCTCCAGG
>CAYSUY010000110.1:0-13802 GCA_964434345.1 uncultured Acetobacteraceae bacterium
ATCTGCTCGAGGCAGCGGCCGAGCACGGCGTCCGTCGCTTCGTGCTGTCCTCGACCTGCGCCATCTTCGGCGCGCCGGAGCGCGTGCCGATCGACGAGGACGTCTCGATCGCGCCGGGGAGCGCCTATGGCGAATCGAAATACCTGATCGAACGGATCCTGCGCTGGGCCGACGAGGTGCATGGGATCCGTTACGCGTGCCTGCGCTACTTCAATGCAGCGGGCGCGCATCCCGAGTTGCCGCTGTTCGAGGACCACGCGCCGGAGACCCACCTGATCCCGCTCGCCCTGGACTGCGCCCTCGGCAAGCGGCCGGCGATGCAGGTCTTCGGTGACGACTACCCGACGCCGGACGGAACCTGCGTGCGCGACTACGTGCATGTCTGCGACCTCGCCGACGCGCATGTGAAGGTGCTCGACCTGATCCGCGATCGGAGCCGCAGCTTCAATGTCGGGATCGGCCGGGGGTATTCGGTCCGCGAGGTGCTGGCCGCGGTGGCGCGCGTCACAGGGACCACGTTCCCGGTGGAGATCTCACCGCGGCGCGCCGGCGATCTGGCGCAACTCGTCGCCGATCCCGCGCGCATCATGACGGAACTCGGCTGGCGCCCACGCTTCACCGACATCGATGCGATCGTCGACAGCGCCTGGCGGTGGCGGCGGCGCTATCCCCTGGGCTACGCGGATTTCGCCACCGGACCGTGAGCGGACGCCGGGCTTCCGGCGCCGCGGACCATCCCGTCGAGGCTGGTGATCTGCCGCGCGACCTGCGCGGCGAGGCCGTGCCGCAGAACGGCCTGACGCCGCGCCGTGCGCGCCAGTTCCATGGCCATGTAGCGATCCTCGAACAGTCGCTCCACCGCGCCGGTGAGCGCAGCGGCGTCCCCGAACGGCGCCAGCAGCGCGCTCTGCCCGTCGACGAGAAATTCGCGCACGACCGCCGTGTCCGAGCCGACGATCGGAACCGCGCAGGACATCGCCTCGAGCAGGGCGAGGGACACCGGACAGCCATCGGCGAGGTAGATCGTCGCGTCCGCGGCCTGCAGCGCGGTTCGCCGGAACTCCGCCGTGCACCCCGTCGCGACGCGCAGGCGCGCGCGGTCGAGCGCGGCCATCCCGGCACGCATCGCCGTGCGTCGCGGACCGTCGATGGCCATGGGCGGCCCGTAGAGCCCGCCCGCTTCGCCGACGAGGCAGATCTGTAGCCGCGGCCGGCGCCGCTGCAACTCGCCCAGCGCCTCGAGCACCGTGTCGCAGCCGCGCTGCGGCTGGAAGATCGGGCCGGCATGCACCAGCAATTCGTCGTCGCGCCCGAGACCCAGTTCGGCGCGGGCCGTGCCGCGCGAGCGCACCGGCGCCCAGACCCGCGTATCGATCCCCGCATGCACGACCCGCAGCCTGGACTGGAACGCGGTCGGAAAACCCGCAAGCTGGACATGGCTCTCGACCAGGCCCTGCCGGCACGCGGCCAGTTCGAGCCGCAACTGCGCGCGTGCGGCGGGATCCGGATCGAACCATTCGAACGCCCCCAGCAGGGGCACGCCACGAAACGCCTCCGCGAGGTGGAGACCGGGACCGAAACCGCCCTGGGCGACGATGGCGTCGGGACGGAACCCGGCGGCGGCAAGCGACCGCGCGGCGCGAAACGCGGCCTCGCCATCGAGGACCGCCGTTTCGAGCGGCCGCATGCGGCTGTCATCCCCGAGATCGGCAGGCCGCGAAGGAATGAAGCGGACGGACCGCACCCCTGGCGGGGCCTCGTCCCCCTCCGCGTGCAGGAAGACGCAGGTATCGCCGCGCGCGGCCAGCGCCTCGGCGAGTGCACCGAACCGGCCGGGCAGGAAGCGATGAACCAGGAGGATCTTCACGAGGTCTCCGCGAGAACGGCGCGCAACATCGAGTCTACGCCTCCATGCTTGACCGGAGATTAAGGACCGGGGCGCGAAGCGCGGCTCTCGCCGCCCTCGTCGCGCAGCTGGCGCCGCAGCACCTTGCCCAGCGAGTTGCGCGGCAGGGCCGCGACGAAGCGGATCTCCTTCGGCGCCTTGTAGGGCGACAGCGCGGCCCGGCACGCGGCAATCAGCGTCCCGGCCTCGGCGTCCACGCCCGGACGAAGCGCCACGAACGCCGTCACGGCCTCGCCCCAATAGCCATGCGGCAGACCGACGACCGCGCATTCGCGCACCGCGGGGTGGCCCAGCAGGACTTCCTCGACCTCCCGCGGGTAGACGTTCTCGCCCCCGGTGATGATCATGTCGTTCTTGCGATCGACGAGATAGAGGAACCCTTCCTCGTCCATGCCCGCGAGATCGCCGGTCACGAACCAGTCGCCGCGCATCGCACGGGTCGTCGCCTCGGGCAGGTTCAGGTAGCCGGAGAACATGTAGGGCGAGGTGCAGGCGAGTTCGCCGATCTCGCCGCGCGGCAGCTCAGCGCCATCCGATCCGAGGATACAGATCTGGGTCGCCGGCAGGGGCTGCCCGACGCATTGCGTCTTGCGCAGCTGGTCTGCCGGGCGCAGCGCGGTGACGATCGACGTCTCGGTGCAGCCATAGCGCTCGTAGAGCCGACCCGCGCCGAAGAAATCGATGATCCGTTCCTTGGTCGCCTGCGCCAGCGGCGCCGTCCCTGAGACCACCGCCTTCAGCGACGCGACATCGTAGCGACGCGCCGCGTCCCCCATCGCGAACAGGGCCGCGAAATGGGTCGGGACCATATAGGTGTTGGTGGCCCTGATCGACTGGATCGTGTCCATCATCCGCTCGATGTCGAAGCGCGGCAGCAGCTCGACGAAGCCGCCGAAATGCAGCGGCGTCAGCGTCATGAGGAACCCGGCGCCATGGAAGAGCGGCGTCAGCGTGATCGCGCGATCGTCGGGCCCGTAACAGCCGTGATCCGCGCCGATCGCGTAGGCCGAGAGCACGCGCCCGCGATGCGACAGCATGACCCCCTTGGGCCTGCCCGTGGCGCCGGAGGTGTAGGGGATCGAAAAGATGTCCTCCTCGGTGACCGGCACCGGGCAGGCGGCGTCCGCGGCCCGCGCCAGCAGATCCTCGTAGCGCGCGTCGATCGTCACGACATGCGCGACGCCCGGGGGGATCGCCGCCCGCGCCTTTGCCTCCAGCGCAGGATCGACGAACAGGACGCGCGCCCCGGAATCCTCGCAGATGAAGCGGATTTCGGCCTCGGAGGCAGCAGGCCCGATCGTGGCGGAGGCCACGCCCGCGAGGGCGCCGCCACAGACGATCTCCATGTATTCGAGCCGGTTCGGCAGCAGCACAGCGGCGCGCTCGCCATGCCGCAGACCAAGCCCCGCATGGACCAGGGACGCGACGCGCCGGATCCGCTCGGCGAGCCGCGCATAGGTGAGGCCACGACCGCTCTCGCGGATCGCCAGCTTGTCCGGGGTGCGGCGTGCGGCCGAGAAGATGCCGTCGCTGACGGTGATGCCGCGCGCGTTGCCGCGACGCTGTGTGAGGAGCGAAGGGGTCGTCATCGGGATCCGGGTCTCGTCATCAAGGCGTTGAAGCGGCGGTCAGGCCACAGGGTCACCGCGACCTGAGCACGCGAAGCGGCCGCATTGGCGGCATGGAAGACCGGCAGCACCGGCGCCTCGGTGGCCACGATCGCGTTCGCCGCATGGAAACGGGCGATCCGATCGGGCGTGGCGGTCGTCGCGATCGCCCGCTCGATCAGCTCGTCCAGCGCCGCATTGGCATAGCGCATCCGGTTTGTCAGACCCCTGCCCGCCCGCTCGTCCCAGCTCGCCACCATGCTGCGCAGCGACACGCCGGCGTTGATGCCGCCCTGCGCGGCGAGGACGATGCTGAACTCCTGCCTGCCGGCCCGGGTCAGGAACACCGCTGCCGGCAGCGACTGGACCTCGGCGATCACGCCGATGCGTGCCCAGGATTGCGCGATGGCCTGCGCGACGGCGGGCTCGCGCAGGAAGCCGTTGGCGTCGACATGGATGGTCGCGCGGAACCCCTCGCCCCAGCCCGCGTCGCGCAGCAGGGCCAACGCGGCCGCGGGGTCGTATGGATCGGGGACCGCGTCCGCGACCGCGCCATGCAGGCGCGGCGCCGAGAGCTGTGCGGCGGGAATCGCCGCACCCGCCATGACCCGCTCGGCGATCGCCTGGCGCGGGATGGCGAGCGACAGCGCCCGCCGCACGCGGACATCGGCGAGCGGATTGCGGGCGGGCCTGCCCCCATCGCGGGTCTGCACGAACGGGGTCTCGTCGCGGACCAGATCGAGCGCCACGGCAAGCGTCGTCGTCGACGGCGCCAGCGCGACCGCGATGCCGGGCCGGCCACGCAGCCCCTCGATCGCCGACGGCGCCAGCGCATTGATCGCGTCGACGTCTCCGGCGAGCAGGGCGGCGGCGCGCGCCGCGTCGTCGGCGATGGTCCGCTCGACGACCCGGCGCCACGGGGCGGGTCCGGCCCAATGGCCGACATGCCGTTCGAGGGTCAGGCTGTCGTTCGCCGTCCAGCCCGCGAAGCGGTAGGGTCCGGTGCCGTTGACGTGCTGGCCCGCGTTGAACGCCTCGACCCCGACGCCGTCGGGCGTGCGCGACGAGCCGATCATCACATAGGCGAGATCGAAGGGCAGGAGCGGCTTCGGCCTGTCCGTGACCAGGCGGACCCGCCGCGCATCGACGGCCTCGGCGCGAACCCCGGCTATATAGCGGGCGAAGGAACTCGGGCTGCGCTGGATGTCCCGGATGCGCTGGAAGCTCCACACGACATCGGCCGCCGTCAGCATCGTCCCGTCATGAAAGCGCACGTCGGGGCGCAGGACGAACTCCCATGTCAGGTCGTCCTCGAGCCGCCAGGATTCGGCGAGCGCGGGGACGGGCTGACCATCGGGATCGAGTTCGACCAGGCGCTCCCAGATCGACGCATGCGCGGACGCCGTCGCGAAGGTGGCGAAGAAATGCGGATCCATGGTCGTCAGAGGCAGCTTGACGCCGAGCCGCAATTCCTCGCTGGCCAGCGCCGGCGGCGCATGAAACTGGGCCCAGAGCCCGCAGGCGGCGGCGAGCGCCGCCAGTCGCTTCACGATCATGTCGTGCTCCCCAGGCATCCGTAGACGGCATCGCGCAGGCGGCGCGCATGCGGGCTTTCCGCGCTGCCGCCGGGAAAGGCGCGGTTCGGCGCGTAGGCGAAACCGAGCCGCGCGTCGGGATCGCCGAAGCAGGTGGCGCCACCGCGCCCGCCATGGCCAAAAGCGTTCGGCCCGCCGGAGATCCCGGCCGCGTCGGGCAGACGGAACCCCCATCCCATGCGCACGACCTTTCCGGTCACCGCCTCGCGCGCGTGCCAGGCGGTGCGGGTCGCCTCGGCGCGCCGATCGGCGTCCCATAGCCGCGTACCCGCCGCGAGTTCGCCGTAGATGGTCGCGAGCGCCCGCGCGTTGCCATGCCCGTTGATGGCGTAGAGCTCGGCGCGACGATGGCGGGCGGAGTTGCGGTCCTCGGGCCGGTCGAGGCCGGACATGATGCGCACGGGAAGGCTGTCGGGATCGGGCGGCGATGCCGGCCGTGCCTCGACGAAATCGGCGCAGCGCGCGTCGTCCTCGGCCGGCCGGCAGAAGCCGTAATCGACCGCCATCGGCCCCGCGACCTCCTGCCGCCAGAGGTCGGCGAAACGCAGCCCGGTGGCACGTCGCAGGGTTTCGCCGAGCAGGAACCCGTAAGTCAGCGAATGATAGACAGGCGGCGTCCCCGGACCGCCCTCGGCGGGCTGCGCCGCGAGCCGGGCGCAGAAGCGCTCCCAGTCATGCGCCTCGCCCACCCCCGCGCCGATCGCGACGGCGAGCCCCGCGCGATGGTCGAGGAGATGGCGCAGCGCGAGGCTCCCCTTGCCCCCGGCCGCGAAATCCGGCCACCAGCGCGCCACGGGTGCGTCGAGATCGAGGATCCCGCGCGCGGCGAGGCGGTGGACGACCAGCGCCAGCATCGCCTTGCCCACGGACATCATGTCGACGATCGTGTCCTGCGCCCAGGGCCGCGTCTTCGATGGATCCGCCCAGCCGCCCCAGAGATCGACCACGGTCCTGCCGTCGACGACGACGGCGACGCAGGCGCCGAGTTCGGACGGCGATCCATCCTCCGCGAAACCCGCCGCGAAGGCCTCGCGCACCGGCGCGAAGCGCGGATCGCACCGCCCCGCGATCATGGCTGTGCCGGCACGGCGAACATGGCCCGCGTGCGTCCGAGGGGATTGGCCTGGAAGCGGACCTTGTCGGCGCGCGATGCCCAGGCGTGCACCGAATAGAGCAGCGGCACGACCGCCATGTCGCCCACCGCCTCGCGCTGCGCCGCCGCGAGCAGGTCCCCGCGCGCGACGGGATCGAGTTCGACCAGCGCGCGCTGCATCAACCCGTCGAGTGTCGCATTCGAATAGCGCATCCGGTTGACGGTGCCGAAGCCGCGCGGCGGATCGCGCGTCATCAGAAGGCCCCGGATCGTGCTCGCCGCGGTCGCCGAGTTGTACCCGAACATGTAGAGGGAGAATTCGAAGGCGTTGGCGCGGGTCGTGAACACCTGTGGCGGGAGCGCCTCCACGCGCGTCGCCATGCCGACGCGCGCCAAGGCCTGACCCAGCGCCTGGAGCAGCGCGGCATCGTTGGTGTAGAGTCCGCGCGGGCCATGCAGCGTGACGCCGAACCCGTCGGGGAATCCGGCCTCGGCCAGCAGACGACGCGCGGCGGCCGGATCATAGGCGAGCGGAGGAAGATCCGCGGCGCGGCCCTCCGAGCCCGGCGCGTTCAGCTGCTCGGCCGGGAGCGCCGCACCGTCCATCACCCGCGCGGCGAGCGCCGCACGGTCGATGGCGAGCGACAGGGCCCGGCGCACGCGCAGATCGCGGAACGGGTTCGCGGCCAGCCTGTTGCCGGCCTTGTCGGTCACGAAGGGCGTCTCCTCGCGCGTCGCGTCCGGAAACAGGAACAGCATCTCGCCCGATGCCGTCGTCGCGAGCGCGAGCCGCGCGTCGCCACGGATCCAGCCCAGGTCGGCGACCGCCACCCGCTCCATCACGTCGATCTCGCCCGAGACCAGCGCCGCGGCGCGCGTGGCGGGCGAACCGATTTCGCGCAGCGTGACGCGCGACCAGGGCTGGCTCGCGCCGAACCAGGCCTCGTTGCGCGCAAGCTCCAGCCCGCGCTGCGGCTCGTTGCGCATCAGGCGATAGGGACCGGTCCCGATGGCCGCGCGCCCTTCGGCGAAGTCGCGCGGTTCGACCGCCGCATGGATCCGCCGGCTCAGGATGCGCACATAGGCAAGGTCGCGCGGCAGGAACGGGTTCGGGCCGTCGGTCGTGATCCGCACCCGCCCCGGCTCGACGATCTCGACCGCCCGGATCGAGCGGACGAAGGGCGTCAGCGGGTTCGGCGTCGCCGACATGCTTCGCACGCGCGCGATCGTGAAGGCCACGTCTTCCGCCTCGAAGGGCGTCCCGTCATGGAACCGCACGCCCTCGCGGAGCACGAACTCCCATGCCTCGGGTCCGGCGACGCGCCAGGACAGGGCAAGCCCGGGACGCAGGACGCCCGGCGCCTCCTCCTCGACAAGGCAGTCATAGAGATGCGCGAGCGCGTTGATGTTGGGCGTCGATCCCTCGTGATGCGGATCCAGCGAGGACGGCGCCTGCTGGATGCCGATCACCAGGGATTGCGCCTGCGGCTGGGCCCGGGTGGGCAGCGCCGCGACGAGCAGCGCAACGGCGAGGACGCCGACGGACACGAACCGCGCCATGGTCATGCGTCCAGGAACGCGGCGATCCGCGCCGCATGACCGGCGAGCCCGTCCCCCTCGGGCCGGACGAGACATGCATGCGGCAGCGCCGCGGCGGCGGCATCCAGACACTCGGCATGGAGCGCATCGGGCATGGCCGTGACCAGAATGGGCAGGTCGGCAAGACCATTCAGCCCCGTGGCGGGATCCCAGCCATGCGCCGCGCTCCAGTCCGACGCGTAGCTGCGCGGGTGCTTGAGCATCTCGCGTGCGCGCAGCGTCAGCGCCGCGGGATCGATGCGCGGCGCGATACGGCGCGCGTTCACGCGCCGACGGTCGTGCCAGGGCCGCCACAGCTCCTGGTCGCGCAGGTGATGCCAGACCCGCAGGACATGCGTGCCGTCCATCTCGGGGATCGCCGCGGGCGGCGGCACGGCGGCGAAGGCCGCGCGGGCGGCGGCGTCGAGGACCAACGGCGCGTCGAAGACCGCGCGCCGCACCCGGCCCGGAATAGCGCGGATCAGCTCCGCGCCGAGCGGCGTCGCGGTGCCGCAGACGAGCAGATCGACACGGGCGAGGCCGAGCACGTCGAGCGCCGCCGCGAGCGTCGCTGCATGGTCGGTCCATGTCGCGCCCGGACGCGCGGGATCGGACTCGCCATGGCCCGGCAGATCGATCGACAGCGCCCGCCGCGTGGCCCCCAGGGTCGCAAGCAGATCGGCATGCAGCGCCGACGCACCCGGCATCTCGTGCAGGCACAGGAGCGGGACGCCGCTTCCCGCCGGCGCGTCATGGCTGCGCACGAAGAGACGCGCGCCGGCGGCATCGACGAAATCCGTGGTGGCGCGGCCAGGGACAGGCGCACAGGCCGGCGCCGGCGGCGGCACGTCGCCAGGATGGCGCAGCAGGATGTCGCGCTCGATCTCCGCCGCCGCGCGCGCATCGCGCGGGGTCTCCACGAACCAGGCGCTGGTCCCAGCATAGGCGGGCTTGGTGCGGTACAGGCTGTCGCCCGGCCGCAGCGCGAAGCAGACCGGCACGCGCAGGTCCGGCAGCAGGGAAAGACCGCGACCGCGAAAGGCCGCGGCGTAGCCGATCCGGTAGTCGTCCCCCGCCTCCAGCAGGTCGAGAACGCCCTGATGCAAGAAATCCGGATCCGGGACATCGGTATCGGCGCGATGCGCGAGGTCGTGATCGTGCCACGGCCAGAAGACATGCTGTTCGCGGTAGCGGTACCAGAGCCAGACCATGTGGCTGCCGTCCCATTTCGGGACCAGCGGCTCGAGATAGCGCTTCAACCGGTCCTCGGCGGTGCCGCCCGAGTAGGCCGGATAGCCGTCGGCCAGCGCCATCGCGCAACGCTCCGGATGCCGGGCCGCGAACTCGACCGCGATCGCCGCGCCGGTATGGTTGCCATAGACCGCGCAGCGGTGGATGCTGAGCGCGGTCAGCGTCTCGGCGAAGGCATCGGCGAAATCGCCAAGTTCGGGCTGCGCCAGCTCGAGCCGGTCCGAAAGGCCGAAGCCCGGCGTGTCGAAGGCGAAGGTCGTGAAATGCGATGCGAACGCCTCCTGCTGCAGGCGCATCCGCCGCGCCGAGCAGGGCGACGGATGGAAGAGCGCCAGCGCCGGGCCGCTGCCGGCGCGCGTGTAATGCACGCGCCGCGTCCCGATGGTCACGAAGTGGCTGGCGATGCGAACGTCCATGGTCTTCCCCCTCCGGCTGTCCCCGCCGGCGCATGAGGATGCCCGCCGCATCCGCCCCGATCCAGCGCCGTTTCGACGGGCTCAGAGCCCGAGTGCGCCCGGGTTCAGCCGCCGCTCGGGATCGAGCGCCGCCTTGACCCGGCGCGCAAGATCTGCGCCGCCGGGATCGAGCGCATCCTCATAGCGATAGAAGCGGCCGATCTGCGCGTGGACGGCGCCATGCGCATCCAGGATGTCGCGCAGCCGCAGACGCAGCCGACGCACGAGCGCGACCGCATCGGGATTCGCGGCGGCACCGCCGAAGCGCGTCCGGTGGCTGGCCGAGAGATGCGCGAGGGTCTGCGGCGGCAGCGAATCCGGCCAGTAGAACATCGGCTCGATCGTGACGAAGGGACCGCCCGACGCGATCAGCCAGTTGGCGACGGTTCCGGTCCGTTCCATGGCCGCGGCCTCCTCGGCCAACGCCGATCGCAGCGCCGCGAGCGCTGCCGGCGCGCGCGACAGGGCGACGATCCCGTGGACGGGAACCCAGCGCTCGCCCTCCGGGCCGACCATGCCGCGGATGGAGAAGGGGCGCGCGCGCAACGTGCGCGGCACGACCGCGTCGATCTCGCGCCCCGCGCCGCAATGGCGCCGCGCGAGGGAGAGACGCGCCGCCGCGATCTCCGCAGTCTCGCCTTCCGCGACCAGATGCAGCGCCCAGGGCGCGTCGTCCTCGGGGGCGAGCCCGGCGCGCGCGAGACGCGCCGCGTCACGCAGCGCCTCCGTCGGCGTCGCCGCACGCGCGATCACCGCACCCAGGGTCCGCACGGCCTCACCCGCGCCGATGCGGCGCGCCGACGCGCTGCGCAGGCGGTCGAGCGCGAAGACACGGGTCGCGAGACCGGCGCGCATCACCTCGGTCATCGCGGCGACGAGCGCCCCGTCATCCGCGAAGGCGAAGGACGCGCACTCCGCCGGCCTCTCCGGAACGAGACGCAACGCGAGTTCTGTCTTCACCCCGAAGGCACCGCAATCTCCCAGGAAGAGCCCGGTCAGATCGGGACCATGGTGGCGCCAGAACCCCGCGCCGCCCCCGGCCACGCGCCGGGCCAGCGCGCCGGTGCGTACGCATGTCCCGTCGGCAAGCACGGCCTCGACGCCCAGGAACCCGTCCATCCCGCCAGGCAGGTTTTGCGCCGCGGCACCGCCGACGGTCGAGACCGCGCCGCTGATCGGCGCGGCCAGCGCCGGCCGCAGCCCATGGCGCGCCGCGGCCGCGGCCACCGTCTCCCAGGTGGCGCCGGCGCCGACGCAGGCGTGCAGGTCGGGCGCGGAGATCGCGACATGGTCGAGGCGCCGAAGGTCGATGATCACGGCCGGCGTCTGCGGCACCGCGCCGGCGGTGTAGGACAGGCCGGCCCCGCGTGGCACCACCGCGCGGCGATGCGCGGCCAGGATACGCATCGCCGCCGCGACCTCCGCAGCGCTGCCCGGGCGCAGGACCAGATCCGGCATGCGCGCGGCGGGCCAGTCGAAGAGATCCGCGCCCGCGATCGCCCGCGCCTCCGCGGACGCGTCGACATGCGCCGCGCCGAGGGCCTGGACCAGATCCGATCTCAATGCGGCGTCGTCGCCGTCCGCGTGCGCCATCCCGTCATTCCCCTCGCGCCGCCGCCGGCGCTCCGGCGATCAAGACCGCAAGGCGCCACGCGTTGCAAGATCGCCGTCGTGGCCCTATTCACGGCCGGCGAGACGACCAGCTTGCGCCGAGCGCACCGAAGGGAACCCGCCATGCCGATCACGATCCCCGTCGAAAGCGACCATCAGGACCTGCGTGCGGCGATCCGCGACCTCTGCGGGCGCTTCGACGGCGCCTATTGGCGCGGCATCGACGAGGCGCGGGGCTATCCCGAGGCCTTCACCACGGCCCTGACCGAGGCCGGGTGGCTGGCGGCGCTGATCCCGGAGGAATATGGCGGGTCCGGGCTTGGCCTGACCGAGGCGTCGATCGTCATGGAGGAGATCAACCGCTCGGGCGGAAATTCCGGCGCGGTCCACGGGCAGATGTACAACATGTCGACATTGCTGCGCGCCGGATCGGCCGGGCAGAAGCACCGCTACCTGCCGGAGATCGCCGCGGGCCGTTTGCGGCTGCAGTCGATGGCCGTGACCGAACCGACGACGGGCACCGACACGACGAAGCTCAAGACCGTGGCTGTGCGCAAGGGCGATCGCTTCGTGGTCAACGGGCAGAAGGTGTGGACCTCCCGCCTTCAGCATTCGGATCTGATGATCCTGCTCGCGCGGACCACGCCGCTCGACCGCGTGAAAAAGAAATCCGACGGGCTGTCGGTCTTCCTGGTCGATCTGCGCAGCTCCCTCGGCAAGGGCATGACCGTGCGGCCCATCCGCAACATGGTCAATCACGAGACCAACGAGGTCTTCTTCGACGACCTGGAGATCCCGGAGGAAAACCTGATCGGCGAGATCGACAAGGGCTTCGGCATCATCCTCGCGGGGCTGAACGCCGAGCGCGTGCTGATCGCGGCCGAATGCGTCGGCGACGCCTACTGGTTCGTCGATCGCGCCAAAGCCTATGCCAACGACCGGGTGGTCTTCGACCGGCCGATCGGGCGCAACCAGGGCATCCAGTTCCCGATCGCCCGCGCCTTCGTCAACGCCCGCGCCGCCGACGCGATCCGCTACCAGGCGGCCGCGCTGCACGATGCCGGACAGCCCTATGGCGCGGAGGCGAACATGGCGAAGCTGCTCTGCGCGGACGCGTCCTGGGAGGCGGCGAATGCCTGCCTGCAAACCCATGGCGGGTTCGGCTTCGCCGCGGATTACGACGTCGAGCGGAAGTTCCGCGAGACCCGCCTCTATCAGGTGGCGCCGATCTCGACCAACCTGATCCTCGCCTATGTCGGCGAGCACGTGCTGGGCATGCCGCGCTCCTATTGAGCGCGGCACGCCCAGGCATGTGGCGTCTTCAGTTGCGCAGCGCCGAGATCGGATCGACGAACGCCTCGCCGAGCGCTGCGGCGACGGCCTGGTGCGTGATGCGCCCGGCATGGACGTTGAGGCCGTTGCGCAGATGCGGATCGTCGGCGAGCGCCCGCGCGACGCCCTTGTCGGCGAGCGCCAGCACATAGGGCAGCGTCGCATTGTTGAGGGCCACCGCCGAGGTGCGCGGCACGCCGCCGGGCATATTGGTCACGCAATAATGGATGACGTCGTCGACCACATAGGTCGGATCGTCATGGGTGGTCGGCCGCGAGGTCTCGAAGCAGCCGCCCTGGTCGATCGCCACGTCGACGATCACGGAACCCGGCTTCATCTTGCGGATGAGATCCGCGCCGACGAGTTTCGGCGCCGCAGCGCCCGGGATGAGCACGCCGCCGATCACCAGATCCGCGGCCGCGACATGCTGCTCCACCGCGTCGCGCGTCGAGAAGACCGTGTTCAGCGGACGGTCGAACTGCGACCAGAGACGGCGCAGCACGTCGACGCTGCGGTCGAGCACCCAGACATCCGCCCCCATGCCGAGCGCGATGTGGATCGCATGGGTGCCGACGACGCCGCCGCCGAGCACGACGACCTTGGCCGGATCGACGCCGGGCACCCCGCCCAGCAGCATGCCGAGGCCGCCATGCGCCTTTTCCAGGAAATACGCGCCGACCTGGATCGACATGCGGCCGGCGACCTCCGACATCGGCGCCAGAAGCGGCAAGCCGCCGGCCGGGCTGGTGACGGTCTCGTAGGCGATGCAGGTCGCGCCGCTCGCCATCAGGTCATGCGCCTGCGCGGGATCCGGCGCGAGGTGGAGATAGGTGAAGAGCGCCTGGCCCTTGCGCAGCATCTTCCGCTCGGGGGCCAGCGGCTCCTTCACCTTCACGATCATCTCCGCCTCGGCGAAGACCGAGGCCGCGTCCGCGGCGATCCGCGCGCCGGCGGCCTCGTAATGGCGATCGGTCATCCCGATCCCCGCCCCGGCGTTGCGCTCGACCACCACATCGTGACCATGCGCGACCAGTTCGCGGACATTCGTGGGCGTGAGGCCGACGCGGTATTCGCGGATCTTGATCTCCTTGGGAACGCCGATGCGCATGATCGCCTCCATCCGGATTGGGTCGGCGCCAGTCTAGCGCCGGGCGCGCCGAGATGGCAGGTCCAACGGCCGCAAGCTTGCGGTGGCGTCCCGACGGCCTTGGTCCTATCCTGTGCGGCGAGGCGCCCGGAGCGGTGCCCGCTCCATTGAGGCCAAGGGGAACCGACATGACGACGGTCAAGCCGAACTCGCTCGAAGAACTCTGGATGCCGTTCACGGCCAACAAGCATTTCAAGCAGGAGCCGCGGCTGTTCGTCGAGGCCAAG
>CAYSUY010000111.1:0-13797 GCA_964434345.1 uncultured Acetobacteraceae bacterium
CCGAGGACCAGCAGCAGGCCGAGAAGGCCGCCGCGCGGCATCGGTGAAGGAAAGGCGAAGCTCATCGCGCACAGCATCCGCCGTCGCGCCGCCACCGCGCAACGCCACGCTTGCATGGCGCCCATGAGCGCCGGGCGGACGGCTTGATCGCGCACCGCCGCGGTGACACGCTCGGCGCCTCGCAACGAGGGGATCATCGATGACCGCGCGCGCGCTCCCCGCCGGAAGCCTGGGCCTGCCGCGCTTCGACCCGCCGGCGACGCCCGGCGAGGCAGGGGCCTTCGACCTTGCCAGCCATCGCCGTGCCCGCGAGGCGCTGGCCTTCGGGCTTTCGCTGCGCGAGGCGGGCTTCAACGTCTTCGTCCTCGGCGAGGACCGCAGCGGACGCATGACGGCGACGCTCGACTTCCTCGCCGCGACCCTCGCCGGACAGCCGCGCCCCGGCGACTGGGTCTATCTCAACAATTTCGCGCAACCGCACCGGCCGCGGCCGCACGCCCTGCCCGCCGGCACGGCGCGGCGCTTCCGCGAGCGGCTGGCGGCGCTGGTGCCGCGGCTGCGCGAGGCGCTGGTCGAGGCGCTCGCCGCCGAGGGGTTCCAGACCGCCCTGCGCGAGCGCGCGGCGCCGCTGCGCGCGGCCGCGCAGACACGCATCGAGACCTTGCGCCAGGCGGCGCGCGCGGTCGGCCTCGACGCGGTGGAAAGCGAGCGCGGTGTCGTCCTCGCCGCGCCGCCGGGCGCAGCGGCCGACAGCCTCGACCGGCCGGAGGCGCAGCGCCTCGCCGCGGAGGCCGCCGCGATCAACGCCTGGGTCGCCACGGAACAGGCCGGGCTCGACGCCTGGCGCGACGCGCTCGGTCGACAGATCGCCGAGCAGACGACCGCGGCGCTGCTCGACGAGGTGATCGGCGCCGCCCAGGGCGAGCCGGGGCTGGCGCGCTGGCTCGCCGAGATGCGCGTCGATCTCGTCGCGCGCGTGCCGCTGCTGCTGGCGACACCGGCGGAGGACATGGCGGCCGCGCTCGAGGCGATGCGGCGGCGCTATGCGATCAACGTCCTGGTCGACAACACCGACGCGGACGGGCCGCCCGTGGTGGTCGATCCGAGCCCGAGTTGCGAGAGCGTGTTCGGGCGCATCGACTACCGCCAGGAACAGGGTGCGCTCTCCACCGATTTCTCGCTCGTGCGCGCCGGCAGCCTGCACCGCGCCAATGGCGGCGTGCTCGTGCTTCGCGCCGAGGCGCTCGCAGCCGATGCCGAACTCTGGACGGCGCTCAAGGCGGCGCTGCGCGACCGCGAAATCCGGATCGAGGAGCGCCACCGCGATGGTGGCCCGCCGCTCGCCGCCGCGCCGCAGCCGGGCCCGGTGCCGCTCGACGCCAAGATCGTGCTCGTCGGCCACCCGCGCTGGTACCACCTGTTCTTCGCGGGCGATCCCGATTTCGTCAGCCATTTCAAGATCCGCGCCGAGATCGACCCCGACCTGCCTGCAACGCCCGACCAGATCGCCGCCTATGCCGGGCTGATCCGCCGCATCGCCGCGCGGCGCGGCGACACGGTCCTGGGCGACGACGCCGTGGCGCGGCTGCTCGCGATCGCGGCGCGCTGGGCCGACGACCGGTTCCGGCTTTCGGCGCGGTTCGAGCTGATCGAGGACCTGATCGCCGAGGCGGCGCGTCTGGTGCCGCGCGCGGCGGGAGGCGTGATCGGCGCCGCCGCGATCGACGAGGCGGTGACGCGGCGGCGGCGGCGCAACGCGCGGGCCGAGGACAAGGTGCACGAGGCGATCGCCCAAGGCAGCGTGCTGATCGATGTCGCGGGCAGCGTGGTCGGGCAGGTCAACGCGCTCACCGTGCGCGACGCCGGCGACCATGCCTTCGGCGCACCCAGCCGCGTCACCGCGCGCGCCTCGATCGGTCGGCGCGGCGTCATCAACATCGAGCGCGACGTGGCGCTGGGTGGTCCGATACAGCAGAAAGGCGCGATGGTGATCCAGGGCTGGCTGATGGGCCGCTTCGCGCGCCGCATGCCGCTGTCCTTCAACTGCTCGGTCACCTTCGAGCAGAGCTATGGTGGCGTCGAAGGCGACAGCGCCTCGCTGGCCGAGCTGCTGGCGATCCTCTCCGACCTCGCCGACACGCCGCTGCGACAGGATCTCGCGATCACCGGCTCGGTCAACCAGCGCGGCCAGGCCCAGCCGATCGGCGGCGCGCGCCACAAGGTCGAGGGTTTTTTCCGCGCGTGCATCGACCGCGGCGCGCTTACGGGCACCCAGGGCGTCGTCCTGCCGGCGGCGAATGCCCGCAATCTGGTCCTGCGCGACGAGGTTTCCGGCGCGGTCGCTTCCGGCCGGTTCCATGTCTGGACCGTCGAGACGATCGAGGACGCCATCGCGCTCTTCACCGGCCTCGAGGCCGGAGCGCCCGGACCCGACGGCGCCTATCCGCCGGGCACGCTGCTCGCGCGCGTCCAGGCGACGCTCGAGGATTTCGACCGCCGGCTCGCGGCACGGCCAGGCTGATGGCCCTGCCCCTCTCATGCACTCTCGAAAGGACCTCTCGATGATCCTCATCGGCATGCTCGACAGCCCCTATGTCCGCCGTGCGGCGATCGCCGGCACCCTGCTTGGCCTGACCTTCGAGCACCGGTCGATCTCGGTGTTCCGGCACATGGACCGGTTCGCCGCGATCAACCCGCTCCTCAAGGCGCCCAGCCTCGTCGCGGACGACGGCACGGTGCTGATGGAAAGCGAACTGGTCATCGCGCATCTCGAGGATGTCGCCGCACGCAGCCTGCGGCCGCGCGATCCGGCCGCACGGCTTGCCGATCTGCGGGCCACGGGCCTCGCCCTCGTCACCTGCGAGAAGGCCATCGCGATCGAGTACGAGCGCAAGCGGCCGGAGGCGATCCGCCACGCGCCCTGGCTCGACCGCGTCCAGGCCCAGCTGCAGGACGCCCTCGCCGCTCTCGACGCCATCGCGGCGCGCGACTGGCATGGACCGGAGGCGCCGATGACACATGGCGCCATCGGCGCCGCGGTCGCCTGGGGCTTCATCCGCTTCGTCGTGCCCGACACGACCGATCCCGGTCGCTACCCGGCGCTGCGCGATCACGCCGCACGCTGCGAGGCGACGCCTGCCTTCCGTCACTGGCCGATCGACCGCGAGTCGCCCTGACCAGGACACGCGATCACGATTGCGCGGACACGACCGCGGTCGCTATGGTCCGCGCGAATAAAGGAACGGGATCATGGCGACGGAAGTCTACTCCTGCCGCGACGGCCAGGAGATCAAGCAGGGCAAGCTCGAGTATTGCGAGATCGACAACCGTTCGGCCGCCGAGGCCGACGCCAAGCGTCGCTGCGCCCAGGATCCCGCCCTCAAGCGCGTCGTCTATTACCGTGTCGCGCCGGATGGCGCGTTCAAGCTCCTGTTCTCCTACAACAATCCGCATTGCACCGCGGTCGCTAAACAGGACCCCTCCGACAAGTTCCGCCCGCGCGCGCCCGGCACGACCGCCAAGCGCCCCGCGAAGCCGGGCCTGCTCGAGCGGATCAAAGGCGCCATCGGCCTGTCCTGACGCCGCCGCCGCGCCCGCGCTTCCGCCGCTCGCCGGGTCGCCGCGTCCGGCGATCGTCGGCCCGTCCATGGATGCGCGCGCATGAGAGGACGGCGCGTCAGTCCTGCGGCGGCGTCACGACACGGATGCGGGCCTGGGCGCTGGCGCCGGATTCGTCGAGGACGACGAGGCGCATGAAGCCCTCGCCCTCCGGCACGACGCTGCGCGGCTCGAGCCGCGAGGCGGCGCCGAGCGGCTGACCATCGACGATCCAGGACAGGCGGCCGCGACCGCCTTCGGCCTTGAGCGCGAGCGGCACCAGCTCGCCGCCGACGCGCTCCAGCTCGACCGTGGCGCCATCCGGCGGAAAGAGGATCGCCAGCGGCCGCGCGCCATCCTCCCAGGGCCGGTCCTCGGCGCCGCGCGCGACCAGCCGTGCGAGGCCCGCGGGCGGCCTGCCGAAACGCGGCACGGGGTCCGGCGCCGCCTCCGGCGGCAGCAGGTCGAACACCTTGAACAGGATCGGCGCCGCCGCGCTGCGCCCGTATTGCCCCGGACGCGGCGTGCCGTCGGCGCGACCGACCCAGACGCCGACCGTCCAGCGCGGCGACACGCCGAGCGCGAGCGCGTCGCGGAATCCGTAGGACGTTCCGGTCTTGTAGGCGATGGCGCGCGCGGCGCCGCGCTGCGACCAGGGCTCGGGCGCCGGCACGCCGGCCAGGATCTCGCGCGTCCAGCGCGCCGCGCGCGGCTCGACGAAGGTCACGCCCTCCGCGGCCGACGGCGCGCCGGTCTCGCCGGCGCGCACGCGCAGCGGCAGCGCCCGCCCGTCATCGCCCAGCGCCGCATAGAGCATCGTCAGATCGGCGAGGCTGATGCCGACTCCGCCGAGGATCACCGGCAGGCTCGGCGCGTCGAGCGCGCGCCGGTCGAAATCGAGCGCCGCGCCGGCGGTGCCGAGCGCATGGACGAGCCGCGCCGGCCCCAGCCGGTCGAGCAGCGCCACCGCCGGCACGTTGAGCGAGAGCTGCAGCGCCGCGCGCGCCGAGACCTCGCCCTGGAAACCGCGATCGAAATTGCGCGGCGCGAAATCCCCGAAGCGCGTCGCCGCGTCGGCGATCCGCGTCTCCGGATGGAGCCAGCCGTCGTCGAAGGCGAGCGCATAGAGGAACGGCTTCAACGCCGAGCCGGGCGAGCGGCGGGCGCGCACGAGATCGACCTGACCGGCCTCGGCGGAGAAATCGGCGCCGCCCACCCAGGCGCGCACCGCACGCGTCGCGGTCTCCACCACGATGATCGCGAGATTGCCGCCATCGGCGAGGAAGCCGTGTTCGCGCCGCGCGAGCTGCTCGGCCTGCTCCTGAAGCCCGCGATCGATGGTCGTCGCGACGCGCGCGCCCGCGGGTGCCGCGGCGCGCAGCGTCTCGGCGAGATGCGGCGCCTGGAAGGGAAGGGCGAGGCGCTGGCGCGGCACGCCGTCCTGCATCGCCTCCGCCGCCGCCTGGACCGGCAGATCGCCGCGCGCGGCCAGAACCCGCAGAAGCTTGTCGCGCGCCGCGCGCGCGGCCTCCGGGTCGCGATCCGGTCGCGTGCGCTCGGGCGATTGCGGCATGACCACGAGCAGCGCCGCCTCGGCCAGCGTCAGCCGCGCCGGCTCCTTGCCGAACCAGGCGAGCGACGCGGCGCGCACCCCCTCGATGTTGCCGCCGAAGGGCGCCAGCGTCAGGTAGAGCGCCAGGATCTCGTCCTTGCGGAAATGCCATTCGAGCTGCAGCGCGCGCAGGATCTCGATCGCCTTCGCGCCCAGACCGCGCGGCCGCCTGTCCAGCAGCCGCGCCACCTGCATCGTCAGCGTCGACCCGCCCGAGACGATCCGGCCCGCCTGCGCCGCCTGGCCGGCCGCGCGCAGCAGCGCCAGCGGGTCCACCCCGGCATGGCTGGCGAAGCGACGGTCCTCGTAGGCCGTCAGCAGCGTCAGATAGCGCGGATCGACGTCCTCGCGCCGCGTCGCGAGCCGCCAGCGTCCATCGGCGGTGGTGAAGGCGCGCAGCAGCTTGCCGTCGCGGTCGACGACCAGGGTCGAGGCCGTCGCGGCGCGCGCGAGATCGGGCGGAAAGGCGCGGTCGAGCGCCAGCGCG
This sequence comes from uncultured Acetobacteraceae bacterium, assembly GCA_964434345.1. Lineage (GTDB taxonomy): Bacteria > Pseudomonadota > Alphaproteobacteria > CACIAM-22H2 > CACIAM-22H2 > CAIOSQ01. The sequence continues at coordinate 5,697 of CAYSUY010000111.1, forward strand.
ACGCCCAGCAGCAGCGCCGCCGCCGCGACGACCAGCCCGGCGAGACGCACGGCGCGGCGCGCCACAGGCCCCGTCCCCGCGTCCTCAGTTCGGCGCGATGGCGACGCGCCCCGCGGCGGAACGCGCGAAGAGTTCCGGCCGGTACATGTCCTCGACCTGGACCGCCGGCAGGACATAGCTGCCCGGCGTGATCGCGCGCGCGACATAGCCGATGCGCAGCGCCGGCTCCTCGAGGCTGCGCGCGCGCGCGGCGGCCACGAAGCGGTCGTCGCGCGCTTCGATCACGGCAAAGCGGCTGAGCGCGCCGAGGAAGGCAAAGCGCGTCGCGCCGGTCTCGTCGACGGGGCGCAGCACCGCCTCGATCTCCAGCCCGGCCGGCAGAAGATCGGTGATCGCGATGTCCGCATTGGAGTTGCGGTCGAGATCGGTGAGGCCGCCGACCTCGATCCACACCACCACGCGGTCGTTCTGCCGCAGCCGCGCGAGATCGGCCGGCGTGCCGTCGAGCGCGAAATGGCTGCGCCGGATCGTGAAGCGACGATTGGCGGCCGGCAGCGGCGCCGCCGGGACGCCGGTGACCGTCGTCGTCGCCCAGATGTCCTGCGGCCCGCGATTCTCGATCCGCGCGCCGGCGATCGCCTGCGCGGTGCCGAGTTCGAACAGCGCCCGTGCGCGGCCGCGCGCCACCTGACCGTCGACGGCGACATCGATCGCACCGCCGCGCTCCGCCACGGCCTGCGTCGCCAGCAGCATCCAGGCCTTCTCCTGGGTCGTCGTGGCGTCGAGCTGCGGCAGGCGAAGCGTGTCGGAAAAGCGCCGCATGAGCTGGTCGAGCGTCGCCACGCGGCCCGCGCCGGCCGCCGCGGCGACGGTCCCGGCGAAGTCGCGCAGCGGGCTGCCGTAATGGTCGAAGGACCGCCGGTCGGTGCGCTGCAGCGCGCGATCGAGCGCCACCACGCTGCGGCCGAAGGCGGAATCCGCGCGCGCCTCGTCGCCCGCCAGCTGCAGCGCCGCGCCGAGCTGCGCCAGCACCAGCGGGTTCTCGTAGCTCCGCGCACGGGCGTCATGGACATAGCGCGCGGTGCCGAGATCCGCACGGCCCTCGCGCGCCAGGACGAACAGCGCGTAGGCCCTGCCCTCATCGCCGCCGTCGAGCCGCGTCGCGACGCCGCGCAGCCAGCGCAGCGCGCGGCTCGCCGCCTCGTCGGGCACGACGAGGCCACGCTTCTTCGCAGCGAGCAGGAAGTCGATCGCGTAGACCTGGAGCCAGGATTCCGCCGGCTCGTCGGCGACGCCCCACAGGCCGAAGCCGCCATCGGCGCGCTGCATGTCGAGCACGCGCCAGATCGCGTCCTGGACGCGGCGGTCGATGCCCCGGTCCTCGCCGCGCCCGATCAGCGCCGCCGCCTCGTTGAAATGCAGCAGCGGGAAGGCGCGGCTCGTCGTCTGCTCGAGGCAGCCGAACGGATAGCGGTCGAGGGCGCGCAGCAGCGCCGGCACGTCGAAGCCGCGCCAGGACGCGACCTCGACCGAAGCCTGCACCGAACCGGGCACGAAGCCGGCAAGCCCGCGCGGCGCGATGTCCAGCGACGCGCCAGGGGCCACACGTTCGATCCGCGCCTCGGTGACCGGCGCCTGGGCCGGCCGCGTCTCCATCTTCCAGCTGCGGGCGAAGGCGACGCCGCCCGGCCCCGCGACGTCGAGCCGGAATTCGGACACGCCCGGCCCGCCGGCCTGGATGGGAAAGGACAGCAGCTGGCGCGCGTCGCGCCCCAGCGTCACCTCGCGCGTCGCCTCGCCGGCCAGGCGCGCCTCGCCGGCGACGCTCCAGCGCGCGCGCCAGGTCCCCGCCTCGCCCTCGACATTGTGGAGCCATAGCGCGACCCGGCTCTCGTCGCCGGGCGCGAGGAAGCGCGGAAAGGTCGCGTCGGCGACCAGCGCGTCGCGCACGGTCAGCCGCGCCTCGCCGCCGCCGAGCCGCGTGCCGTCCCAGGCGACCGCCATCAGCCGCAGCTCGCCGGCGAAATCAGGCAGCGCGAGGGTGATCTTCGCGCGCCCTGACGCGTCGAGCGCGATCGGCCCCTCGACGAGCGAGACAATGGTCAGAGGCACCACGTCGAGGCCGCGCCCGCCGAAACCGGCATCGCCGCCCTGGCGGATCGCGCCCTTGGCGCCCGCGCGACCGTCGATGACGCGGCCGTAATCGTCGCGCAGCTCGACGCCGAGCCGCCGCTTGCCGAAGACATGCGCGAAGGGATCGGGCGAGGCATGACGGGTCAGCTGCAGGATGCCCTCGTCGACGGCCGCCAGGAACACACGGGCATCGGGACCGGCGCCGGGAACATGCAGCCCGATCTCCACCGGGCCGCGCGGCCGCGCGCGCGCCGGCGCCTCGATCGTCACCGGCAGACGCCGGTCGCCCGTATCGAGGCCGAGCCACGCGACGCCGATGGCGCGCAGCGGGGCGCGCGTCTGCGGGGCGCCCTCGACCGGACGCACCAGCGACACCAGCGCATAGGCGCCGGGTCCCCAGGCCGCCTCGACGGGGATCTCGACATCCGTGCCGCCCGCCGGCACCGCGACGCTGCGCAGCGCGTGGATCCGGTCGGTGGCGATCGCGATCGTGGCCTCGCCGGCATGGGCCGACGGGATGCGCAGCCGTGCGACGTCGCCGGGCCGGTAGGCGCCGCGATCCGCGACCAGTTCGAGCCGCTCGGGCGTGCGATCCGCATCGCCGCCGCCCCAGCCGGCATTGAAGGACAGCGACGCCTCCGCGCGCGCGACGCCGGGGACGCGCACGGCCATGCGATAGCGGCCCCATGCGACATCGGCCGCGAGCGTCGCGACCGCGTCGGCGGTGACGCGGCCGCGGCCACTGGCGACGACCCGCTCGCGCACCACCTCCTCGAAGCGCCACGCGCCGTTGCCGCGCACCCAGTTCCAGAGCGATTCCTCGCGGATCAGCCGCCACTCGACGCTGGGCACCGCGACGCGGCGCCCGTCCGCGTCGACGGCGACCAGTTCGAAGCGCGCGGTCGAATCCCAGCCCGCCGTCGGCCTGCCGTCGGCGTCGCCCTGTCCACCGCCGAAAAGCGGCTTGAGGCCGAGCTGGATCGGCGCGCCCTTGATCCGCACGATCGCCTGCTCCGCCGTCGCGCGGCCGCCGGGTTCGAAGACCGCGACCCGGACGACGGCGCGCAACGGGCGGGTCGCCCCCTCGATCTCGGGGATCGTCGCCTCGATCGTGGCGCGGCCGGCGCCGTCGGTGCGCGGCGCGGTGCTTTCCACCGGCGGCAGGTCGGGCCGCTCGCGGTCATGTCCGAAGACGAAGCCACGCAGCGCGGGGAAGGGCTCGGGGTCGACCTCGAGCGCGATGTCGGCCTCGGTGCCGAGGCCGGCGGCCGGCGCGCCATAGAGGAAACGCGCCGCGACCGCGACGCTCGCGGCCTCGCCAGGTGCGTAGGCCGGCGCGCCGGGCGCCAGTTCCACCTTGAGCTTCTGCGGCACGAAATCCTGCACCTCGAAGCGTGCGCGGCCGATCGGCGGCGCGGTCGGATCGAGCAGGATCTCCGCGCTCCACATCCCGCGCGACGCGGTGGCGGTCAGCGCGATCGTCTGCTGCAGCGCGCCGCCGGCATCGGCGGTCGCCGGGAAGCGCCGCGCCTCGGTGCCGTTGGGCCGGCGCAGCACGATCTGCGCGCGCTGTCCCGGCACCGCATGGCCGGCGGGATCGCGCAGCAGCGCCGCGAAGGCGACGCTCTCGCCGGGGCGATAGATGCCGCGCTCGGTCCAGGCGAAGGCGTCCACGGGACCGGGCGGCGCGCGCCCCTCGACGCCGCGATCGGCGAGGTCGAAGGCGGCGCGATCGAGATCGATCACCGCGAAATCCTCGTCCGCCCCGAAGGCCATCACCGTCGCGGGCGCCAGCGCCTGGGACCCGCGCAGCAGACCGGGCGCGAAGACCGCACGTCCGGTCTCGTCGGTACGCACGCGGCCCAGCTCCTCGTTGTTGCGCGCCATCAGCCGCAGCTCGACCCCGGCGGCCGGCTTCGCGTCCGTGAAGCGGCGCGCCACGACATGCAGCCCGTCGGCGGCGCGCAGCGTGCTGAGCGCGAGATCCGTCGCGATCACCCATTGCGCCGCCATCTGGCGACTCCAGAGGCTCTCCATGTCGTCGTCGCTTCCGCCGCGCGCGGCGTCGTAGGCGACGACCCAGTAGACGCCCGGCTTGCGCGCCGGGATCGCGTCGGCCAGCGGGAAGGCCGTCACCACCTCGCGGTTGGGCGGGTTGTCGGTGGCCATCGTCCCCGACCAGACCAGCGTGCCGGTGTTGCTGGCCATCTGGTCCAGCGCCCAGGGATAGGCGCGGCGGTCGTTCTGGCGGAACTGGTCGCGGACCGCGTTGAATCCGCGCTCGCCGACCCGGAAGACGCGCACGGCCACCTCGGGCACGTTGACGGTCGTCACCGGCAGCCCGTCGCTCGCCGCGCGCACCAGGATGCGCCCGCCGCCGGCGAAGGCGACGACCGGCGGCCGCGCGCTCAGCGTCACGCCCACGCGCTCCGCGGCGGCGAGGCGCTGCTCGCCCGCGCCCGGCAGGCCGGGGCGCAGCTCGACCTCGTAATCGGTCCCGTAGGACAGGCCGCTGAGACAGAGGCGGTCGCCCTCGACGCGCGGCGCCGGCCGCGCCTGCGGCGCCAGCGCGACATAGTCGAGATAGCGCACGCCCTCGGCGCGCAGCGGCTGGGTGAAGCGCAGGCAGACGAGCGGCTGAAGCCCGGACTGGTCGACCTCGAGCCGCTGGAACGCGAAGCGCGGCGCCTCGACCGGCGCGGACGCAGGCGCGGCGACGGGCGCGGGCGTGGCCTGCGCGAAGGCGACCGCCGGCCCGAGCAGCGCGGCACACAGAACGACACGCGCGAGCGCGCGCAGAGACCGGACGATCATGGACATATCCCCTGCCGGACGCCTCACGCCGCGCCCCGGCATCCACGCTAACCGGTCCCAGAAATCGCATCCAGACAACTATTTCCAGACAAACTAGGGACGGAGCCCGGATTAGTACGGGCGCGAGGGGGTAATCCGGGCTCCGTCCCGGGTTTCTCAGGAACCGACCCTGGCACGTTCGCGACGGCGCAGTCCGGCGAGGCCCAGCAGGCCGGCGCCGAGCAGGGCCAGGCTGGCAGGCTCCGGCGCGTCGATCGTTCCGCCGCGAACCTCGAAGAGGAACTGGCCCGGCACGCCATGATTGCTCGCGCTGCGGAGTTCGTCGCCGCCGCCATCGATCAGGGCGCCGCAGACGCCAGATCCCGGCACCTCGTAGCTGACGCCCGCGCCGTTGTTGAAGCCGACATGGGCGCAGGTGCCGCCGCGGCCACCCGCACCGCCACTGGCATCGCCGGTCTCCCACTGCATCGATCCGTAGTTGAAGTAGATGTCGGCGTCGCCGGCCGCGATGTCGCTGCGATCGACAAGCAACAGCTGGAAGCTGTTGGTCAGGTCCGTGTTCTGGCTGTAATAGCCGACGCCCAGCCAGTTGACGCCAAACGCGGCCTGGCCTCCCAGCAACCCCGTGCCGAAGGTCACCAGCGGGCCCGTGCGCGTGTCGACATCGGCAAAGAACGGCGCGAGCAGGGGATTGCCGGTCGGATCGACGATCGCCGGCGGCGTGAAGGTCGCCTGCGCCGCGTTGAACGTCACGTTGCCGTTGTTGTTGACGAAGACGCTCGAATAGGTCGTCCCGTAGAAATTGAAGCCGAAGCCCAGGGGCTGGGCCACGGGCGTACCGGGCGGGGTGCCGCTTCCCATGCCGTTCGCGGGATAGGTTCCGTCGTCATTTGCCAGAAAGATGTTGGCGTCGAACCCCGCGACGATCGGGCTGGCCGCTGCAGTCCACGCGAAGGCCGTGCCGGCAAGCAGCAGGGTTGCAACACTCGATACGATGGTCCGCATGAAAGCCTCCTCAACAGGGCGTCAGAGCGCACCCCGGGAAGGCCAAGCAGTTTCCGGACCAGACGCGAAATCCCCGGACAACAGGGGCTTTCGATGGTGCCCGCTTCCGGGATGTCAGGAAATCCGACGCCGGAGACATCGCATCCAGACAACCATTTCCACCCATCGCCTCGTGCGACGGATCGGCACACGCTATGGTCCGTCACATGAGCGCTCCGTCCACCGCGCCGACGTTCTTCTGGCACGATTACGAGACCTTCGGTGCGCAGCCGCGGCGCGACCGGCCGGCGCAGTTCGCGGGATTGCGCACCGATCTCGACCTCGAGGAGATCGATGCGCCGGTGGCGTGGTTCTGTCGCCCGCCGCGCGACCAGTTGCCCGATCCCGAGGCGGTGCTGATCACCGGTATCACGCCGCAGCGCGCCGAGGCCGAGGGTCTGCCCGAACCGGAGTTCGCCGCGCGGATCGAGGCGGAGCTCGCGCGCGCGGGCACGATCGGCACCGGCTACAACAGCATGCGCTTCGACGACGAGGTGACGCGCCACCTGTTCTGGCGCAACCTGATCGACCCCTATGCGCGCGAATATGCGCAGGGATGTTCGCGCTGGGACCTGCTCGATGTCGTGCGCTGCACCTGGGCGCTGCGGCCGGAGGGCATCTCCTGGCCGATGGGCGACGATGGCAGACCCAGCTTCCGCCTGACGCGGCTGACCGCGGCCAACGGGCTTGCGCATGACAACGCGCATGACGCCCTGTCGGACGTGCGCGCGACGATCGCGCTGGCCCGGCTGGTGCGCGCGCGCCAGCCGCGGCTCTGGGACTTCGCGCTGCGCCTGCGGCACAAGGACGAGGTGCGCCGCCAGATCGCCGCGGGCCGGCCCATCCTGCACATGTCCGGACATTATCCCGTCGAGCGCGGCTGCATGGCGGTGGTCTGGGTGCTCGGCCCGCATCCGGTGAACAGGAACGAGGTCATCGTCTGGGACCTGGATCAGGACCCGGAGATCCTCACCCGCCTCGATGCCGGGACACTGCGTCGGCGGCTGTTCACCGCCACCAGTGACTTGCCGGACGGCGAGACGCGGCTGCCGCTCAAGACCATCCACATCAACCGCGCACCGATCGTGATCGGAAACCTGAAGGTGCTCGGAGACGCGGGCGGGCGATTCGGCATCGACCTTGCCCGCGCGCAACGTCACGCCGGGATCGCGGCACGGCTGCCGGATCTCTCCGCTCTCTGGGCCGACGTCTACGCGCGCCCTCCCGCCACTGCGGCAATCGACGTCGACGAGGATCTCTATGGCGGCTTCATCGGTGACGCCGACCGGCGGCGGCTCGCGCGGCTGCGCGCGCTGCCGCCGGAGGATCTGGCGACGGCGGTCGCGTTCGACGATCCGCGCCTGGACGAGCTGCTGTTCCGCTTCCGCGCGCGGAACTTCGCGCACACGCTGAGCGAGGTGGAAGGCGCGCGCTGGACGCGCCACCGGCGCGCGCGACTGCATGATGGCGTCGACGGGGCGACGACGCGCGCGCAATTCCAGGCGCGCATCGACACGCTGGTCGCGGCCGCGGCCGAACGCGACGACACACGCGCCCGGGGTTTGCTGGAGGCGCTCATGGAATGGGCGCGGACGCTGGACTAGGCGATCGTGTCCCACCTGATGGTGGCGGACCTGTTCATAAGGAGCCTGCCGCCGATGCGCTTGCCATGAGAGGCCGGATCGCCTTTGTCTGTCGCATCGAGCCGACACGGTCAGGAGGGCGGGCATGCGCGCGGACAATTGGGGCTGGCGGGCCAGGATCGGCCTGTTCATCGTCGGCAACGAGGCGGTGCCGGAAGCGGAGTGGTGGGCGATGGCCCCGCCCGGCGTCTCCGTGCATGCCGCCCGCGTCACGGCGCCCACCCCCTGGGCGACATGGACCCACAACCGCAGCGCCGTGGCGCTGGCCGACGACATGGTGCGCGGGGCCCGGCAATTCGCCGCCATGAAGCTGCAGGCGGTGGTGGTCGGGCACAGTTCCAGCTCCATCCTGGGCGGCGAGGGGTGGGACGAAGCGGTGGTGGACGCGCTTTCGTCCCTGCTGCCCGGCGTCGCGGTCTCCACCAACGGGATCGACTGCATCGCCGCGCTGCGCATGCTGGGCGTCG
>CAYSUY010000112.1:0-13678 GCA_964434345.1 uncultured Acetobacteraceae bacterium
CCATGTTCGTGCTGACCTGGTGGATCGCGCGTCGTCGCGGGTATCCTGTCGAGGCCAGGGCCGACTGGGGCGAGCGTCGCGCCGCGATCCTGGCGGCGCTGCTCCCGCTGGCGGCGCCGCTCGTTGTCGTCCGCAGCATGGCCGCCGGCGTCGCCACGCCGACGGAAGCGGCTGCCATCCTGGTCGGCTATGTCGCCCTGCTCGGGCTCCTGGTCTTCCGGACCCTGTCGGTGCGTGCGCTGCTCGACTGCGCGGCACGGGCGGCACTGGTCAGCGCGATCATCATGCTGACGGTCGGCATGGCGCAGATGTTCTCTGCGCTGTCGGTGCTGGAGCGCTTCGGCGAACTGGTGACCGGCGCCATGCTCGCGGTGTCGACCGACGTCAACATCCTCCTGTTGATGTTCAACGTCCTTCTCCTCGTCCTGGGGACGTTCATGGAACCGTTGCCGCTGATGCTCGTTCTCGGGCCGATCGTCTTTCCGCTGTTCCAGGATCTCGGGGTCGATCCCATCCATCTGGCGGTGGTGTTCGTGGTCAACGTGATCCTCGGACTGGTGACCCCGCCGGTGGGACTGATCCTGAACGTCGTCGGGTTGATCGCCCGCGTCGACCCCATGGCTGTGTTCCGCGACATGCTGCCCTATCTGGCCGTGCTGTTTGCCGTGCTGCTGCTGATCACCTACGTGCCCGGGATTTCGCTCTGGCTTCCCGCGCTCTTCATGGATTGACCGGCAGGGGCAAGACGTTCGACGATGTTTCAAACGCGAGGGAGACGCTACATGAGCATGATGACCCGACGTTCGATGTTCGGCGCCGCCGCGGCTGCCGGGATCGCCGGCACCGGCTTCGGCGCCGCGGCGCAGGGCCGCACCGTGACGCTCAAATACGGCAACGCCGGCAACATCCAGACCATCTCGAACCGCTTCAACGTGCGGCTCTGGGAAGAGGTCGCAAAGCGCACCAACGGTGCGGTCAAGACCGAGATCTTCGCTGGCACGCTGGGCGGCGAGCAGCGCCTGCTCGAGGGCATGGCGCTGGGGACGATCGACGTCTACAACGGCGCCTACACCGGCACGCGTGAATTCGACATCTTCTACGCGCCGGGCTTTTTCCGCGATGGCGGCCACGCCAAGCGCGTCGTCCAGAGCCCGATCGGTGCCCAGGCTTCGGCGGTGCTCGAGACGCGCTACCAGTCGCGTCTGCTCGGCATCGGTCGCCTCGGCCCCTGGGTCCTGTCGACGAAAAAGAAGATCTCTTCGCTGGAAGAGATCAAGGGCATGAAACTGCGTGCGCCGCAGATCGAAGGAATGGTCGAGGCGTTGAAATTCCTCGGTGCCAATCCGACCCCGATCGCCTTCAACGAGATCTACCTCGCGCTTCAGAACGGCACGGTCGATGGCTTCGTGTCGGCGCTCAATCCGTCGGTCGCCGGCAAGTTCTACGAGGTCTCGAAATACGTCCTGTCGAACCCGTTCGGCGAGGGTCTCGACAAGGAGGCGATCTCGACCCGGGCGTGGCGTCGTCTGAGCGATCAGCAGCAGCGCATCGTGCTGCAGACCTTCGAGGAACTGGAGGCGACCGATTACTTCCAGGCCGGCATCGACGCGATCTCCACCGATCTCGCGACGTGGAAGAAGTTCAACGGCGACGATTCGGTGGTCACGGTCGATCAGGCCGCGCTGGTGCGGCAGATGGAGCCGCTCAACCGGCGTCTCGCGGACGAGGTCTATGGCGCGGGTGCCTGGGACAGGATCCGCGCCCTTTGATGCTGTCGCGCGGCGGTGGCTGCGAGGCCGCCGCCGCGCGAGGGAGATGTGGGATGAGCGATACCAGGCCGCGTCCGGAGCAGGTCTTCTTCGAGGATCCCGCCGTCGATCGCCTGATGGGCGTCGTGATGGCGCTCGCGGGCGAAGTCTATGTCCTGCGCGACCGGCTGCGCTGCCTCGAGGCAGTGCTCGCCGCGCAGGGAACCGTTGCCGAGGGCACGCTCGATCGTTTCGAATCGACACCTGAGCAGGCGCAGGCCGATGCGGCCGACCGCGACGCCTTTGTCGCGCATCTGATGGACAATCTGCTTGGTCGGCAGGCCGCGCGCGGACCACTCTAGGCCACGCGACGCGGGGTCATGCGGGACTGGAAGAAGGAGAAGGCTGATGACCGATGATCTGGAGTGGCAGGCACGCGTGGATCTTGCCGCGGCCCACCGCATGGCCGTGATGCACGGCCTCAACGAAGGCATCTGCAACCATTTCACCCTCAACGTTCCGGGCCGCCCGGGTCTTTTCCTGGCGATTCCCTACGGTCTCCACTGGGCCGAGGTCAAAGCGAGCGATTTCCTGGTCTGCGACTACGAGGGGCGGGTCGTCGAGGGAGAGGGCGAGATCGAACTCACGGCGTGGTGCATCCATGCGCCCATCCACAGGCTCAAGCCGGATGCGCATTGCCTCCTGCATACGCACATGCCCTTCGCGACGACATTGACGATGCTGCAGGACCAGCAGCTCGAGCCGATGGGGCAGATGAGCGCGATCCTGGCGCCCATGATCTGCTACGACGAGGATTACACGGGGCTTGCCCATGATCCCGCCGAAGGCGAGCGGCTCGCGGGCATCCTGGCCGACGGCAAGACGATCCTGTTCATGGCGAGTCACGGCGTCATGGTCACCGGACGGACGCTCGCCGACGCCTACGACAGGCTGTATTACCTGGAGCGGGCGTGCCAGACCCAGGTCTACGCGTACATGACCGGGCAGAAGCGCCGACGCGTCCGGCAGGATGTGCTTGCCACGCTGCGCCAGCAGGTATCGTTCGGCCTGGAGGGCGGTGGGGTGGCGCCGAAGGGCGCAAGCCCGGCCCAGCGCCATTTCGACGCGCTCAAGCGCGTGCTCGTGCGGCGCGGCGAGGGCGACTTCGCCGGCTGATTCGCCGCGCCGCGCCGATCAGACCTTGCCGTCGAACCCGCTCTGCTCGATGCCTGCCCATAGCTGAAGCGTCGGCGACGCAGGCACGGCGCCGGATTTCACGAGGTCGCGCCAGACCCGCGCGGCCTCGACGAAATGCGGCACGCTGCCCGGGAACATGACGAGCGAGACGGCTTCGGCCAGCTTGGCCTCCGGGAAACCCGCCGCGTAGGCGCCGCGCAGATGGATCGCCACCTCGTCCCACTGGGCGAGGCAGGCATGCGTGGCGGCGAGCGCGGCCTCGGCGAGACCGGGATCGATGCCGCGTCCAGCCAGCAGCGCGTCGAGCGACGCGCGATAGGCGGTCTCGTGCGTGAAGCCGGGGAGCAGGTCGCGCCAGTGCCGGTCCATGAACCGGTAGTCGCGCGCGCCACGCGCGAAGGCGGCGAGGCGCAGGCAGGTTTCGGCGTCGCGCGTGGTGCCGCCCGCGGCCTGGAACTTGGCGATATGGTGGGTCGCGATGGCCTCGTCGGTCGAGATCAGGATCGGCAGCCAGACGAATTCCTTCTCGAACTGGCTGAGCGACCGCGTGTCGAGCGTGAGCGCGGTGTAGGCCTCGTCGTATGCGCGCGCCAGTCGCGGCGCGGTGAGTGCGAGCAATCCGTGATGCGGCAGGAGATAGCCGCGCTTCGCGCGCACGGCGTCGAGGATGGCGATCGCCTCGGCTTCGGAAGAGAGCTCGGTCATGTCGTCCTGTCCGATTGCAAGTGGGAGGGACCCGACCATAACATCCGCGCCTCGCGTGAGGAGACAGGAGCGATGATCAGCGTTCGCGACCGGCAATTCGAGGCCTATCAGTCCTTCGTCCTCGGCTGCAAGCTGCACTGGACGGGCCGCGTCTTCGCCGAGCTGCAGGCGCTCTACCGCGACAAGGCGCGACGCGCCGCGAACGGCGGCCGTGCTCCGCGCAGCGCCGAGGACGCGGCGGCGCTGCTGCGCGACGAGCTGCTCTATCACGAATTCGCCTGGCTGGAGCGGCATCTGCAGCGCTTCAAGTACTCTGGACGCTGGGGCCTGCAGCCCGTCCACGCGCAGCATCGCGCCAAGCTCGAGGCGGAGCTCGACGCGCCGCTTCCCCCGGGCCTGCTCGAACTCGATCCGGACCTCGAGATCCCCGTCTATTTCACCTCCGTCGACATCCATCAGCATCCTGGCGGGATCTGGTCCGATCCGATCGCCGGCCATGTCTACGAGCGTGGCGCACGCTCGACGACGCCGCTGATGGAAAAGGACCGCGATCTCCACTGGCGGTTCGCCGCGATCGTCGATCGTCGTCGCCACGGCCCGCGGATCCTCGACATGGGATGCGGCTTCGGGAAGTCGACGCGCCCCTTCTGGAGCGGCGATCGCGACGCCCAGGTCATCGGTGTGGACATCGCCGCGCCCTGCCTGAAATACGCGGCGCAGGACGCCGCCGCGGCGCAGGCCCGCAATGTACGGTTCCTGCAGCGCGACTGCCGCGCCACCGGCCTGCCGGACGCGAGCCAGGACGTCGTGACGTCGACCATGATGATCCACGAGATGCCGCCACCCGCGATCCGCGCGACCTTCGCCGAGGCGAAGCGCCTCCTCGCGCCTGGCGGGACGATGGTCCATCTCGACTTCCTGCCGCCCGCCGATCCCTTCGCGCAGTTCATGCATTTCGGCCACGGGCGGCGCAACAACGAGCCCTACATGGAGCCGCTGTCGCGCCTCGATCTGCCGGCGGTCCTGACCGAACTCGGGTTCCGCAACGTCGAGATCGTCGATTTCGAGGAGATGCCGGGGGCCATCTCGGGGGCCGCTGAACGCTGGCGTTTCCCGTGGAAGGTCATCGTCGCCGAGGCGTGAACCGGGGCAGGGGGCCGTGATGCGCGAAACCTACGACTACGTCATCGTCGGCGGCGGCACGGCCGGCTGCGTCCTGGCGGCGCGGCTGACCGAGGATCCGGCGGTGCGCGTGCTGATGCTCGAGGCCGGCGGCAGCGACTGGAACCCGGTCTTCCGTATCCCGTTGATGACGGGCACGCTGCTGCGCAACCGCTACGCCAACTGGCTGTTCGAGACCGAGCCCGTTCCCGGCATGGAGGGGCGCCGACTGCTCTGGCCGCGCGGCAAGGTGATCGGCGGTTCGTCGAGCATCAACGGCATGGTCTATGTGCGCGGCCTCGCCTCCGATTTCGACGGATGGGCGCAGCATGGGCTGCCTGCCTGGTCGTCCGCGCGCGTCCAGCCCTATTTCCTGCGCTCCGAGGGCCATGAGGGTGGTGCATCCGCGGCGCATGGCGGCGATGGCCCTCTGCGCGTGTCGCGACCGCCGCCTTTCAGCGCGCTTGCCGACGCCTTCGTCGATGCAGGGCGTCAGGCCGGCTATCCGACGACGCCCGATTTCAACGCCGAGCCCGAGGGGTTCGGGCGCTACGACTTCAACATCGCCGGTGGCCAGCGCTGGAGCACGGCGCGGTCCTTCCTCGATCCCGCGCGTGGCCGCCCGAACCTGACCGTCGTGACCCGCGCGCAGGTGCTGCGCATCGCGATCGAGGGCGGGCGGGCGACCGCCGTCGAGGCGCGCGTGCGCGGGGCGTCGCGCCGCTTCGGGGCGGCGCGCGAGGTGCTGCTGTGCGGTGGCGTCGTCAACTCGCCGCATCTGCTGATGCTCTCCGGGATCGGCGACGCCGACAGGCTGAGGCCGTTCGGGATCGCCCCTGTCCACCACCTTCCGGGCGTGGGTCGGAACCTCCAGGATCATGTCCTGATCCGGGTCGAGCACGCCTGCACCCAGCCGCTGACGTTGCAGGGTCTGATGCGTGCCGATCGCGCGGCGCTCGCCTTCTTCCAGGCGCTGCTCTTCAGGCGCGGTCCGATGGCGAGTTTCCCGCTCGATGCCGGCGCCTATCTGCGCTCGGATCCGGCCCTCGATACGCCGGACATCCAGAGCCATTTCCTTCCGGGTCTGTCGACCGCGGCATTGCGCCTGCCCGGCTTGCGTGTTCCGCCCAAGCGGCACGACGGCCACGCCTTCTTCGCCAACGCCTTCCAGATGCGCCCCGAGAGCCGCGGCGAGATCGCCCTGGCGAGCGCGGATCCGCTCGCCGCGCCTGCGATCCGACCGAATTATCTCTCGGCCATGAAGGACGTCATCGTTCTGCGTCGTGCGGTGCGGATCCTGCGCGAGGTGTTCGCCCAGCGGGCCTTCGATCCCTATCGCGGCGCCGAACTCGCTCCCGGCCCGGACGTCGCGAGCGACGCCGCGATCGATGCGTGGATCCGGCGCACCGCCGACACCGTGTATCACCCCGTCGGCACGTGCCGCATGGGGCCGGGAAGCGATTGCGTCGTCGACGAGACGCTGCGGGTCCACGGCATCGGCGGGTTGCGCGTGGTCGACGCCTCGATCATGCCGACGATCACCAGCACGAACACGCACGCCGCGGTCATCATGATCGCCGAGCGGGCCGCCGATTTCATCCGTGGCCGCGCCATGCCCGGCGAGGTCGCCTGAGGCCGCCGCGGCGGTCGCTCACACGAGGTCGTCGTCGAATTTGAGCAGTGGCGAGGCGCGAAACGTCTCGCGCAGGCTCGTGCGCTGGTCGAGCTTCGCGCGGACGGGGCCCGGCAACTCGTCCAGGCTGATCACCTTCTTCCTGAGCAGAAGGTCGATCAGGTCCTCGAGCGCGCGGATGAAGTCGCCATCCGAGGCCCGCAAGGTCTCGAGCGCCTGATCGGCGCGCAGGCGCTTGCTCAGGAAATGACGGATCTCCGGCGCGTCGTTTTCGAGGAATTCGAGGGCGCGCGCGGTGGGCGCGTCGTGGAGCGCGGAGATGTCGCCGGCGGGATCGCGTTCGACGAAGGGCATACGGTCAGCGCTCGCGAAGGGCGCGCTCGCGGGCGCGCAGGATGGGACGCATGAGGTAGTCGAGCACGGTCTTGCTTCCGGTGAGGATCTCGACGCTGGCGGTCATGCCGGGAATGATGGGCAGCGGCTTGTCGTCGCTGCCGAGATAGGCGCGGCCGGTGCGCAGCCTGACGCGGAACCAGCGTTCGCCGCGCTCGTCCTGGATCGTGTCGGCGCTTATCTGGACGAGTTCGGCCTGCAAGCCGCCATAGACGGAAAAATCGTAGGCGGTGACCTTCACGACAGCCGGTTGTCCGGGACGCACGAAGGCGATGTCGGCCGGGCGAAGCTGCGCTTCGACCAGCAGCGAATCCTCCAGCGGCACGATCTCCAGTATGTCCTGCCCGGGCCGGATGACGCCCCCGACCGTCGTCACCTTGAGGTCCTTGATCGTCCCGCGTACCGGCGATCGCACTTCGGTGCGGGTCACGCGATCCCGGTCGGCCTGGAGCTTCTCGACCAGTGCCGCGAGCTGGGCGCGCCGCTGGTTGAGTTCGCTGCTCGCCTCGGACCGGAACGTGGCGCGACGTTCGGCGATCCGCGCGCGGACTTCCGTCAGGGCGATGCGCGCGCGAGGCAGCGCGAGCTCGGACGCCGAGAGCTGTCCCTGGATCTCGTTCAGGCGCTGCTGGACGCGCAGCAGGTCGAGGCGCGAGGCCGCGCCGCTGCGGACCAGGGGCTCGATCATCGTCTGCTCGGATTGCGCGAGCGTGCGGCCGCGCTCGAGCGAGGAGATGCGCGCTTCGATCTCGCGGATCTCGACCATGCGCTGTTCCGCCTGGTCGCGAAGCACGGCTATCTGTGCATCGACCTGCTCGTTGCGTGCGCGCAGCAGTCGTCGCTCGGACTCCGCGATCTCCGGCGCGTCGGCGAGGAGTTCGGGCGGGAACTGGATCTCCCGGCGGTCCTCGGCCTCCGCCTCCAGCCGCGCGATGGCGCCGCGCAGGGCCGCGGATTGGGCGCGGTTGCCCTGCAGGTCGGCCTCGGCCGCGGTGTTGGAGATCCGCACGAGCACGGCGTCGCGCGCGACGATCTGGCCCTCGTGGACCAGGATCTCGGACACGATCCCGCCTTCGAGGTTCTGGATGACCTGCACGCGCTGGGACGGGATGACGCGGCCATCGCCACGCGTCACCTCGTCGATCGGTGCGTTGGCCGCCCACAGGACGAACCCGCCGACGAAGACGATAACGAGCAGCGAGACGATCCAGCCAAGGCGTCGGATCCCGGCATGGGCGGCGAGGGCGCCGTCGGCGGCGAAGTCGGCCTCGATGATCCCGCGGCGCGCCATCACAATCCCCGCTGCTGGCCGCGGATCGCGCCCGACTGGAGTTCGCCGATCACCTTGTCGCGCGGTCCGTCGGCGACCACACGTCCCTGGTCCATGACGATCAGGCGGTCGACCAGCGACAGCATGGAGCCGCGATGCGTGACCAGGATCAGGGTGCGGTTGTCGAGCATCTCGAGCAGACGGGCCTTGAAGCGTTGCTCCGACGTCGAATCCATCGCGCCGGTCGGCTCGTCGAGAAGGATGATCGGCGGATCGGCGATGAGGGCGCGCGCGATGGTGACGGCCGCGCGCTGGCCGCCCGACAGGTAGCGGCCCTGCTCGCCGACCTGCATGTCGTATCCCTGCGGCCGCGACTTGACGAAATCGTCGACGCCGGCGACGGCTGAGGCCCGCAGCAGGGCGTCGTCGTCGGCGAAGGGCGCGCCGATCAGGATGTTTTCCTTGATCGTGCCGAAAACCAGCTGCGTGTCTTGCGGCACGTAGCCGATCTGGCGCCGCAGCTCGGCGGGATCGAGCTGACGGATGTCGGTCCCATCGACCAGGATCGAGCCTTGGCTCGCTGGTAGAGGCCGGAGATCAGTCTGGCGAGGGTGCTCTTGCCGGAGCTGTCGCGGCCGACGATTCCGACGCGTTCGCCGGCGCCGATGAAGAGGGACGTCTTCACGATGGCCGGAACCGACGGCGGGGCGATGCCGACACCGCCCGCCGCATGGCTCGGATAGGCGAAGGACAGGTCGCGCAGTTCGATCTGGCCGCGCAGAGAGGGGCGCGCGACGTAGCTTTCGCCGGCATCGCGTTCGCGCGGGGTCTGCATCAGCCGATGCAGCGCGCGCAGCGCCGACATCGACTGGTTGACGCGGACGATCAGCGAGGAGATCTGGGCAAGCGGCGCCATAGCGCGGCCGGTCAGGATGGAGGCCGCGATCAAAGCCCCCATGGTCAACTGCCCGGCCGCGATCAGGTGGACGCCGACGAAGATCACCATCGCGCTCGCGACGGAGGTCGCCAGCGCGGTGAAGTTGATCGCCAGGGTCGACAGCACGCGCGTCGCCATCGCCGAACGTGCCCCGGCCGCGACCGCGCGCTCCCACAGGCGCTGCGTGCGTCCTTCGCCGCGCGCGACCTTCAGCATCTCGAGCCCCTCGATCGCCTCGACGAGGATCGCGTGCTTCTGTGCCGCCTCGGCCTGATTGCGCTCGACGGCGCGGGACAGCGGGATCTGCACGGCCAGGCCGCCGAGCAGGACCAGTGGCATGGCCAGGATCGGGATCCAGGCAAGCGGGCCGGCCAGGACCCAGGTCGTGACGACGAAGATCGCGACGAAGGGCAGGTCGACAAGCGCGACGAGGGTCGCCGATGTGAAGAATTCGCGCAGCGCCTCGTAGTCGCGCACGTTGCTGGCGAGCGCCCCGGTGCTTTGTGGTCGCGCCTCCAACCGCATCGCGAGGATATGCTCGACCAGGCGCGCCGCGATGACGGCGTCGGCCGCCTTGCCGGCGGCATCGATGAAATAGGCGCGCGCGGTGCGGAGCAGGAATTCGAAGATGTTGACGACCAGAACGCCGATCGTCAGGACCCAGAGCGTCTCCGTCGCATTGTTCGGAACGACGCGGTCGTAGACGTTCATCGCGTAGACCGAGCCGGCGAGACCCAGCAGGTTGATCGCGATCGCCGCGACCGTGACGTGCCCATAGACGGGCCAGAGGCCGCTGAGCGTGCGCCAGAACCAGTTCTCCGACCGGCGCGGCCCGTCCTCGCCGGAGCGCAGATCGGGGCCGTGCCGCACGCGCAGGAAGAGGACCGTGCCCGCGAAGGAGCGCTGCAACTCGCTGACCGGCACCGTCCTGGAACCGCCGCGACTCTCGGGCAGCAGGATCTCTGCCTCGTTGCCCGAGCGGCCGACGAGGACGCAGGCGTTTCCGTCGGCAAGGACCAGCACGCAGGGCAGGTTCAAGGACGAAATGTCGGCGACCAGGCGTCGGCGGGCGGCGCGTGCGTTGAGGCCCGCGCGGTCTGCCGCGCGCACGAACAGCGCGGGCGTCGCCTTGTGGTCGTGCAGAGGCAGGCCCGAGCGCAGCGTCTCCAGGCTGGTCGGCTTCCCGAGCCGCGCCGCGGCGATGGCGAGGCAGCCGAGGAGGGGATCGTCCCAGCCAGGGTCGAACTCCATCCCGTCCGCGCGCGACCGTGCCGCCGGCGCGGCCTCGGGCTCCCGGTGATCGGTGTTCGGGACGTCAGCGGTTCGGGTCATCTGAAGGGCTTGGACATGGATGGATGCGCATCGCGAAGAAACATGTGCGGACGTTACAGGATGCGGCTGTCCGGACGCACGGTTACGGTCTCCTACGCACGCTGCGTTAAGCAATCAGAAATTTAACTATTATTTTACCGTTGACGCTGCCTGTGTTTTGTGGCGAAGAAATGGTCATGAAGAAATTGTCGAAAAATGGTCGGGTTTTTCCGCGTCCGCGCGGGATGACGCTCACGCGGTGCGTACTGGCCGCCATTGTCGTGACCTCGACGCCGGCCATCGCGCAGACCCTCGAGCAGACCGTCCATGCCGCGATCCGCAGCAATCCGCGTATCGAGGTGGTGGCCCGCAACCGCGAAGCGATCGAGCAGGAAGTGACCCGCGCGCGGGGCCTGTACCTGCCGCAGATCGATCTGCGCATCGGCGCGGGGCCCGAGCGCACGGACAATGTCTCCACACGCGCGCGTGGCGGCAGTTCGGACCTCACCCGGCGCGACGCCGGCATCTTCGCGACCCAGCGCATCTTCGACGGGTGGGAGACCGACAGCGAGGTCGCCCGTCAGAAGGCGCGCAGCGTGTCGGCGGCCCATCGCATCGGCGAAGCCGTCGAATTCGTCGCGCTGGACGCCATCGAGGCGCATGTCGAGGTCCTCCGCCAGACGGGGTTGCTGCGCCTGGCGGCCGAGAACGTCGACAAGCACTGCCAGATCTGGCCGATCGCGCGTGCGCGCGCCGGATTGCGCCCGGGGACAGCGGCCGAGCATCCCCTCGCGTTCGCGCGCTGCAAGGCGGTGAACGGGACGGCGCTGCCACCGCGCCGTCAGGACGCGACCGACGGCGGCGTGGTTCCATCCATCGAGTCCGATCAGGCCGAATCCCGTCTGGAGTCGGCGATCGCGACGGAACTCGAGACCCGTGGCGCGCTGGACGACGCGAACAGCCGCTACCTGGCGGTGGTCAATCAGCAGCCGATGATGCTCGCGCCAGTCAGCGCACCCGAAATGCGCAAGGCGCAGTTCAGCACGCTGGACGCCTTCGTCGACGCCGCGCGCCGCAACAATCCGACCCTGCGGGTTACGCAGACCGACATCCGGGTGGCGGAGCGGGAGGTCGAGGGCACGGAAAGCGTGTTCTATCCGCGGGTCAATCTGGAGCTCGGCGCGTCGCGCAATCGCGACGTCGACGGGACGCGCGGCGACGACAGCGACATGTCGGCGTTGCTGGTGATGCGCTGGAACCTCTACCGGGGCGGCGCGGACGCGGCGCAGCGTCTGGTGGCGCTGGGGCGCATGTCGCAGACGATCGCCCAGAACAGCGTGGCCGCGCGAACGACCGAGGAAGACGTGCGCAGGGCCTGGATCCTCAAGCAGACCGCGGACGAGCGGATCCCGGTCCTCGCCAGCGCGGTCAAGAAGAATGTCGTCATCAGCCAGACCTATCGCGACCAGTTCGTGAACAACGGCCGCAGTCTGATCGACGTCCTGAACGCCGAGAACGAGGTATTCGTGTCGCGCGGCCGGTTGCTGACCGCCGAACTCGCCCGCATCGTCGCCGACTACAGATTGCTGGCCTTCACGGGCGAACTTGTGAGTACTCTCAAGGTCGAGGGCGTACCGGAGTCGGATCCGGCCCGCCGGACCGCATCGCCCACCGATCCGCGACGCGCTCCGGTGCGCTGAGGACGTCACATACGTCCGCTTCCATCGCGTTCGGAGAGGCGCCTTTGACCACAGCCGAAGGCCCGTTGTCGGGCATGCTCGTGCTGGACCTCACGCGGGTCCTTGCCGGGCCGTATTGCACCATGGTTCTCGCCGATCTCGGCGCGCGGGTGATCAAGGTCGAACCGCCTGGGGTCGGCGACGATTCCCGTCATATCGGGCCGTTCCTCAAGGGCAAGTCGGCCTATTTCATGTCGATCAACCGCGGCAAGGAATCGATCGCGCTCGATCTCAAGGCTCCGGCTGATCGCGCGATCTTCGAACGTCTGCTGGGCGTCGCGGACGTGCTGGTCGAGAATTACCGCGGCGGAACGATGGAAAAACTCGGCTATGGCTGGGACGACCTTCATCCGCGTTTCCCGCGACTGATCTACGCGGCGGCGTCTGGCTTCGGCCATACCGGCCCGTACCGGACCCGCGCCGCCTACGACATGGTGGTCCAGGGCATGGGCGGGATCATGAGCCTGACCGGGCACCCCGGGA
This sequence comes from uncultured Acetobacteraceae bacterium, assembly GCA_964434345.1. Classification (GTDB taxonomy): domain Bacteria; phylum Pseudomonadota; class Alphaproteobacteria; order CACIAM-22H2; family CACIAM-22H2; genus CAIOSQ01. The sequence goes on from CAYSUY010000112.1 coordinate 12,578, forward strand.
GCCCGCCGACGCGTGTCGGCACCTCGGTCGGGGACATCACGGCGGGGCTGTTCACCGCCATCGGAATCAACGCGGCGCTGGTCGAGCGGGCACGCACCGGTGTCGGCCGCAAGGTCGACGTGGCGATGCTGGACTGCCAGGTCGCGATCCTCGAGAACGCCATCGCTCGCTACATGTCCACGGGACAGGTGCCCGGACCCCTCGGTGCGCGGCATCCCTCGATCACGCCCTTCGAGGCCTTCAGGACCGCCGATGGCTGGATGATCATCGCGGCCGGCAATGACGGATTGTTCCGCAAACTCGCCGAGGCACTCGGGCGCCCCGACCTCGCGGCGAACCCGCTGTTCGCAAGCAACGAGTTGCGCACGCGCAACGCCGCTGCGCTCAAGGTCGAGATCGAGCAGGCGCTGGCGGGCGCCGGAACGGCGCATTGGCTGGAGGTCGTCGACGCCGCCGGTGTCCCGTGCGGTCCGATCTACGATGTCGCGCAGGCGCTCGCCGATCCCCAGGTCGCGACGCGCAACATGGTGGTGACGGCGGACGATCCCGAAATCGGCCCGCTGCGCATGGCCGGCAACCCGATCAAGCTGTCCGGCGTCACCGATCCCGCGACCCGGCGCCCGGCCCCCGCGCTGGATGCCGACCGCGCAGCGATCCTGGCCGAACTCGGGCTCGCCTAGGGCGTGTTCGCCGGAGACGCGGATCACGCGACAAAACCCGGTGCTGCGCGTGCGTAGCGGATCCCACGTCCGGCTTGCGCCGCCTTGAGGCGGCGCAAGCCGCGACTGTCGGGATTTCTTACATGCCTTGCGCCGCCCCGGCGGTGATCTTTTCAAGGCACTGAAAACAGAAGGTTTTTTTTCAGCTCCAGATGTGGCGCCGAATTTGCTGAGCCGTGTCCGCTTCGTGCGTTCCTTCGAGAGGAGACGGCCTCATGAGACGACCCTGGTTCGCCCTTCCGTGTACCCTTGCCGGCATCGTGTCGGTCTGCGCTGCGATCGCGCCGGCCCTCGCCGGAACGATAACCCTGACCGGCGCGGTCGGTCCGCGTGCGGGATCCGTGACGCTGACCGATTCCGGTCCCGATCTCATCATCCGCCT
>CAYSUY010000113.1:0-13525 GCA_964434345.1 uncultured Acetobacteraceae bacterium
TGCTGCTCGACGCGATCCCCGACCTCGACATGACCGGCCGCGCGCGCACGCCGGTGGCAGGCGAGGTGCCGAACCCGCTCGATCCGCCGAAGGGCTGCGCCTTCCACCCGCGCTGCCCGTTCGCCAACGACCGCTGCAAGTCGGAGCGCCCGGAACTCAAGGCGACGGCGAATGGCGGCGTGGCGGCATGCCACGCCGTGGAGGAAGGCCGTCTGGCGGCTGCGCCGCGCGTCTGACCCGCGAGGGGTCAACTGCGCCCGTAGCTGTCCTCGATGCGGACGATGTCGTCCTCGCCGAGATAGTCGCCGGACTGCACCTCGATGATATGCGCCGGCTCGGCGCCCGGGTTCTCGAGCCGGTGGATGCAGCCGACGGGGATATACGTCGACATGTTCTCGCGCAGGGTCAGGATGTCCTCGCCGCGCGTGACGCGGGCGATGCCCTGGACGCAGACCCAGTGCTCGGCGCGCCGCGCGTGCTTCTGCAGCGAGATGCGCTGGCCGGGATTGACGATGATGCGTTTGACCTGGAAGCGTGGCCCGAGATCGATCGTCTCGTAACTGCCCCAGGGGCGGTAGACGCGGGGATGCGCGCTGGCCTCGCTGCGTCCGGCCTTCCTGAGCCGGTCGACGATGGCCTTGACGTGCTGTGCCTCGTCGCGCGCGGCCACCAGGACCGCGTCCTTGAGCGCGACGACGATCATGTCCTCGACGCCGACGGTCGCGAGCAGCCGGTGCTCGCTGCGCAGATAGGAATTGCGGGTGCGCTCCGCGATCACGTCGCCCTGCGCCACGTTGCCGTCGCCGTCGCGTCGCCCGATCTCCCAGAGCGCGGACCACGAGCCGACATCCGACCATCCCAGCGCCGCCGGCACCACGGCCGCGTGGCTTGTCTTTTCCATGATCGCGTAGTCGACGGAGATCGAGGGCGCGGCGGCGAAGGCGTCCCGGTCGAGCCGCACGAAATCGAGGTCTCGCGTCGCGCGAGCCACGGCCTGCTCCGCTGCGGTCGCCACGCCCGGCGCATGGGTTGCGAGTTCGGTGCGCAGCGCGCCGAGCGGGAACAGGAACATGCCGCTGTTCCAGGACCATCCGCCGTCACGCAGATAGGCCTGCGCGGTGACGAGGTCGGGCTTCTCGACGAAGCGCGCCACGGCATGGGCGCCCGGTGCCGCGTCCAGGGCGTCGCCCTGGCGGATATAGCCATAGCCGGTCTCCGGCCCGGTCGGCGTGATGCCGAAGGTGACGAGATGGCCGGACTGCGCGGCGGTCGCTGCCTTGCCGACCGCGTCGAGGAAGGCGGCGCCGTCGAGGATCACGTGGTCCGAGGGCAGGACCAGGAGGCAGTCGTGTTCGCCTGCGCCTGACGCGCCGAGATACGCGGCCGCTGCCGCGACCGCGGCCGCGGTGTTGCGCGCCACCGGTTCCAGCAGCAGTGCGGCACCCTCGATTCCGCTCTGGCGCAACTGCTCCGCGATCGCGAAGCGATGTTCGACGTTGCAGACCACCAGCGGTGCCGCGAAGCCGCGCCCGCCGACCCGCAGCGCCGTGTCCTGGATCAGGCTTCGTTCGCCGGCGAGGGGCAGCAACTGCTTGGGGAAGAGCTCGCGCGACAGCGGCCAGAGCCGCGTGCCGGAGCCGCCGGACAGGATCACCGGATGGATCATCGGCTGGGAGTGCATGGATCGACCGCCTGGAGGGAGGATGCGGGGAGTCACTACAGCAAACGGCCGAGGCCCGCCAAATGATCCGCCGCAGGTCGCCCTGCGCGTCGTCTCAGGGCGACCGCCGCGCGCCGCCCCGCGGGCTCAGCCGGTCGGCGAGCGCGTCGGCGAGGATGTTGCACGACGCCACCGTCGCCAGGATCAGAAGTCCCGGCCAGAGCGCCAGATGCGGCGCGGTCCAGATCAGCTCCTGGGCGTTGGTGAGCATGTTGCCCCAGCTCGGCGTTGGCGGCTGGATGCCCAGCCCGAGGAAGCTCAGGACGCTCTCGAACTTGATCACCTCGCCCACGGCAAGCGCCGTGGCGACCAGGATCGGCGACAGCGCGTTGGGCAGGATATGGACCAGCATGACGCGCCAGGGCGAGGCGCCCAGCGCGATCGCCGCGCGCACGAAGTCGCGCGTCTTGAGCGACAGCGTCGCCGCGCGCACCAGCCGCGCGACGGTGGTCCACCCGAAGGCCGCGGTGATCACGACGATGCGCGCGAGACCAGCCTCGGGAGAGCGTGCGATCTCCTCCGGAATGCCCAGCTTGCCGAGGTCGATGGCGGCCAGAACGATCAGGACGGCGAGCAGCGGGAGCGCGATCACCCCGTCGGTGAAACGCATCAGCACGGCGTCGAAACGGCCGCCGAAATAGCCGGCCACGACACCGAGCACGCTGCCGATCGTCGCCGCGATGACGGCCGCGGTCAGCCCGACGACGATCGACACGCGCCCGCCGTCGAGCAGCCGTGCCAGGAGATCGCGGCCGAGATCGTCGGTCCCGAGCGGATGCGCGGCCGAGGGGCCGGCGAGCCGGTTCAGGAGATCCGTTTCGGTCGGATCGATCCCGGCGAGCGTCAGGATCCAGGGCGCGGCGAGGCACGCGAGCGCCAGCGCGGTCCCGAGGGCGGCGATGGCGGCAAGGGCGGGGCGCGCGATGCTCATCCGCCGCGTCCGCCGGCGCCGTCGAGCGCGATCCGCGGATCGAGCGCCGCATAGCCGAGATCGGCGAGGAGATTGGCAAGGAGCGTGACCAGCGTCGCGAAGAGCAGCGTCACGAGGGCCATGTTGAAGTCGCTGGTCAGGATCGAGTCGTAGATGAGCTTGCCCATGCCGGGCCACGCGAACATCGTCTCGGTGACCAGCGCGCCCGAGAACAACCCGCCGAACCCGAGGGCCGCGACGGTCGTCACCGGCAGGGCCGCGTTGCGCAGCGCATGGACAAGCAGGATGCGCAGTTCGCTTGCGCCCTTGGCGCGCGCCGTGCGGACGTAGTCCTGCGCGAGCGCCTCGATCATCGCCGCGCGCGTGTGCCGCGCGTAGATGCCGGCCTCGACCAGCGCCAGCGTCGCGACCGGCAGCGCCATGTGGCGCAGCACCTCCAGAGGTCCGGCGCCGTCGGGTGGCAGGCTGCCCGCGGGCAGCCAGCCCAGATGCACGGCGAACACCATCATCAGCAGCAAGGCGAGCCAGAAGGTCGGCGTCGCGGCGCCGGCGAAGCAGGCGAGGTTGATGGCCTGGTCGGCGAGGCGACCGCGCCGCGCCGCGGCCCAGATGCCGAGCGGCAGGCCGATCGCCAGCGCCACGGCCAGGGCGCTGCCCATCAGCAGGAGGGTGTTGGCGAGGCGTGGCGCCATGATCTCCAGGACCGGACGGCGGAAGCTGCGCGACCACCCGAGATCGCCCTGCAGCGCCGCCGTCGCCCAACTGGCGTAGCGCTCGAGGATCGGACGGTCGACACCATGCAGCGCACGCAGGCGCTGCATGTCCGCCGGTGTCATCTTCGGATCGCCCGAGGCCATCAGATCGACCGGATCACCCGGCATGAGGCCGAGCAGCACATAGACCACCAGCGACATCGTCGCGAGCACGGCGACCGCCTGGATCAGGCGCCGGACGAGATATCCCAGCATCGTCGGCTTCGCCGTCCCGGCTCAGCGCGGCTTCCAGTGCTCGACGCGCAGCGACGAGTAGTGGAGATGCCCGGTCGGCTCGATCCCCGCCAGCCATTTCGGGACGATGAACGACTCCGCCCGGAAATACAGCGGCAGGACCGGCAGCTCGGTGGCGTAGATCGTCTGCAACCGGGCCCAGAGCGCCTTGCGCCGCTCGAAATCGAGCTCGATCTCCAGCCGGTCGATCAGCCCGTCGGTCTCGGCGTTCGCGAAGCCCGGATAGTTCTGGCCGGCGAAGTTGTTGGCCTCGGTGGGGATGCTCTTCGAATGCAGCTGGTTGCGCGGGCCGCTCTCGGGGCTGGAGATCCAGGCGTACATCGCCATCGCCGGATAGGCGCGCTTGCGCGTGATCTCGCCGAAGAAGACGCGCGCCGGGTCGTTCTTGATCCGCACCTCGACGCCGACCCGCTTCCACTGGTTCTGCAGCACCTGTTGCACGGATTCGCGCGTACGGTTGCCGGCCGTGGTGCCGAGCTCCAGCGACAGGCGCTGGCCTGCGGCGTTGACGCGGATCCCGTCCGGACCGGGGCGGAAGCCGGCCTCTTCGAGCAGCGCCTGGGCGCGGGCCGGCTCGAAGCCGTAGCGCGGCGTGTCGGTCGCGGCGACGCGATCGAGCGGGTTGACGAAGCTGGCGGCGACCGGCTGCTTGCCCTCGAAGAGCTGGCGGTTGAGCGCCTCGCGGTCGAGCGCGAGCAGGAGCGCCTGGCGAACGCGCCGGTCCTTGAGCAGCGGGTTGTCGAGATTGAGGTCGATATGTTCGTAGACCAGCCCGGGCTTGTAGGCGATGTCGAAGCGCGCGCCGTGGCGCTTCTCGAAGGCCAGCGCCTGGTCGAGCGTGAGCCCGAGCTCGCCCGCGATGTAGTCGATCGAGCCCGACAGAAGATTGGCCTCGAGCGCCGCCGTGTTCTCGATGGCGCGGATGGTGATCTTTCGGAAATGCGGCTTGTCGCCGTACCAGGTCGGATTGGGGGTCAGTACGAGATGCGACCCGGCCACGACCTGCTCGATGCGGTAGGGCCCGAAATGCAAGCCTGCCCGCGTAGGTTCGGCGTCGAACAGGGTACGCTGCCTGTAGGCTTCCGGCCCGGCGGCAAAGACTGGCTTCTCGAGATGCGCGGGCAGCAGCTGGAAATCGCCGAAATCGTTGTACTGGTAGGTCAGCTTCTCCATGTGCAGGGTGAAGCGCTTGGCGTCGTGGATCTCGACGCGCTCGACGCGCTTGTAGAATTCCTGGGCGGCGACGCCGCTCTTGTCGTCGCGGCCGACCTCGATCGTGAAGGCGACGTCCTGGGTCGAGACCGGCACGCCGTCGCCCCAGGTGGCGCCGGGCTGTATCGCCAGGGTGATGGCGACGCCCTTGGTGCCATCCGGTCGATCGACCGGACGGGCGAGCCCGTTCTCCACCGTCGGCAGATCGACGCAGAGCATGCAGCGCAGGATCCAGTCCTTGTCGTAGGCCGTGAATGGCCGGCGCGTCATGCCCAGCACATAGGATTTCGCCGCCATCGAATCGATGATCGGATGCAGCGTCGCGGGGTATTGGGTGAAGCCGATCGTGAGCTCGTCCTTGGCTGCGGCGGGGGCGGCGGCGAGCAGCCCGGCGGCGAGGGCGAATGCGCGGACGGCAAGTGTCTCGATCATGGTCAGGCCTCCGTTTTCCCGTTTCTAGCACGTCGTGGCGCCCAGTCCGGCAGGCCGGTGCCGCGACGCCAGGCCCGCGCGATCTCGTCGCGTCGCGCGAACCAGACGCCCGGGTGCCGGGCGATATGGGCCAGCAGAGCCTCCAGCCCGGCGATGCGCCCGGCCTTGCCGATGATCCGCAGATGCAGCCCGATCGACATCATGCGGGGCAGGCTTGTACCTTCGGCGTAGAGCCGGTCGAAGGCATCCGTGCAGTAGCGCGCGAAATCGGAGCCCAGCACGAAGCCGCCGCCATTGGCGAAGCGCATGTCGTTGGTGTCGAAGGCATAGGGCAGCACGACATGCGCCTGGTCGCCGACCCGCATCGTGATCGGCATGTCGTCGTTGTAGGCGTTCGAATCGTAGAGGAACCCGCCCTGCTCGAGGAGCAGCCGGCGGGTGTTCGGCGACGTCGCCGAGCGCGTGTGCCATCCCACCGGCGGGGTGCCCGCTGCGGCCGCGATGGCCTCGACCGTGCGCGCGATCGCGGCGCGCTCCGTCGCCTCGTCCATGTAGACGTGCCGCTCCCAGCGCCAGCCATGCGCGGACACTTCGTGGCCGTCGGCCACGGCCTCGCGCGCGATCCATGGCGACAGCGCGATGGCGCGGCCACAGGCGTTGAGCGTCGCCGTCACGCCGAAGCGGCGCAGCGCGGCGCGGATGCGGCCCCAGCCGACGCGCGTGCCGTATTCGTAGTGGCTTTCCATGCACAGGTCGCGCACGCCCTCGACGCGTTCGACGGCCTCGTAGATGTGCTCGTTGGCCTCGTCGCCGGCCGCGAGGGACAACTCTGCGCCTTCCTCGACATTGACGACGACCGAGACCGCGAGGCGATGGCCGCCGGGCCAGCGGAAATCCGGCGCCCCGTGGGCGTAGCCGACGAAGTCGCGATCGGTCGGGGACGGGGCGGGCGTGGGCATGCGGAACTCCGGTGGCGCTGTGCTAGAAGCAGGCGAGCATGCCGCCAAAGCAGGAGAGGGACCAGATGCAGCGCGATCTCCTCGGGTATGGGGGCGTCTGGCCCGACCTGACCTGGCCCAATGGCAGCCGCCTCGCGGTCTCCGTCGTCGTCAATTTCGAGGAGGGCGCCGAGCGCCAGGTCGGCGACGGCGATCTCGAAAGCGAGCGGATCGGCGAGGTGATCAGCGTCGTCGCGCCGGGGACGCGCGATATCGGCCAGGAGCAGATCTTCGCCTACGGCATGCGCGCCGGATTGTGGCGGATGCTCGAGGCCCTGGATCGTCGACGCATGCCCGCGACGTTCTTCGCCTGCGGGCAGGCCGTCGCGCGCGTGCCGGCCCTGGCCGCCGCCGTCGCGCGCGCGGGGCACGAGATGGCGGTCCATGGCTGGCGCTGGCGTCCGCATGCCGATTATCCGGATGCGGCGAGCGAAGCGGTGGATCTGGACCGCTGCATCGATGCGATCGCCGCGGCCACCGGCGTGCGGCCGGTGGGTTTCTTCTGCCGCGGCAGCGAAAGCGCCTGGACGCGCGACCTGCTGGCCGGGCGCGGCTTTGCCTACACATCGAACGGCTTCGACGACGATCTGCCCTATTGGGATCCGGTGACCGGCGGGCGGCTTCTGGTGGTGCCCTACGCGCTCGACAGCAACGACATGAAATTCTTCCACCCGAACGGCTTCGTGCGTGCGCGGGAGATGGTCGACTATGCGGCCGACGCCGTGTCGACGTTGCTGGACGAGGCACGGGCCGGCAAGCCGCGACTGCTCAATCTGGGCTTCCATCTGCGGATCGCCGGACGGCCGGCGCGCTTTCCCGCGTTTGCCGGGATCCTCGACATGCTGGCCGCGCGCCGGGACGAGATCTGGATCGCGACGCGCGCCGAGATCGCAGCCGCCTTTGCCGCCCGCGTGCCAGGCCCGGGCCGCGCGTCCGACTAGCGCCAGGGCCGCTTTGGCGCCGCCATGCGCCGCGCTAGACTGTCCGCGCGGGCGGCGATCGGGCCGTCGCATTTGATGCCGGACGGTGCAGCATGGACGCTCGGACGATGGACGATTTCGAGGCCTTCGCCGCGGCGGCGCGGGCGCGCGGCTTCGACGAAGCCCTGGTAAGGGAGTGGGAGGCCGGGCACGAGACGCCGGTCCATACCCATCCGTTCGACGCCGAGGCGCTGCTGGTGCGCGGGGAGTTCTGGTTGACGGTCGACGGCGCGACCCGCCATCTCAAGGTCGGCGATCGTTTCGCGGTTGCGCGCGGGGTCGCGCATGCGGAGCGCTACGGTGCGGCGGGCGCGACGTTCTGGGTGGCGCGGCGCAGCGGCGCCTGAGCGCGCGCGGCGTCGCGGCCCGCGCTCAGAAGCGTCCCGAGCCGCGATAGAACGGATCGTCGCCCAGCTCCGCGAGCCAGCCGTCGTAGAACGCCCGGACATGGGGGAAGATGTCGCGCCCCAGCTGACGGCGCTCGATCTCCGCGGTCGAGAGCGGCTGGGCGTAATGCGCCGCGATCTCCGCCATCGTCGCGTCGCGATCCACGCGCAGGAACGTCCCGTCGCGGTAGATCTCCTCGCCGGCCACGAGCACGCTGCGGATGGACGAACTCTTGGCGCGCTGCACGAGGACGTCGACCGGCGGGATGTCCGCGTTCTGGTACGGGAAGGTGACGGCGTCCCAGTCGAACAGGACGATGTCGGCCTCGCAGCCGGGCGACAGGCGGCCGATCCGCGTTCCGAACGGCGTCGTCGCGGCGCCGCGCTCGGTCGCCATGCGCAGGATCTGGGCAGGGCTCGGATGCGGCGCGTCGATCCCGGGCTCGCGATGGATGCGCAGCGCGAGACGCATCTCCTGCAGCATGTCGCGGTCGTCGTTGATGCCGGCCTCGTCGATTCCCAGCGCCACCGGGATGCCGCGCGCGAGGAACCGGTTGACCGGCGCCGTACCGCTCTTGAGGCGGAGGTTCGAGCTGCAATTGTGGCAGACATGGACGCCGGCCTCGGCGCAGCGCTCGATGTCGGATTCGGTCAGCCAGGTCGCGTGCCCGATCGTCAGGCGCGGCGACAGCAGGCCGAACCGGTCGAGATGCGCGACGGCGGTTCCGCCTGTCCGTCGGCGCGCATAGACCTTCTGGTACGGCGTCTCGACGACATGCATGTGCATCCCGGCATCGTCCCGCGCGGACAGCTCGGCGGCCAGTTCGAGCGCCGTGTCGGAGAGCCAGTGGAGATTGGCCGGGGCGAGCTGCACGGCGAGACGCCGGTCGCCCGCGACCGTCGCGCGCAACGCGTCGTAGACGGCACGCTGCTCCGCGAGCGGAAGCGTGAAGCGCGCGAAATAGGCCTTCATCGGCGCGCGCAGCGCCTCCGGCAGTCCGGCCACGAAGGCGTCGTCGTCCATGTAGACCAGACGATTCTGGTCGCGCAGGGCCATCGAATAGGAGGCGCGCATGCCGATGTCGCGATAGGCGCCGAGGACGGTCCGGCCGGCGGCCACGACCTGCTCCGCATCGCCCGGCGCGCGGCTGTGCAGATGCTGCACCGTGGTCACCCCGCTCGCGATCATCTCGAACGCGGAATAGAGCGTGTCGAGGCGCAGATCGACGTCGCGCAGCCCCAGCCGGCTCGCGAACCAGAGCTCCAGCGGATGGTCGGGCGAGCCCAGCTGCAGCGGCGTCGCGCCGACATGGTGATGTGCGTTGATCAGGCCCGGTATGACCACCCGTCCGCGCCCGCCCAGCGTCGTCGCCGCGGGCGCCGCGCGGCGGGCCGCATCGCGCGGCAGGATGGCGGCGACGCGGCCCGCGTCGATCAGCAGGGCGGCATCGCGATGAAGGATCGGCGCGTCGTCGTCGTCGAAGCCCTCGAGGATCCAGTCGGCCTCGACGATACGGGAAAGCACGGCCATGTGAGTCTCCGCTGCCTGATTTCAAGGCACAAACGGACGCGCTGCGGTCTTGCGGATCGCCCGGTGGTCATGGGAAGAGTCCTTATGGCCTGCGCGACCCTCAAGTCGAGCCGAAAGCTGAGCCCCGCCTCCGGGCGGCGGCTGCGTGGCCGTGCCGCCTGGCGTCGTCGCTCGCGCTCGTCGCGCGCCTTCGTCGCGATGCTCGCCGCCGGGCGAAGTTCCCGCTTCTGAGCCCTCGACCGGCCGCTTGCGCCGGTCCTGTCGCGCGTCTCCGCGCCGGCGCCGTGCGCACGCGGCCGCGCATCTCCCATCGCCACAGACGCCTTCGTGGACGCATCCGCGTCCTTTGACCACCGACCCGCACAGGAGACATCGATGACCCGACTCTCGCGCCGCTCGACCCTTGCCGGCCTCGCCGCCGGCGCCATCGCGGCACCCGGCATCCTGCGCGCGCAGACCGCGCGCGAGCTGGTGATCGTCACCTATCCCGGCCGCCTGTCGGAGCCGCATCGCTGGCTCGGCGACCAGATGGAGCGCCGCCATCCCGGCCTGCGCGTGCGTCTCGTGCCGTCGGACAGCCAGGACATCGTCGCCCAGATCAAGGCAGCGCAGGGGCACTCCGCCTTCGACGCGATGCCCAACGACGAGCCGCCGCACATCACAGCGATGGCGGAAGGTTACATCGCGAAGCGCAACGATGGCGCGCTGCGCAATCTCGGCACGGTCTTCCCGGACCTGCTCGCGAAGAGCCAGGGCTTCGGCGTGCCGGCGACCTATTCGCTGGTCGGCATCGCCTATAACGCGCAGATGGTGCGCAATCCGCCGGAATCCTGGGCGGATCTCTGGAAGCCCGAGTTCCGCGGCAAGATCGGCATCGCGCGGACCTCGTCCAATCTCGGCCTCGCCACGCTGGCGATCGCCGCGAAGACCTTCGGCGGTTCCGAGACCGCGCTGGAGCCCGGCTGGGCCAAGCTGCGCGAACTCGACGCCAAGGCCGCGCGCTCGCCTGCGATCCTGACCCAGATGCTCGAGCGCGAGGAGATCGCGATCGCGCCGCTGTGGAACAACAACACGGCATCGGCCGCGGAGAAGGGCCTGCCGATCCGCTTCGTCATGCCCAAGCCCGGCGCGATCGCGATCATCTCCTTCATGTCGGGGATCGCCAATTCGCGTCATCCCGACCTCGTGAACGAGTGGCTCGACGGCATCCTGTCGGCCGAGTATCAGGCCCGCGCCGCGGCCTCGCCGTTTTTCTTCGGACCGACGGTGCGGGGCGTCGCCGTGCCTGACGCCGCCAAGCCCTATACGCCGTCGACGCCGGCCGAGGTGCTGGCGCTGCAGACCATCGACTGGCCGGCGATCGCGCCGCAGCGCGGCGGTCTCGTCGAGCGCTTCGACCGCGTCTTCTCGCTCTGATCCGCACCGCACAGGAGAATCGACATGACCACGACCACGACCGGCCGGCGCGGCTTCGCGCGCGGCCTCGCCGCCGGCACCGCTCTCGTCGCCGCCCCCGGGCTCGTGCGCGCCCAGGCCGCGCGCGAACTGGTGATCGTCAGCTTCGCCGGCCAGTTGCAGGAGCCGCATCAATGGCTGGCCCGGCGCATGGAGCAGAGCGTGCCGGGGCTGCGCATCCGCCTCGTTCCGAGCGAGAGCCAGGACATCGTCGCCTCGATCAAGGCGGCGCAGGGCTTCTCGCCCTTCGACGCGATGCCCAATGGCGAGCCGCCGCACCTGATCGCCCAGCGCGATGGCTACATCAAGCGCGTCGAGCCCGCGCGGCTGAAGAACTACGCGAACCTGATCCCTGAATTCGTCGCCAAGTCCGGCGGCTTCGGGGTGCCGGCCAGCTATTCGCTGATCGGCATCGCCTACAACGAGAAGATGCTGAAGACGCCGCCCGCCAGCTGGGCCGACATGTGGAAGCCGGAATACGCGGGCAAGGTCGGCATTCCGCGCGCCGCTTCGAATCTCGGTCTCGGCGTGCTGGCGATCGTCGCCAAGATCTTCGGCGGTTCGGAAGACAATCTCGAGCCGGCCTGGACGAAGCTGCAGGAACTCAAGCCGGTGATCGGCCGCTCGCCGACCCAGCTGATCCAGATGCTGGAGCGCGAGGAGATCGCGTTGGCACCGATCTGGAACAACGACGCCGCGGGTTCGGCGGGCAAGGGGCTGCCGATCAGGTTCATCCAGCCCGCGCCCGGTCCGGTCGCGATCATCTCGTTCATGTCCGAGATCGCCAACACCCGCCATTCGGATCTGGTCTACGCGTGGATGGACGGGATTCTGTCGGCCGAGTACCAGCAATACGCCGCCAACGCGCCGTATTTCTTCGGTCCGACGGTGAAGGGCGTGACCATTCCGGAAGCGGCGCGGCCCTACACGCCGTCGACCGCGGAGGAGGTGGCACGGCTGCAGACCGTGGACTGGGGCAAGATCGCCCCGGTGCGCGGGCAGATCGTCGAGCGCTTCGATCGCGTCTTCGCGAACTGACCCATGAGCGATCTTCCTGCCGCCTCGCCGATGGCCGCGGACATCGCGCGCCAGCCCGCGACGATCGAGGCTTTCGCAAGCCGCGCCGCGCTCTTTCACGCGCTCGGCCGGTCGGCGCTGGCGCCGGGAGCGGGCGGCAGGATCTGGGTCACGGGCTGCGGCGATGGCATCTTCGCCGCAGCCGCGGCCGCCGGCTTCGCCACGCGTCTGGGGCTCGACTGGCGTCCGGTCGGCGCCCTCGACCTCGCGCTCGCTGCCGACCGGCTGAAGCCCGCCGACAGCGTCGTCGCGATCTCGATGTCCGGGAATGTCGACCGGACCGTCGAGGCCGCGCGCGCCGTCGCGGCGCGGGGCGTGAGGTTGCTGGCGCTGGTCAATGGCGGCGGCGGCAAGCTGGGCGAGATCGCCGGTGCGAAAGTCTCGCTCGATCTTGCGGACATCGCGCCCTTCCTCTGCGGCACGAGCAGCTACACGCTGACCGTCGCCGCGCTGATGGCGCTGGGGTCGGGGGCGGCGGATGCGGAGCTGCCCGACTACGCGATGCTCGCCGCCGCCCAGCGTGTCGCGCTCGCGGCAGGCGCGGCGGCGGTCGAAGCGATCGCGGCACCGACCGGCATCCGATTGCTCTCCGCAGGCTCCGACCTCGGCACGGTGCAGTACGGGGCGGCGAAATTCGTCGAACTGACGCGCATCCCCGCCTGGTCGGCCGATCTCGAGGAATTCGCGCATAGCCAGTACTGGGCCATGCCCGTCGGCGATCTCGTGACCGTCGTGGCAGGAGAGCCGGGGCTCGCGGCCTATGCCACCGAGAGCTGCAGGGCGCTTGCCGAGCTTGGCGTCTCGACTTTCGCCATCGACAGCGTCGCGAGCCCGGTCGCGACGGCACGCCACCGTGCGACGCTGCCCGACATGCCGCCGGATCTCTTTCCCCTGGTGGCCGCTCTGCCTGTGCAACTGCTCGCGGCACGCCTGGCGCGCGCGACCGGCCTCGACCCCGACACGCGTGCGCATCTCAAGGGCGACGCGCTGCGCTTTCGCGTCAGTCGCATGCTCACGCGGCGTTCGCTGATCGGCACCGGAGCGTGAGGCGATGGGGCGTGTCCATGTCGTCGGGTACCTGTCGATCGACCGCATCATGTGCGATGGGCGGAGCGTCGAGGACGTGCCCGGTGGCGGCGCCCTTTATGCGGCCCTCGCGGCGCGCGGCGCTGGGGCGGAGGTTGCCCTGCATGCCTGCGCCGGTATCGACTTCGCCTCCGCGTGGCTCGATCGCCTCGCCATGCGCGGGATCGACATCGCCGGCATCGCGCGGTGCGCGGTGCCGACGCGGCGGGCGCGCCTCGCCTATGTGGACGACGAGCGGCGCGACTCGGCCCATTTCGCCGAGACGGCCTGGTGGGAGAGCACGCGCGCCCTCGCGCCGCGTCTCGCCGCGGTGCCGGAGCGTGGCGACGTGATCGCCGTGCCCCCGGTTCCCGCGCGCATCCTGGCGATGATCTGCGCGCAGGCGCGCGCGGCCGGGGCGCGCGTCGTCGCTGACACCTCCGCGGCTTTCGCTGGGGTCGATGGCGACGCGCTGCGCGCGGCGATGCCCGCGCTCGCCGTTTTCGCGCCCAGCCTCGAGGAGACCCGCATCCTGGAACCCGGGCGCGACGACGACGAGGCTGCGCTGGCACTGGCCGCGCGCGGCTGCCCGGTGCTGCAGAAGCGCGGCGCCGCGGGTGCCGTGCTGGCGCGCGACGGCATCTCGCCGCTGCTGCGTCTGCCAGCCCCGGCTCCATCCGAGATCGTCGACACGACCGGCGCGGGAGACCGCGCCCTCGGCCCCCCGGCGG
>CAYSUY010000114.1:0-13236 GCA_964434345.1 uncultured Acetobacteraceae bacterium
ACAGGTTGTAGCGGACGACGTTCTCCCACTTGCCCATCATGCGTTCCATGACGAATGGCTGGAAATTCGACATTTCGTTCTCCTTGCTGATGTCTCTCGTGCGGATGCGCGATCAGGTTGCGATCAGGGCGAGCGCCTCGGCGTGACGCTCCGGATCTCCGGCGGCCAGGATCTGGGGTCCCGTGTCGATGGTGATCGGCCGCCCTTCCCAGTCGGTGATGATGCCACCCGCACCCTCGAGGATGGGCGCGTAGGGGGCGTAGTCGTGGATCGACAGGCCGGTGTCGATGGCGACGTCGGTACGGCCCGAGGCGAGCAGACCGTAGCTGTAGCAACTGCCGCCATAGATCCGCCATTGCGTCGCCGCGCGCAGGCGCTCGAAGCGGGGACGCTCCTCCGGCGCGAAGAAATCGGGATTGCTCGCCGACAGCATCGCGCGGGCGAGCAGCGGACAGCGTCGCGTGCGCATGATCGCGCCGTTGCGCGTCGTCGGGCGGCCGCGCGCGCCGATCCAGCGATCGTCGGTCACCAGATGGTCGATGATCCCGACCACGGGCCGACCGCCATGGAGAAGCGCGATGAGGGTCCCGAAAACGGGCAGGCCGGCGACGAAGGCCGCCGTCCCGTCGATCGGATCGAGCGACCAGACATGCTCGGCCGCGGCATTCTCCGGACCGTATTCCTCGCCCAGGATGCCGTGGCCCGGATAGGCCCGCGCGATCATCGCACGCAGGTCGCGCTCGATCGCCTTGTCGGTGTCCGTCACATAGCTCGAATCCGGCTTGATCTCGATGTCCGGCGGCGCTGCCAGCCGCGCGCCCATCACCGCGCGGGCGCGGTCGGCGAGTTCGATGGCGAAGGCCACATGTTCTGCGCCGTAACCGGGATCGGCGGCGCTCTGGGACGGGATGGGATCGGTCACGGTCGTCTCGCTGGATTGTGCGGCGGAGGGCGGGTTCACGGGTTGAGATAGCGGCTGGCCCGCCGCTCGACACGGCGCAGTCCGGCCTGAAGCACGAAGGTCAGCGCCAGATAGACGATCGCCGCGGCGATGAAGATCTCATAGGGCGCGAAGGTCCGCGCGACGATGTCGCGCGCGACGCCGGTGATGTCGCTCATCGTGATCATGCTGACCAGCGCCGTCGCCTTGAGAAGGCTCACGACCTCGTTGCCATAGGCGGGCAGCGCGAGACGCACCGCGATCGGCGCGGTGACCAGCATGAAGCGGTGCGACGCCGTCAGTCCGAGCGCGCGGCCCGCCTCGTGCAGCCCCCTGTCGACGCCCAGGATGCCGCCGCGCAGGATCTCGGCCGTATAGGCCCCGCAATTCACCGAGAAGGCGATCACCGCGCACCAATAGGGTTCGCGCAGGATCGGCCACAGGACGCTCGTGCGCACCGCCTCGAACTGCGACAGGCCGTAATAGATCAAGAACAGCTGCACCAGCATCGGCGTGCCGCGCACGACATAGGTATAGGCGAGCGCGGGCCAGGCGAGCAGACGGTAGCCCGAGATCCGCATCAGCGCGGTGACGACGCCGATCGCCGTGCCGCAGACCAGCGACAGGACGAGCAGCTGCAGGGTGAGGCCGGCCCCGAGCGCGATCTGCGGCACGCTGTCGACGATCAGACGGATGTCGAAGCTCATCGCACGGCGCTCAGATGGCGGTTGGCACGGCGTTCGAGCCGCGCGACCGACACGACCACCAGGGACGTGAAGGCGAGATAGATCACCGCGACCACCAGATACATCGTGAAAGGCTGGCCCGTGAGCGTGGTCGCCATCTCGGCCGTGTAGGTGATCTCCTCGACCCCGATCACCGACAGCAGCGCCGTGTCCTTGATGATCGAGTTCATGTGGTTGCCGAGGCCCGGCAGGGCGAGACGCCACATCTGGGGCAGCCGCACATGCAGGAAGATGCGCAGCGGCGACAGGCCAAGCGCGCGCGCGGCTTCGACCTGCCCGCGATCGACGCCCTGCAACGCGCCGCGGAACGTCTCGGTCGCGTAGGCTCCGACGATCAGGCTGATGGCGAAGGCGCCGGCCCAGAGCGGCGGGATGTCGACGAACTTCGTCGACGGATCGAGCCGTGTCGCGATCCAGGTGAGGGTGACGGCGGACCCGAAATAGAAGATCAGGACGATCAGCAGCTCGGGCGTGCCGCGAAAGATCGTCGTGTAGATGCCTGCAACCCGTCGCGCGAGGCCATTGCCGGAGAGCTTCGCCGTCGCCCCGAGCAGCCCCCAGAGAATCGTCAGAACGAGGGCGATCGCGAAGACGCGCAGGATGACCAGCGCGCCGGCGAAAAAGCTGTCGGCCCAGGCGAGGACGAGTTGCATGCTGTGGCGGCGTCCGCGCGACGGGACATGCCGACGCGGCCGGGCTCAAGTCCCGGCCGCGTGGCGAGCCCCGTGTCGGAGGTCAGTTCGTGGGATGGATGGCCCAGGGGAAGTATCGCTTGCTGAACGCGTCGAGCGTGCCGTCCTTGCGCATCTCGAGGATGGCCGTGTCGATCCGCTTGAGCAGATCCGGATTGCCCTTGCGCACGCCGACCCCGACGCCCGTGCCGAAATATTTCTCGTCCTCGAGCTGCGGGCCCACGACCTCGAAGCCCGCACCGTCCGGCTTCGACAGGAACTCGAGATGCGTCTTCATCGGATTGGTCATGATGACGTCGACGCGTCCGGACTTGAGCTCCAGATAGAGCTGCTCGACCGTGTCGTAGCGCACCACCGTCGCCCCCGGGACCTTGGCCTGGATCCAGTTGTCGTAGGTGGTCGCGCGCTGCAACCCGACGCGCACGCCCTTGAACGCGGCCGGATCGGGCGTCTTGTCGGCATTGAACAGCTTGTAGCCCTTGCTCTTCGCGCCCACGAACTGTCCGATCGAGACGCGGTAGCTCTCGGAGAAGTCGATGCGCTGGCGCCGCTCCTCGGTGATCGACATCGACGCGACGATCAGATCGAACTTGTTGGCCAGCAACGCGGGCAGCATCCCGTCCCATTTCTGGCAGACCCAGTCGATCTTGACGCCGAGCCGCTTGCCGAGCTCGTTGCCGACATCGATGTCGTAGCCTTTCAGCACGCCGTCGGTGTCGCGAAAGTTGAACGGGAAATAGGTGCACTCGGATCCGGCCTGCAGCTGCTGCTGGGCGACGGCCGGCGACGCGGCGGCGAGCCCGATGGCGAGCGCGGCGCAGAGGCTGGCGAAGAGGTTCTTCACGGATGGATTCTCCCTGATCGGAATGACGCGGCGGCGACCGCGCCCGTGGCGCTTCCGCCCGCGACGCGGTTAGCCTAGACTCGAAATGCGTCATGCGTGGGTCAATACCCTCCGATGGGTAGGTCCACGCAGCGCAACGAGGTCGGGACGGGGCATGGCCGGGGTTCAGGGGGCTTTCGACTGGGCGCGTCACACCGCCCACCTGATTGGCAGCATCGGCGGCGAGGACCTTGCGATCCGCGCCCTGGCCGCGCTGTGCGATCTCGTCCCCTTCGAGCATACGGGTGTGTTCCTGTTCCGCCGCCAGCGTCGCCCGCGCGATCTGCTCGCGCGGCGGATGGGCGGCGTCTTCCACCGCACCTACTTCGACGGCACCTACGAGCTCGACCCCTTCTACAAGGGCGCGCAGCGACCGCAGCCCGGCGGCGTCTACCGCATGCCGGATCTCGATCCGTCCTACCGGCGCTACCTCGCACGCTACGAGATGGGCCCGCGACTCGCCGACGTGCTCGCGCATCCGCACCGCCAGACCATGCCCGGCTGCAGCGGCAGGCTGGCGGAGGAAATCGGCTTCCTGCTGCCGGTCGGTGGCGGCCGGGTCATCCACATCGCCCTCATCCGCTCGACCGCGCTGGCGCCGTTCAGCGACGACGAGATCGCGCGGCTGCGCGAACTCGCGCCGGTCCTGCAGGCTGCCTTCGACGCCCATTTCCGCTGGGTTCCCAACACCGGCGACGGCGCGCCCGACGACGAGCCGGCCGTGGCCCGTCGCTGCCCGGCGGGGATCGCGGATCGCCTCACCGCCCGCGAGGTCGAGATCGTCGAGCACATGCTCGTCGGTCTCGCGACGGGTCAGATCGCGTCGCGGATGGAGATCGCGGAGGGCACGGTCAAGGTCCATCGCAAGAACGTCTACCGCAAGCTCGCGGTCTGCTCGCGCGACGAGCTGCTGTCGCTCTGCCTCGCGCCACGGCGCGGCGCCGGACGCTGAGCGCCGGACGCTGAGCGCTGGATGGGCGCTCGACGACAGGCTCAGCGTCGCCAGCGCCCCAGCACCATCATCGCACCGCCGGCGGCGAGCCCCCAGAAGGCGCCACCGACGCCGAACAGGACGAGACCCGACGCGGTGGTGAGGAAGGTCACGGCCGCCGCCTCGCGCCCCTCCGGCTGCGCCAGCGCGGCGGACAGCGAATTGGCGAAGGCGCCGAGCAGCGCGAGCCCCGCGACCGCCTCGATCAGAACCGGCGGCGACAGGCTGACCAGCAGGGTCGCGGCGCCGGCGAAGAGACCGAGCACGACATAGCCGCAGCCCGCCACCAGGGCGGCGACCCAGCGCCGCGCGGGATCGGGATGGGCGTCGGGTCCGGCGCAGATCGCGGCCGTGATCGCCGCGAGATTGACCGCATGCGAACCGAACGGCGCCGCGAGCAGCGAGAAGATCCCGGTCGCCCGGAACAGCGGCCCTGCCTCCGGCCGGTAGCCATTCGCACCGAGCACGGCCATGCCCGGAATGTTCTGCGAGGCCATGGTGACGATGAACAGCGGCACGCCGATCCCGAGCAGCGCCGCGGGATCGACGTGCGGCATCACGAACACCGGCGCCGCCAGCAGCGCGGCACCCCCCGTGGGCGCGGCCGGCATCGTCGCCACGACCAGGATCGCGGCGAGGACGACGGCGACCGGCATCGCATGCAGGCGGCTGATCCGCAGCATCGCGGCCCAGGCGACGATGACCGGCAGCGCGAGAAGCGGGATCTGCGCCACCGCGCGCAGCGGCGCGAGGCACAGCCCGAGCAGGACGCCCGCGAGCATCGCATTGGCGAGCGGCGCCGGGATCGCCGCCACCCAGCGCCCGAGCGGCTTCCAGATCCCCGCGACCACCATAAGCAGGCCGCAGAGCAGGAACGCGCCGACCGCGCCGGCGAAACCGGTCTCCGGCGTGGCGGAACTCGCGAGCAGCGCCGCGCCGGGCGTCGACCAGGCGATGCTGATGGGCATGCGGTGACGCAGGCTGAGCACGATCGCGCAGAGCCCCATCGCCACGGAGACGGCCATCAGCCCGGACGCCGCCTGGGCAGGCGAGGCGCCCATCGCGGACAGGCCCTGGAGCACGACCGCGAAGGAACTCGCGAAGCCGACAAACGCCGCCAGTACCCCTGCCGACACGGCCGGTCCGATCCCGACGCTTTTCGGTTCTCCCGCGCCCGCGCTCATGCGACTCCTTCACCGTTGCCGCGCCACGCTCGGGCGAAACCCTCGCCCCGGCAAGCGTCTTCGCGCGACGCATGTCCGCATCCGACAGGAACCCGATCCATGACCGTACCGCCGACGATCCGCGACGATGTCCTGCGTGCCCATCGTGCATTCTCCTCGAGCATCCTGACCGATGCCATGGCCCGCTTCGCCATCGGCGCGTGGATGGACGACATCCTGCCACTCTCCCCCACCTGGCGCGTCTGCGGCCGTGTCAGGACGATGGCGTTTGGGCCGCGATCCGGAATGCGTCATGCCACCCATAGCCTGTACACGGTCGCCGAAATGATCGCGCCGGGCGACGTCGTGGTCCTCGCCGCGGCTGGCACGCGCGGATGGCTGCTTGGCGAGAACATGGCGCATTTCTGCATCAACCACGGCCTCGGCGGCATCGTCACCGATGGCCGGGTCCGCGATGCGCTCGAACTCGCGGAATTGCCGCTTCCGATCTTCGCGGCCGGCACCTCGGCACGCCCGGCCTCGAGCGAGGTCGAGATCGTCGCCGTCGACGTGCCGGTACGCTGCGGCGGCGCCTATCTGCGTCCCGGCGACCTGATCACGGGCGACCGGGATGGGATCGCTGTGGCGCCGCACGAGGCGGTCGAGGCGCTGGTCGCCGAATGCGAGGATCTGCTGCTGCTCGAAAAGGAACAGGAACTCGCCATCCGTGACGGCGCCTCCGCCGCCGCGATCGCCGCGATCAGCCGGCGCAAGAAGCAGCGCAAGGGGCCGCCGTTCTCGCCCGTGGCGGCGGGCGGCTGACGATCGGCGGCCGGGAACCTAGAGCGCTGCGGCGACCCGCTCGCCCATCTCGCGCGTGCCGATCGTCCGCCGCCCGGGTTCGGCGATGTCGGCGGTCCTCCAACCTTCGGCAAGAACGCGACGTACCGCCGTCTCCACGCGCGCGGCGAGGTCCTCTCGTCCGAGGGAATGGCGCAGCATCATCGCCGCCGAAAGGATCGTCGCGAGCGGGTTGGCCACGCCCTTGCCCGCGATGTCGGGCGCGGAACCGTGGACCGGTTCGTAGAGACCCTGCGTCGTCGCGCCCAGCGATGCCGAGGCCAGCATCCCGATCGATCCGGTAAGCATCGCCGCCTGGTCGGACAGGATGTCGCCGAACAGATTGGGCGAGACGATCACGTCGAACGCCTTGGGCGCGCGCACCAGCTGCATCGCCGCGGCATCGACATACATATGCGTGAGTTCGACGTCGGGGTATTCGCGGCCGACCTCGGTCATCACCTCGCGCCACAACGCCATGACCTCGAGCACGTTCGCCTTGTCGACCGAACAGACCTTGCCCCGGCGCGTGCGTGCGACACGGAAGGCGACGTGGCCGATGCGCGCGATCTCGGATTCGCGATAGCGCATCGTGTTGACCGCCTCCCGCTCGCCCGCCTCCGTCCTGCCGCGACCGCGCGGCGTTCCGTAGTAGATGTCGCCGGTCAACTCCCGCAGAAGCAGCAGGTCGAGGCCGTCGACGACCTCCGGCTTGAGCGTCGAGGCGTCGCGCAATTCAGGCAGCAAGCGCGCCGGCCGGAAATTTGCGAACAGGTCGAGTTCCTTGCGCAGGCGCCGCAACCCGACCCCGGGCAGCTTGCCATGCGGGTAGTTGGCGTACCGGGGGTCGCCGACCGCACCGAGCAGAATCGCGTCGGCGCGACGCGCCAGGTCCAGTGTCGCGGGCGGTAGCGGATCGTCCGCCGCCTCGAGCCCGGCGCCTCCGATCGGCGCCTCCTCGAGCGTGGCATCGAACCCGAACGGCGCGAGAGCGCGCAACACCCTGACGGCCTCGGGAACGATCTCGCGGCCGATTCCGTCTCCCGGCAGGATCGCGATCAACATCGCAGCGTCTCCTCGATGATTGGCCAAGACGGCGAGAACGGCGGCATTCCGGACACCACCGTCCTCGCCAGCAGCGCCTTACTTCGGTGCCGCCTTGTTGAAGAGATCCGTGATCCGGACGGTCTCGGAGGCCCAGTAGCGGGCATAGGTCTGGGAATCCATGACCTTCATCTCGAAGCCCATCTTGTCGACCTGCGCGATCCCGTCCGGCGACGCGCCGATCTTCGCGATCGCGGCCTCGAGTTTCTGCACCGCATCGCGCGGCGCGCCTTTCGGGAACGCGAAGCCGCGGCTGACGCCCGAGATCACCGGGAAGCCGGCCGATTTCGCGGTCGGCGCCGTCGGCGCGAACTTGCTCGGCTCCTCGGAAAAGACCGCGATCAACCGCACCCGTCCGGCCTGGATCTGCGTCAGGAAGTCGCCGACGCTGCCCTGCATGGCGGCGATGTTCTTGCCGAGCATCGAGTTCAGAGCCACGCCGGAATCGTTGTGGAAGACCGGATTGAACTTCACGCCCGCGATCTGCTCAACCGCGATCACGTCGAGATGCTCGCGCCCCTGCGGACCGGTGACGCCGACGGTGATCGCGCCGGGCCGCGCCTTCGCATCGGCCACGAGATCGGCGAGGTTGCGATATTTGCTGTCGGCCGGTACGGCGAGCGCGCCGGGATCGTAGATGAAATTCGCCGCCGGCTCGAAGCTGGCGCCGGTGAAGCGGGCCTGACGGGCCGGATCGAGATGCAGCGTCACGGCCGTAGGCAGCGCGATGACGCCGAACGTGTAGCCATCCGGCGCGGCGTCGGCGATCGCCTGCGTGCCGATCTGCGTGCCGGCACCGGGCCGGTTCACGATCTGGAAGACCGAACCCGGGAATTCCTTCTGCAGTTGCTCGGTCAGGATGCGCGCGGTGACGTCCTGGCCGCTGCCCGCGCCCGCGCTGACGATCACGTTGACGGGCTTGCCCTTGGCGGGCCAGGCCTCCTGGGCCTGGGCGGAGACGGCGGCAAGGCCCATGGACAGGGCCGAGGCGCCCAGAACGGCGAAGCTGCGGCGGGACATGCATGTCATGACGGCGGATCCTCCTTGGTCGGTTGTCGGTCTTCGAAAACGCGGGTTCAGCCTTCGGCATCCTTGCCGAGGCCGCGGCGCAGGCGCGCGACCTGCGCACGCCAGAGCGGCAGGGTGAGCACGACGAGCGCCAGCAGCAGCAGACCGCCCGAGAGCGGCCCGCGCACCAGCGCGGTGATGTCGCCGCGCGAGATCGTCAGGGTCTGGCGCAGCGCCTGCTCCATCATCGGACCGATGATCAGCGTCAGCGCGATCGGCGAGAGCGGAAAATCGAGCTTGCGCAGCGCGTAGCCGAGAACGCCGAACAGCACCATCACGCCCATGTCGAAGACGCTGTTGTTCACCAGGTAGGTGCCGAGGCAGATGAACAGCACGATGACCGCCGACAAGATCGCCTGCGGTATCTGCAGGATCCGGATCCACAACCCGACCAGAGGCAGGTTCATCGCCAGCAGGATGACGTTGCCGACGATCATGCTGGCGATGATCGGCCAGACGACGTCCGGACGCTGTTCGAAGAGCAACGGCCCGGGGGCGAGTCCATTCTTGATGAAGGCCGCGAGCAGGATCGCGACACTGGGCGAGCCGGGAATGGCGAGGGTGAAGAGCGGAATCAGGGCCGCATTGGCATGCGCGTTGTTCGCCGTCTCCGGCCCCGCGACGCCCTGTATCGCCCCCCGCCCGAACCGCTCCGGATGGCGGGACGCCGCCTTCTCGACCCCGTAGGAGACGAAGGAGGCCAAGGCCTGGCTCGTTCCCGGAATCAGGCCGAGCACGAAGCCGATCCCCGTTCCGCGCCCGATCGCCCCGGCGGACTCGCGCAACTCGGCGCGACTGGGATAGATGCGGCCGACGCGGCGGGTCTCCAGAGTGCCCGCCCGGTTCTCCATCGACAGCAGCACCTCGCTGAGACCGAACAGCCCCATCACCACCGGCACGAACTCGATGCCGCCCAGCAGCGGCGTCATGCCGAAGGTGTAGCGCGGCGTACCCATCGTCGGGTCGGTGCCGATCGTACCGAGCAGCAAGCCGAAGACACCCATCGCGAGCGCGCGCGGCATCGAGGACCCGGCAAGAAAGACGAGCGTCGCGAGACCGACGGCGAGCAGCGCGAAGAGCTCCTGCGGGCCGAATTGCAGCGCGGCCTCGGTCAGCAGCGGCGCGCAGAACACCAGGGCGAACACAGCGACGCTGCCGCCCACGAAGGAGCCGATGGCGGCGATCGACAGGGCGACGCCGGCGCGCCCCTGGCGGGCCATCTGATGCCCGTCGAGCATGGTGACGACGGATGCCGCCTCGCCCGGAACGTTCATCAGGATCGTGGTGATCGTCCCGCCGTAATAGCTGCCGTAGAAGATCGCGGCGAGCATGATGATCGCGCCCGTCGGATCGAGCTTCAGCGCGAATGGCAGCAGGATGATCATCCCGCCCGCCGAGCCGATCCCGGGCAGCACGCCGATGAGCATCCCGACGAAGCAGCCGACCGTGGCATAGGCGAGGTTCGCGGGAGAAAGCGCGATCAGCAGGCCGTCGATGAAATGCGGCAGGACGTCCATCGGTACCGCGCTCACAGACCGATCGCGAGCAGCAGATCGCGCGGCGCGCGTGGCAGCGCTACGCCGAAGCTGTTCGAGAACACGTAGCCGACCCCGAAGCCCAGGACGAGCGCGACGGCGAGCGCCGTCGGAAGGGCGCTGCCCCGTACGCGCAGCAGGACGAAGATGATCGGTGCGACGGTCAGCGCGAAGCCGATGCGCTCGATGAGCAGCGCGAAGGCGACGATCGCGGCCAGCGTGACCGCGATGTCGCGCCGCGCGCCCGGAGGCGGCAGCAGCGTGCCCGACAGGGCGGGACGCGCCCGGAAACTGCCGGCCAGGACCAAGAGAGCGAGAGCGACCAGGATCCCGGCGAGCCAGAACGGGAAGAAGGACGGTCCGGGCCCATAGGGCGTGTAGTAGACGAGGTGCCGCCCCTGCCAGAAGACCAGGAGGCCGATCCCGGCGAGCGCCATCGCCACGAACCGATAGGCGCGCAGGAGCCCGGCCGAGCCAGCGTCTGCCTCGGCGTCTGCGACGCTGCGATCCGTCGATTGCTGTTCCACCCGTTCCCCCGCCGCATTGTCCCCCGACATGCGCGGCATCGAGACAATAGGTCCACGCCCCTCGCCCGTACAAGCGGCGTCCAGACCTGCGTTTTCGGGTTTTCCGCCCGCGGCGGGCGTGCCACTCCTTGCGGCATCGATCGCCACGCCCAGAGGGACTGCCATGGCCGCACGGATCTTCGTCTTCGGGAGCTACATCGCCGACATGATGATGCGCACGCCGCGCCTGCCGCGGCGCGGCGAGACGATCTTCGCGGGACCGTTCCAGATCGGTCCCGGCGGCAAGGGGTCCAATCAGGCGGTGGCGGCACGGCGTGCCGGCGCGGATGTCCTCTTCGCCACGCGGGTCGGCGATGACGAGTTGGGGCGCGCCGCGCGGCGCATGTTCGAGGCCGAAGGCATCGACGCGCGCTTCGCCGTCTTCGATCGCGACGGCGTCGCGACCGGCGCGGCGCTGATCATGGTCGAGGAAGGGTCGGCCGAGAACATGATCACCGTGGCGATCGGGCCATGCGCCCATTTCACCGACGCCGAGGTCGACGCCGCGGTCGCCGCGGCGCGTGGCAGCGACATCGCCGTCTTCCAACTCGAGACCAACCTGCCCGCGACGCTGCGCGCGATCCGCGCCATGCGCGAGGCCGGCACGCGGACCCTGCTGAACCCGGCGCCGGTCCAGGAGCTTCCGGACGACATCTTTCCCGCGATCGATTTCCTCACCCCGAACGAGACCGAGGCGGCGGCGCTGACGGGCATCGCGACCACCGACGAGGCCGGCGTGCGCGCCGCCGCCGCCGCGCTGCGCGCCAAGGGCTGCGGCACGGTCATCGTGACGCTCGGCGCCAAGGGCGTCTACGTCGCGTCCGCGGGCTTCACCGGCATGGTGCCCGCCGCGCCGGGCATCGTGCCGGTCGACACGACCGGCGCCGGCGATTCCTTCGCCGGCTGCTTCGCCTGCGCGATCGCCGAGGGCATGGACCTCGTCGCGGCGCTGCGCTTCGCCAATGCCGGCGCCGGACTGTCGACGACACGCATCGGCACGGCGCCTGCGATGGCGACGCGCGCGGAGATCGAGGCCAGGCTGGAGTCCTGGCGATGACCGCCGGCGCAGACCTCGCCGCGCTCGACGCGGTCGTCACCGCGGCGCGGCACACGCTGGCGGGGCGCATCCCGGACCATCCGCGCCTCGCCGCCGACGCGCAGGCCGGCACGATCGAGCCGCCGCCCGGCTATCGCGGCGATGCCGACCCGCTGCTGTGGACCGATCTGACGCTGCTGAAGCCGGAGGCCTCGCTGACGGAGATCGACGCGCTCGCCGACCGTGCCCGCGCGGCGCATGCGGCGGCGGCCTGCGTCAATGCCGGTGTCGTCGACCGCGTGGCGGCACGGCTCGCCGGGTCGACCACGATGCCGATCTGCGTCGTCGGCTTCCCCTTCGGCGCCGGGCGTCCGGAAAGCCTGGCGCGCGAGGCCGCCGACGCCGTCGCGGCCGGTGCGCGCGAGATCGACATGGTGCTGGCCTATGGGCGGCTGCGCGACGGCGATGTCGGCCATGTCTTCGCGCATGTCCGCGCCTGCGTCGCCGCGGTGAAGGTGCCGGTCAAGGTCATCCTGGAAACCGCGGCGCTGAACGACGATCAGATCGCCCAGGGCGCGCTGATCGCCGCCGCCGCGGGAGCCGCCTTCGTCAAGACCTCCACCGGTTTCGCTGGCGGCGGCGCGCAGGCGCACCATGTCATGCTCATGCGTCGCGCGGTCGGCGACGACATCGGCGTCAAGGCCTCGGGCGGGATCCGCAGCGTCGCCGACGCCCATGTCATGCTCCGCGCCGGCGCCAACCGTATCGGCGCCAGCCGGATCGACCCGGGAGGCGCCCAGCCGACGAAGGGCTATTGAAATGCGCCTCGCCACCGCCGCAGCAGCGCTCGCCGCGCTCGTCCTTCCCGTCGCCGCGCCGGCGCAACAGGCCACCCACGACATGCAGGCGGTCGACGGCTTCCGCATCGACCGCACAGAGGTCACGATCGGCCAGTTCCGCCGCTTCGTCGCCACGACCGGCGTGACGACGGCGGCGGAGAAGGCCGGCGGCGGCTTCCAGTTCCGCGCCGGCTGGGAACGCATGGCGGGCTGGACCTGGCAGGCGCCCTTCGGACGCCCCGGCGCCGACGACGAACCGGCGGTGCACGTGACCTGGCACGAGGCGCTGGCCTATTGCCGCTGGGCGGGGCTGCGGCTGCCGACCGACGCCGAATGGGCGCGCGCGGCCTATGTCGAGACGCGCGCCGAACCGCCCGCGCCATTCCAGCGCGGCCGCACCTATCCCTATCCCACCGGCGAGTCCGCCGATGGCGCGAACCAGCTCGACCGTCCGAAAGGGGCGCTCGGCAAGGAGCTTGGCCGAGGTGCCGGCCACGTCCCCGCGCGGACGACCGCGCAGGGTGTCAACGGCCTCTGGGACATGGGCGCCAATGTCTGGGAATGGGTCGACCACGAGACCGCCGCCGGCAAGCGCACGCGCGGCAGTTCCTGGTGGTATGGCGCCGCGCAGATGCGGGCCGACAACCTCGCCGAGAAGCCGGCCGATTTCCCGGCCGTGTATATCGGCTTCCGCTGCGCCGCGGATGGATGAAGAGACCTATCCGATGAAAACGACACTCCAGGTCAGGAATTCCCCGCCGACCGGATCGCGCTGCGCGAAGCCCTCTCCAGGGAATTTCTGACCTGGAGAGGGTTTTGGGAGAGGGTTTTGG
>CAYSUY010000115.1:0-12138 GCA_964434345.1 uncultured Acetobacteraceae bacterium
CGCGCTGTATAGAGGATTTCGATCCCGACGACCTGCTGCGCCGCGCTAGGACACGCGAAGAATGAAGGCACTGGACACCAATGTCCTGGCACGCTTCTTCGTCGACGACGCCGACGATCCGCAGGCGGCGCGCCAGCGCCCCGCCGCGATCGCGGCGCTTTCGCAACGCGCCTTCGTGCCGGTCACCATACTTCTGGAGTTCGAGTTGGTGCTGCGCGGCTTCTATGAAGTGTCGCCGCGCGAGATCGCGCGCGCATTGCGCGCGCTGGCAAGCATCCCGCATGTCACGCTCGAGGACCGGGCCACCGTCCTGATGGCGATCGAGGGCTTCGAACGGGGGCTGGATTTCGCGGACGCCCTGCATGTCGCGCGCAGCGCTCGCGCGAGCGGATTCGCGACCTTCGACGCGCGACTCGCGCGCCGCGCCAGGAAACTCGGCGCGCAATGGCCCGTCGAACTGCTCCCCAGCGCGCATCCGGCCTGAGCAGCCGCGCGCCGGTTCCCCGATCAGGCGACGACGCGCTCCACGGGAACGGCGCGGCAATCCATCTCGTAGTCGAGGGCGTCGACAGGCGGCCGGTTGAGATGCCAGGTCAGGCCATGCCTGATCGCTCCGCGCCGGGCCAGCTCATCGGCGAGGAACGGGTGGAGGTCGTGGATCGTGTAGGCCTGTGTCGCAGAGACGTCGGCCCAGCCAGCGCCGAGCGCGGCAAGCCTGCGCTCCATCTCGTTCATCACGAACACCGCCTTGGCCCGCAGCCCCGCCGGGCTCGTGTCGCCGCGCGCCACGATATGGTCGTGGTAGTTGCCCTTGCCCTCCGGTACCTCGCCGCTGCCGGCGACCACGAAGGACGACCCCTCGCCGCCCGATGCGGGCATCGTGAAGGTGAAGGCGTGGAAGCTTGGCGCGGGCGGCGGATCGATCGCCGGACAGGTGTTCGATCGCGCGACCGGATTGATCCCGCCGCGATAGATCCCCCAGCGCGCCAGGGTGCCGCAATAGAGTTCGTTGAAGGCCTTGAAGCCGGCCTCGGTGAAGGGCGCGGGCGAGTGCAACTCGCAGGCCGCGAAGCCCGTCATCGGCCGGCCGGCGGCGGTCAGCATCGCCTCGATCCGCGCGAAGCCCTCGGCAAGCGGAACCGGCCGGGCGAAGCGCACACGTTCGAGGCGCCAGCCTGGCTCGGCGACGACGCCGCCGGAATACTGGAAGACGCCGGGCATGTAGCGATAGCCGCCCGGCGCGAAAGGAATGCTGCCGCTCATGTCTTGTAGTCCGGCTCTTCGCGATCGAGCACGCGCATCATCGCGTTGAAATGCACGACCTCGGCACTCGGCTCCAGGCCAGGATCGCGGCTGCCATAGCTGCGCAGCGCCGAGTCCGGGACCGCGTGCAATTCCTGTCCCATCTGCCTGGCCAGCACGGTGTACATCGCCATGCGCTCGGCGAAATAGAAATGGTCGTAGGCCTCGGCGACCGTCGCGCCGAGCGTGGTCATGCCATGCATCGCGTGGATGATGATCCGCTTCTCCGGACCCACGATACGGATCAGACGATCGGCCTCGTCGTCGTTGACCGGCCCCTGCATCTCGTCGTCGTAGGAGACGAGTTTGGCGATCCCCATCGCGATGCCATGCGCGGTGCCGAGCCGGCCCCCCTTCACCAGGGAGATGGCGGTCGAATAGGGCGCATGTGCGTGCAGGATGCATTTCGCGCCCGGCAAGGCCTTGTGCAGACGGCCATGGAGATAGAACGCGACCGCCCGCACCTGACCGTGGCCGGCGAGACGAGTGCCCTTCCCGTCGACGACGATGAGGTTGGAGGCGGTGATCTCGCTGAAATGCAGTTCGCGCGGGTTGAGCAGATAGCGATCCGTGCTGCCCGGGACGATCATCGAAAAATGATTGGCGATGCCCTCGTTCCAGCCGGCGCGGTTCGCGAGGCGGAAGGCGGCGGCGAGATGGACCCGCGCCTCCCATTCGGCGGCATCGGCGCCGTGGAGGCGATCGAGGGAACGCAGGACAGCGGTCATCTTGTATCTCCGGTCTGATCGGACGATTCAGGTGTCTTCAGCGCGTTTCCGTGCGGAAGGATTTGGACACGACCCGCCAGCCCTCGGCGGTCTTGAGGCAGGTCAGGTAGTCGGTGAAGAAGCGCGGCGGGATGGCGCAGGCGACCTTCACGAAGGCGGTCTCCGGACCGGACATGTCGATCGTGAGGATCGCGTCGTGGCGCGGCAGACCGAGCGCCTCCGGCGATTGACGCGTGCGCACACGCTCGAGCCACGCATCGCGCGGCACGTCCTGCACAACGCCGTCGACGACGGAATAGAGATGGCTCACGGGGTGGAAGGCTGCCGCGAGCTTGTCCGCGTCGCCGGCATGCAGGCCGTCGAGATAGATACCCACCAGTGCCTTGATCTGATCGAGGTCGTTGCCGAGCGCCATGGTCCCTCCCGAATTGCCGCTCGTGATGCTACACCAAATCACATCGTCGCGCGCGCGGCGACTGGCGCGCGGCGAAGACCGGCCCTGCGCCGGGCTCAAGCCTCGGGTAAGGCCGTGATCGCCGACCTCCTCCTGCATCCTCTGCTGACCAAGATGGCGATCACGGCGATGATCGTGATCGCCACGGCTGTCGCCGCCGAGCGTGCCGGGCCGCAGCTCGGCGGTCTCATCGCGTCGCTGCCGGTTTCCGCAGGGCCAGCCTATGTCTTCCTCGCGCTCAAATCCGACGACGCCTTCATCGCGACGGCGGCGTTGAGCAGCCTCTACGCGAACGCCGCCACGGGACTGTTTCTCCTGCACCTCGCGCTCGTGTCGGCCCGGCTCTCCGCTGTCGCGACCTTCGCGAGCGGCCTCGTGCTCTGGATGGCGGCCAGTGCGATCCTGCGCGCCCTGCCCGAGACGTTGCCCCTCGGCATCGTCCTCAACATCGCCGTCTATGGCGGCGCGATCGTCATCACCCGGCGGATGCGTTTCGTCGCCACAGGAAACCGCGCCGCCAAGGGATGGGCGGATCTGCTGCTGCGCGCACTTCTCGTGGCGGGGCTCGTCGGCACGGTCGTGACGGTGAGCGACTGGATCGGCCCCGGCATGACCGGCGCGGTCGCGCTGTTTCCGATGACCTTCACCAGCGTCGGCCTGCTGATCCACACGCGTCTTGGCGGCGCAGCCAACGCGGCCGCGATGGCGAGCGCGCTCGTCGCCATGAACGGCTTCACGGCCGCGCTCGTCGTGACCCATCTCGCCGCGCTGCCGCTGGGCCGCGCGACCGCGCTCGGCCTCGCGCTTTGCGTCAGCCTCGGCTGGGCCGCGGCGCTGGTTGCGGTCAGACGCCGTCGCGCCGGCGGGATTCCTGCCAGGCCATGAACGCGCCGGCCGCCACGATGATCGCGGCGCCGACCCACATGAAACCGTCCGGAACCTCGCCGAACGCGATCAGCCCGAACAGGGAGGATCCGACGATCTGCCAGTAGTTGAAGGGCGAGATCACGCTTGCCTCCGCATGCTGCATGGCGCGGGCAATGCAGTAATGGCCGAGCCCGCCGAGCACCCCGAGGCCCCCCATCACGACCGCGTCGAAGACCGTGACCGGCATGGTCCAGACGAATGGCAGGAACACGGCCATCGCCGCCGTGCCGATCAGCGCGCTGTAGACGACCGATGTCTCCGGCGAGTCCTTGTCGGCGACGAAGCGCGTCGAGACCTGGTACGCGGCGTAGAAGAACGAGCTCGCGAGCGGCAGCAGATCGGCCCACTGGAAGACGGACGAACCGGGACGGATCACGATCACGGTCCCGAGGAACCCGAGCCCGACAGCGATCAGGCGCGCCGGCACCAGCGCCTCGCCCAGCATCCGCCACGCCATCAGCGTGACGATGAAGGGCGCGATGAACTGGATCGTCGCCGCCTTTCCGAGATGGATGTACTTGACCGCGGTGAAGAAGCAGACGGTCGACAGCAGCAGCATCAGGGACCGGCCGAACTGCACCGCCGGCCGCCGCGTCCGGAAGATGCTCCACCCGCGGCGCGGCGCGAACAGCGCCAGCACGAAGATCAGATGCGTCGCGTTGCGCGCCCAGATGATCTGCTCCGACGGATAGCCGGCGCTGAGCATCTTCACGAAGCCGTTCATCACCGGGAACAGCGTCGCCGACGCGAGCATGAACAGGATGCCGATCGCCGGGCGCGCGACGAAACCGCTCCGGCCGACGCCGGGATCAGACACGCGCGAAGCGCCAGCGTCGCGAGCGGTTGCTGGACAGGACGAAGCCGTCGTCCGCGAAGCGCAGCACGGGGCGCTGGCGCCATGGGCCGTTGGGCGGCGTCGCCGTGGCATGGCTTCCGGCGCGCAGGGGGCGCAGGGGCTGCCACGCGGCGGGAGCGGCACAACTCCCCCAGCGGATGAAGGCGCCGCCGTTTGCGATGCCGATCTCGTGCGTCGCGTCGAGCTCGGCGCAGCGATAGAGGCCGGGGCGCACAGGCCACGCGGCGCCGTCGGCCCGGAGCCAAGTGCGCTCCGCGGCGCCCCCGACGCTGGCCTGCAGGGCCTGTGCATCGGTCGCCGTCGGCCGGATGCGAATGGGGAAATGCGGTGCCGCGCTGGCCCAGATCCCGTCGGCCCCGACGAAAAGCCGCTCCTCGGAGCCAAGGAAACTCGCGGTCGGGCCGCTCGGTCCGGCGGCGAGTTCGAGCACGTCGCCGCTCGCCTCGTGGACGAAGGCACCGACCGGACATCCCGAAGGGGCCTGCGGCGCATGCGCGACGCCGAGATCGGCCGCGAGCAGCGCCAGGGCGAGGGCTTGCGCCTGTGTCTCCTCGCGGTTGCTCATGACGATGGCGCCGCGACCGGAGCGCGGATCGACGACGACATGGTTCTTGTAGCCCGGCAGGCTGCCGCCATGCCCGACGAGATCATGCGCGCCGAGCCGGTGCAGCATGAAGCCATGGGAATATCCCACCGGCGCGCCGGTCGCGAGCTGACCCGGCTCCGCCAGGCGCGCATGAAGACCCGCAAGCGGACCGCGGCCCGACAGCAGCGCATCGACCCAGCGGATCATGTCGCCAGCGCTCGCGACCATGCCGCCCGAGCCCGAGTAATGCAGCCCGTACTGCCCGCGACGCGGCTGTCCCTCGGCATGCCAGTATCCCGACGCCAGACCAGGGACGACGACACTCTGGTCCTCGACGAGGGCGAAGCTGGACAGGCCCAGGGGCGCGAAGACCTCGCCCGCGAGCCAGGCCGCCAGACCGCGACCGCTGACATGCTCCACGATGCGCTGGGCCAGGCGGAAATTCGTGTTGGAGTAGGAAACCTCCTCGCCCGGCGCGAAGTTGAGATGCGCGATCCGACAGGACAGGCGGTGCAGGCGTTCGGCGTCGAACGGCGGCGAGCCTGGAATGCCGGCGAGGCCCAGCGTCTCGGCGAGGTCCGGGATCCCGCTGGTCATCGTCAGGGCGCGCCCGAGGGTGGCCGCCGCGACGCCACCCTGGAGTTCAGGCAGCCACGAGCCAAGGCTTCTCGTCGTATCGAGCCCGTGCGCGAACACCGCTGCCGCGGTGACATGTTTGGAGATCGAGGCGAGGCGCGTCGGCGTGTCGAGGGTCCAGCCACGGCACGACTCGATGTCGGCGAGGCCGATGCACCAGCTGCGCAGGACGCGCCCTGCCTCGAACAGCGCGATCACGCCGCCCGCCGCGTCGGAGCGCGCCCAGTCCTGCGTCGCCGTGGCGACGACGTCTTCCACCCTCATGTCGGTTCCTCTCCGGTCTGCGCGGTCTCGAGCAACGGCATCGCGAGCGCCGCATAGGACAGGCTCTTGCCGTGCGTGTCGAGGGCAAGCGACAGGTTGACGCCGCCCTTGAGTGCCTGGCTGCAGACGAAATGGACGCCGTGCAGCAGCGGCAATTCGGTACGTCGGATCTCGCCGGCGACGATGCCGCCGAGATGGATGCGCATCCGCTCGACGGACGTCGACGCGACGAGGCGCGGATAATCCTCGGGTCGGTAGGCGAAGATCGAGAGCGTCAGCGTGTCGCCCTTGTCGCCCGTGCGCGCATGCGCGATGTCGTGGAGGCGCCGCGCGGTCATGGGCGCAGCTCCACGAGCCGTGGCACCACGCGATCGCGCGGCAGGAAGGTGGAGGCGACGCCGACGACCTCGCGCAGGTATTTGCGCGCGCCGCCACCGCCGGCCGGTCCGTTGCAATAGAGCGCCTCGACCTCCTCGCCGATCCGTGCCGCCGTCGCCGCGTCCCGCGCGCGCCCGGCGACGCGCAGCCTCGCTTCATACGCTTCGGGTCGGTTGCCATAGGACCGGCCATGCGTGGAATCGATGCCGATCAGATCGACCCGGGTCTCGTCGAAGCCGGTGCCAAGCCGGGCCATGACGATCTCGCCGGCGAGCCGGGCGCGCGCTTCGGCGCCGGGCCCCGCATAGGAGATCTCGCCCTCGCCCACGAAGCCCGCGCGATAGCCGACGCTGACCTTCAGCCGGTACGGCCGCACGGCACCTTCGCCGCCCGTCAATTCCACGCGATCCTCGCCCAGATCGCGCAGGACGATGCGCGTGAAGTCGGCGCTCGAATCCGGCGTGAGATAGGCATGCGGATCGAGCACCTCGTAGAGCAGCTGCTCCTTTGCCGTCTGAAGGTCGATTCGTCCCCCGGTTCCCGGCGGCTTGCCGAAGACCGCGCGGCCATCGCACCAGACATCGGCGAAGGGAAAGCCGAGCCGCGCGAGATCCGGAACCTCCTTGCGGCCAGGCTCGGCGAAATAGCCGCCCGTCAACTGGCCCGCGCATTCGAGCAGATGTCCGATCGCGGTGCCGCGCGCCATCAGACGCCAGTCATCAGCCGCCCACCCGTGATGATGCATCAGCGGCGCAAGCGCCAGAGAGGGATCGGCGACGCGGCCGGAGATCACGATGTCCGCCGCTCGTTCCAGGCCCGCGCGCAGCGGTTCGGCCCCCAGATAGGCGTTGGCGGACACGATCTCGCCCAGGTCGCCCACACGGCGCCCGTCGTCGAGTTCCAGATCCGGCGTCATGCGGTCGAGGACATCGTCACCCAGCACGGCGACGATGCGCGGCGCGAGCCCAAGCCGCCCCGCCAGCGCCGCGACGGCCTCGGCGCCGGCGAGCGGGTTGGCGGCGCCGGCATTGGTCAAGAGGCGGACACCGCGCGCGAGCAGGGCCGGAAGCAGCATCTCCATGCGCCGCAGCAGCATGCCGTCATAGCCGCGCGACGGATCCGCGAGCCGGTCCTTCTGCGCGATCGCGATCGTGCGCTCGGCGAGACATTCGAGGATCAGGTAATCGATCGCCGCGCGCTCGACCAGCACCAGCGCCGGCTCGAGCCGGTCGCCCGCGAAGCCCGCGCCGCAGCCGATCCGTACTGGCTTGCTCATCGCGTCTCCCCCACCTCACGCCGCGCCGACATGGCTCCTCCGCCCGGAACGCCTGTCGTCGGCGAGTGTAGAAGCGTGCGAAGCTGACCGCGAGACTGGTATTCCTGCCGCGAACGCATGTCCGCAATGTCCGCTCCGCCGCGCCTGCCGCCGTTCTGGATCGTGATCGCGGTCACGGTGCTGGGGCCGTTTTCCCTGCATGTCGTCATTCCCGCCATGCAGCCGATCGCGGCGGGGTTCGGAACCGATAGCGCGGCCGCCCAGACCACGCTCACCGCCTATCTGATCGGGATCGCGGGCGGACAACTCGTCTACGGTCCGCTGTCGGACCGCTTCGGACGACGGCCGATCGTCCTCGTGGGCATGAGCGCCTATCTCGTCGCGTCGTTGGGGTGCGCGCTCGCGCAATCGCTCGACGCGTTGCTGGCGCTGCGCCTGCTGCAAGGCGCGACGGGAAGCGCCGGGCAGGTGCTGGGCCGCGCCATCATCCGCGACTGCGTTCCCCGCGACCGCGCGGCGAGCCTGCTCGGCTACGCGACGATGGCGATGTCGTGCTGCGCCTCGGTCTCGCCGCTGCTGGCGGCCATCGTGCAGGATCTCGCAGGCTGGCGCGCAACCTTCTTCGGGCTCGCCGCCGCCGCCGCCTTCGTGCTCGTCAGCGCCTGGATCGGCCTGCGCGAGACGAAATTCGACCGGCTCGAGGGGTTGGGACCTGCACGCCTCGCGGGGACGTATCTTCTGTTGCTGCGCTCGCCGGCTTTCCTCGCCTATGCGCTCGCGACCGCCTTCGCCAACGCGGCCTGGTACGCCTTCGTCGCCGGAGCACCCTTTGTCATGGTCGAACTGCTCGGCCTGCCGCCGATCGCCTACGGCAAATACGTGCTGATCGTGCTCGCCGGCTACATCGTGGGCAATTTCCTCGCCGGTCGTCTGTCGGTCCGGATGGGCGGCGCACGCATGATCGCGATCGGCCAGGGCCTCGCGATGCTCGGTGCCGCATGGCAGGTGGCCATGCTCGCCGCGGACACGTTGAGCCCGCTCGGCCTGTTCCTGCCGATGACGCTGATCGTCTTCGCGTCCGGCCTTTTCCTGCCCAACACGAATGCCGGCGCGCTCAGCGTGCATCCCCAGGTCGCCGGATCGGCCGCCGGGCTGACCGGCTTCCTGCAGATGAGCCTCGGCGCGGCGACGACCGTGGCGCTCGCCTCCTGGATGACGACCTCGGAGGCCCCGCTCGTGGCCGTCACGGCGGGCACCTCGGTCCTGTCGGCGCTGTCGCTGCTGCTGCTGCGCTGGCGCCGGACGGGAACTACAGGCGCACCCTGAAGTCGTTGCCACCGCTGAGGTCGCGCCCCCGCATCAGATAGACCGTCCGGTCGGCATGGTTGGCGCCGAGGCGCTTTTCTTTGAACATCGACGCTGCCAGGTCGCGATCGAACACCGAACTGGTCGGCATGAAGCGCAGCGTCATGCCGCGGCGCGGATTGGGCGAGCGGTTCGGCTCCGAGCCATGGATCAGGTAAACGTCGTGGAGCGACACCTGCCCCGTCTTCAGAACGAGGTCGACGGCGTCCGCTTCGTCGTACTCGGCGCGATCGAGTTCCTGGTTGAGCGCGAGGCCGGGACCGTCGTTGCGGTTGTGGCGGTAGAGCGACTTGCGGCGATGCGAGCCGCGGATGACGCGCAGGCACCCGTTCTCCGGCGTCGAGGCGTCGCAGGCGATCCACACCGTGCAGGTCGCCAGCGGCCGGATCGGCCAATACTCGCCATCCTGGTGCCAGGGCGTGCGCGTGCCCTTGAAGGCGGGCTTGGCGAAGAAGCTGGAATTCCACAGCGCGATGTCCGGGCCGATGACCTGCTCGACCATGTCGAGGATCTCGGGATTGCGCGCCCAGTTGAGGAAGCCGGTGTCGTGCGCCAGCACCATCGGACAGTAATCGGCGAATTGCGGCAGCTTCGCCACCAGACGCGCATGCGCCGCGCGGATGTCCTCGATCGTGTCCATCGGCAGGCGGAAATTCGCCGGCACCACGTAGCCGTGCGTCTGGTAGTGGGCGATCTCGTCTGGCGTCAGCATGGCGTCCCCCGCGCTCGAACAATGTCGCGCCAGCATCCGGGAGGCACGGCGGCGACGCAAGACGGTTTCGCCGGACTGGTGGCCTGATAGTGTCGCCGAACCATGAGCGTTCCCGCCGACCTCGCGCGCATCGCGGCGCTGCCGTGCTGGCGTGGCCCCCCGCATGCCGAGCCCCTCTCCGGCGGCATGACGAACCGAAACTATCTCGTCCGCGACCGCGCCGGGCGGCATGTGGTGCGCCTGGGCGCCGATGTCCCGCACCACATGATCCTGCGCTGGCATGAACTGGCCGTCGCACGCGCCGCCCACGCGGCGGGCCTGTCGCCCGAGATCGAGCATGCCGAATCGGGCGTGGTCGTCATGCGCTTCGTCGATGGCCGCAGCCTGACGCCGGCAGACATCGCCGAACCGGCTCGGTTGCCGGCGCTCGCCGATCTGCTGCGTCGCTGCCATCATGACCTGCCGCGCCATCTCGTCGGCCCCGCGCTCGCCTTCTGGCCGTTCCAGGTGGCGCGCAGCTATCTCGCGACGCTGCGCGCCGGCCCGACGCCGTGGCGCGACAGGTTGGCCTCATTCGAGACGCTCAACGACAGGCTGGAGGACGGGCTCCAACCGATGCCCTTCGTCTTCGCCCATAACGACCTGCTCGCCGCGAACCTGATCGACGACGGGCGACGGCTCTGGCTGATCGACTGGGACTATGCCGGCTTCGGCTCGCCGCTCTTCGACCTCGCCAATCTCGCGAGCAACAACGGGCTCGACGCGGCGGCGCAGGACGCCCTGCTGGAGGCCTATTTCCGGACGCCGCCGAGCGCAGCGCTGCGCCGCGACATGGCGGCGATGCGCGCCGCCTCGCTGCTGCGCGAGACGCTGTGGAGCATGGTCAGCGAACTGCACCCCGCCGTCGATTTCGACTACGCCGCCTATACGCGCGAGACGCTGGCGCGTCTGGAGGCGGAGGTGGCGGCACGCTGACGGCCGATCAGGTCCAGTCGTCGACCGGCACCACAGGCATCTTGCGCCCCTCCGGCCAGGGAATCTCGCCGCCCGCGGCCAGCACGCCATGCGGCACCGTGCAGCCGGCATAGGCGCCATCCTCGTCGCGGAACAGCCGGCGATGCGTGGCCAGGTCCGTCCACACCGTGCCGGTCTGGTTGAAATGGAACTGCACGGCGCGTCGTCGCAGGTCGGAGTCGTTCGCCGCCGTGTAGTGATGCAGCAGGGGATGGAAGATCAGCGTGTCGCCCGGCTCCATCTCGACATGGACCCGGTCGGCCAGGCGGACGCGGTCGGCGCGGATCTCGCAGAGATTGACGTCCTCCGCCGGGACATGCGCGGCCGGCCCCGCGAGATGCGAGCCCGGGATCACCTGCATGCAGCCATTGGCGCGGCGCGCGGGGTCCAGCGCGATCCAGACGCCGACGATCAGCGAGGGATCGCGCACCCGGAAATAGGCGGCGTCCTGATGCCAGGGCTTGGCCCCGCCTACGCGCGGCGGCTTGATCAACGCCATGTCCTGCAGCACCTCGCGGCCCTGGCCCAGCAACTGATCGAGGATCAGGTGCAGACGACGCGACATCGCGATCGCGCGCAGCGCCTCGGAATCCTCGATGAAGCCCGCGAATTTCCGGATGAAGCCCTCGCGCGCGTCGGGCGCGATACCCGCGGGATCGACGCCCGGCTCGAAGGCGATCTGCGTGCTGCGCGCGGCGATCCGGCCGCTCGCCAGCCCGGAAATCGCGTCGAGAGCGGCGGCGACGAGGCGCGGCGCGATCAGGCCGCGGACCAGGACATGGCCGTCGCGCCGATAGGCGGCGATCTCGTCGGCGTCCAGAATACCCGCGTCGCGCGCGGCATCGGTTCCGTCCATGTCCCGTCCTCCTCCCCATCGATCCATGCCGCCCCTCCGCTGCGCTGGCGGGCACGCCGCCGCGCCAGGGGCGTTCGCGCATGCTGTCGATCAATGGATGCGTTACTCGATACAAATGTCAACGAGGCCGCTTAGATATTTCAAAAACCCATTTATTTCAGGCAGTTCAAGAGATGATCCCTGCTTTCGACAGGATCAATGTATCGATTGATCGGAAATCATATGCCGCTCGGGGGTCGCGGCGGCTGGCAAACCTCCTGGGTTCGGACATACTCGCGGCGATGACCTCGCCACCCTCCCAGACGCCGCCTTCGATCCAGGACCGGATCGTCGCGCATATCCGGTCGCTTGCCGTAAGGTCGGCCCCGGGAACGCGGCTACCGACGGTGCGGCGGCTGATCGGCGAGTTCGGCGTCAGCCAGCATATCGTCCAGGGCGCTTTCGAAACGCTGCGCCGCGAAGGTCTGATCTCGAGCCATGTCGGCAAGGGAACGTTCGTCGGCGCCGTGCGGCCGGCGCGTACGGCGGCGCGCAGCGTCCTGACCCTGCTGTACCAGCATCCCTACCAGCGCGGCGACGTGATAGCCCGGTTGATCCGACAGCGCCTGGCTCTCGACGGTCACGAATCCCTGGCGCTGACCTACAGCAACGTCGCGCATGTCATGGACCTGCTGAAGTCGGACGCGCGCTACGACGCGGCGATCCTGCAGCCGCGCTCGTCGACCATTCCCGTGTCGCTGCTGGCGCTGCTCAGGCAGCGCGCCGACGCCGTGATGATCGAGGG
>CAYSUY010000115.1:12148-12388 GCA_964434345.1 uncultured Acetobacteraceae bacterium
GTCGACGCCGTTTCCAACGATCCCGCGAAGACCACGGACCTGGTCGTTGCGCATCTGCTGCGCCAGGGGCACCGGCGCATCGCCTGGATCAAGGAAGACAGCGGCAATTATTTCTTCGACCGCACCGCTGCCTTCTTCCGGGCCCATTGCGCCGGGGCAGGGCTTTCGGCCGAGGACGCGCCGGTGCTCGACGCCGAGGCCGAAGGCGACCGTCTCGGCTTGCGCGACCTTCCGGGCGTG
>CAYSUY010000115.1:12398-13199 GCA_964434345.1 uncultured Acetobacteraceae bacterium
CCGACGTCCAGCCCATACCGCGGTGGTCGTCGCCAGCTTCGCCGAGGGCCGCGCCGTGATCGACGCGCTGCGCGCCAACGGGCTCGAAACCCCGCGCGACGTCGCGGTCGTCCGTCTCGGCACCCCCGACCTCGACGCCGACCATCTCGGGCGCATCACCACCGCAGGCCGCCCGTCGACGCGCGCGGCACAGACCGTTCTCGCCCGGTTGGACTGGCGCTGGCGCAATCCGTCGGCGCCCTTCCGCACCCATTACGACGCGCCGGAACTCGCCGTGTTCGAGAGCTCGGCCGCGACGATCCGATAAAGCTTGGCTATCCTGTCTCCATCCCCATCCGGATACGGAGAGACCCCATCATGATCGAACGCCTGCCTGGCCATCCGACCCGCCGCGAGGGCGTGGCCTGGGACCGACTGGTCAACACCGTGTGCCTCGCCAACGACAAGTCGCAGGGTATGTACGCCCAGGCGAAGGAGGCGCTCGCGAACGTGGACGCCAATCTCGCGAAGCTGGGCTCCCACAAGTCGAAGATCCTGACCGCGACCGTCTACATCGCCGACATCGCGCTCAAGCCCGAGCTCAACCGCGCCTGGGACGAATGGGCCGACCGGGACAATCCGCCGATGCGCGTGTGCGTGGGGGCGACGCTGGAAGGCCGCGACCTCGTCGAGGTCGTCATCACGGCGACGCGCTGACGCCTCCGGTGGCGCGGCAAGACGGCCGCGCCGCCTCGGCGCAGGGCAGCCTCAGCGCAGCGCCGCGAGCACCCGTCCGATCAGCCCCTCGACGCTCGTCTTGCG
>CAYSUY010000116.1:0-12739 GCA_964434345.1 uncultured Acetobacteraceae bacterium
ACGCGTTCCTGTCGCTGCCCTGGATCCTGAAGATGCTGCTGATGATCGTGACCTTCGGCGCGGGTATCGGCGTCCTGGTTCCCGTCCTCGCCTTCTTCTACGGCATTCCCGTGATCCGGATCGCGCGCGCAGCGACCCATGGCGTCGTCGCGCGCGACTTCGTGCTCGCCGCACGCGCGCGCGGCCATGGTCGATTTTCGATCATCCGGCGCGAATTGCTCCCCAACGTCCTCGACGCCCTGCTGGTCGAGGGCGCCATGCGCTGGTCGTGGATGCTGCTGGCCTTCTCCTCGCTGTCCTTCCTCGGCTTCGGCGTCTCGCCGCCGACGCCGGACTGGGGATTGATGATCGCCGATGCCCGCAGCTTCATGGCGATCGCGCCCTGGGCCGGGTTCGCGCCCGTCTTCGCGCTGAGTTCGCTGATCATCGGCATCAACCTCGCCGCGGACGCCCTCGCCAAGACGCTCGGTGTCGATCGCGCCGCGGCCTCGGCTCATTGAACCGCATGACCGGCGACCTTGTCCTCGACATCGGCGGACTGGAGATCGGGCTCGTCGCCCGCTCCGGAGACGTGCTTCCGGTGCTGCGCGACATCGACCTCTCGGTGCGGCGCGGCGAGACCGTCGGCATCGTCGGCGAGAGCGGCTCGGGCAAGAGCACCCTCGTCCTGGCGGCGATGGGATATCTCAAGCGTGGCCTGCGCCATGTGCGCGGCCATGCGCGCTTCGAGGGCCGCGACATGCTGGCGGCCCCGGCCTCCGAACTGCAGGCGATCCGCGGGCGGCGCGTCGCGATGATCCCGCAGAATTCCGGGCAGGCGCTGACCCCGAATCTCCGTGTCGGGGCACAGATCGCCGAGGTCCTGGACCTGCATGCGACCGTGCCCCCCGCCGCTCGGCCCGCCCGGGTGCGCGCCTTGCTCGCACAGGTGCGGCTGCCCGATCCGGATGCGATCGCCGGTCGCTATCCACATGAATTGTCCGGCGGGCAGCAGCAGCGCGTGGCCATCGCGATGGCGCTCGCCGGCGCGCCCGACCTGCTGCTGCTGGACGAACCGACGACCGGCCTCGACGTCACCACGCAGGCGCATATCCTCGATCTGCTGTCCGATCTGGCGGCGGATGCGGGCACGACCATGGTCTATGTCAGCCACGATCTCGGCGCGATCGCGCGGGTCTGCGCCCGGGTCGTGGTGATGTACGCAGGCGAGATCGTCCTCGACGGACCGGCCAGCGAGGTGCTCGGCGCCCCCGCCCATCCCTATGCCGCCGGGCTGCTCGCCTCGATCCCGCTGCTGTCGCAAGCCGGATTGCCGGTCGCCCTCGACGGTCGGCCGCCCGCGCTCGACGTCAAGCGCACCGGCTGCGCCTTCGCGGCGCGCTGCGCCCTGGCGGAGGAGCGGTGCCACACCGAGCCGCCCGCACTCGTCGCGCGCGCTGACGGCACGCGGCTGCGCTGCCATGTCCCGGAGCGGATCGGCGACCTGCCGCCCCGCGCCGCGCGGCCCCGCGACGCGACCGGCGCCGCGTCCGGCGAGGCGCTCCCGCCGGCGCTCCTCGGTCTCGATGGCCTGTCGATCAGCTACGCGAAGCCGGGCCTGATCGACCAGCTGCTCGGCAGGCGGCCCGCGGCGACGCCGACGGTCGACCGGATCTCGCTCGACCTGCGACCCGGCGAAGCGATCGGCCTCGTCGGCGAGTCGGGCAGCGGCAAGTCGACGATCCTCAAGGCGATCGCCGGGCTTGTCCCGCCGCATGGCGGCAGGATCTCCTTCGCGGCGCATGGCGACCTGCCCGCCGGCGTCGAGGACCGCCCGCCAACCCAGCTCCGCGCCATCCAGCTGGTGTTCCAGAACCCGGACGAAAGCCTCAACCCGCGCCACAGCGTGGCGCATATCCTGGCGCAGCCGCTTACCCTCTATTTCGGTCTGACCGGCGAGGCGCTGCGCCGCCGCAGCGTCGAAGCGCTCGAGCAGGTCCGGCTCGGCGCGCATTATCTCGACCGCCTCCCGGGCCAGCTCTCGGGCGGCGAGAAGCAGCGTGTTGCGATTGCCCGCGCCTTCGCCGCCGAACCCGATCTGGTGCTCTGCGACGAGGTCACGTCCGCGCTGGACGTCTCCGTCCAGGCCGCCGTGCTGGCGCTCCTCGACCGCCTGCGCCGCGACAAGGGCACGACCTTCATCTTCGTCTCGCACGACCTTGCGGTGGTACGGGCGATCGCCGACCGCGTCGCGGTGCTCTACCAGGGGCGGATCTGCGAGATCGGACCGACGCAAGCCGTCTATGGCAAGCCCTGCCATCCCTACACGGAAGCGCTGCTGGCGGCGGTTCTGGAGCCGGTCCCCGGCCACCGCCCCTCCCTGCTGGCCGAGGATGTCGTCGAGCACGCACCCCCCGCGCGCGGCTGTCCGTTCCAGCGCCGGTGCCACCGACGGATCGGATCGGTCTGCGACCACGAGACGCCCCCGGCCCGGGAGATGGCCGGCGGTCACGTGATCCATTGCCACATTCCGCCCGACATGCTGCGCGACGCGCAGGAGCGGGAAAGGCTCCGTGGTGACGACTGACGCCTCGCCCCCCAGCAAGCTGACCTTCGACGGACCGCGCGTGCGCGTGCCGGTGGACGAGGCGATCGCGCTGGGCGCATCGGTCCTCCGCCGCGCCGGTTGCGACGACGCGACGGCGCGCGAGGTCGCGACGCATCTCGTCGACGCCGATCTCTGCGGCGTCGAGTCCCATGGCCTCATGCGGATCCTGCAATACGAGGAGCAGTTCGCCAGCGGCTACCTGGATGCTCGCGCCCGCCCGGTCCTGACCACGAACGCGGCCGGCCGCGCCGAGCTCGACGGTCAGGGCGGGATCGGGATCCCGGCGATGCGACTCGCGCTCGCGCACGCCGCGGCCGAGGCGGAGCGCGCCGGGATCGCCGTCCTGCCCGTGCGCAATGTCGGCCATACCGGGCGGATCGGCGCTTTCGTCGAGACCGCTGCCGCGCGCGGCCTGCTCGCCATCGTGATCGGCGGTGGCGGACGCAAGGCCTGGCGCCAGGCGGCGCCACATGGCGGACGGCGTGCGCTGCTTCCCACAAATCCCTATTCGATCGGGATGCCCGGCGGCGACCGCGGGCCGGTGGTGATCGATTTCGCGACCTCGATGATCGCGGGCGGCTGGCTGCATTCGGCGCGCGCCGCCGGGGCGCTGGTTCCCGAGGGCGCGATCATCGATGCCGACGGACGTCCGAGCCGCGACCCGCAGGCTTATTTCGACGGCGGCGCCATCCTGCCCAAGGGCGGACCGATGGGATATGGCATGGCGCTGATGGCGGAGCTCATCTGCGAGGCGATGCTTGGCCCGGCGACGACCGAGTGCAACTGGCTGGTGCTGACCCTGGATGCGGGCGCCTATCGCGACCGGGACGCGATGCGCATGGTGGCCGAGGAGATCCTCGCGGAGCTGCGTGCCTGCCCGCCTGCCCCCGGCTTCGCGCGTGTCGAGGTGCCCGGCGAACGCGAGCGCGCGGCGCGCGACGCGAACCTGCCGCTCGGGATCGCGCTGCCCGCACCGACCCTGGCAAGGCTCCGCGCTCGGCTGGACCCGGGCTGAACACGCGCGGCGACCGGCTCAGCCCCGCTCCGCCGCCGCCTGCAGATCCTCCACCACACGCCGCCCGAAGACGACCACGCGCAGCCGGCCGCCGTCCGCGGGTGTCAGCGCACCGGCCATCGCGGCGCCGATACGGCCCGCATGCTGCGGATCATCGAGCGCGATCACGACACGATGCGACGCGACCAGGGCACGCGCCAGAGCACCGTCGAAGGGCTGAGCGACCACGGCGTCGATCGCACAGGCGGAGACACCGCGCGCCGCAAGCCGGCCTGCCGCCTCCGCCGCCGCGGC
Source organism: uncultured Acetobacteraceae bacterium (assembly GCA_964434345.1). GTDB lineage: Bacteria > Pseudomonadota > Alphaproteobacteria > CACIAM-22H2 > CACIAM-22H2 > CAIOSQ01. Next base: position 3,897 of record CAYSUY010000116.1, read on the forward strand.
CACGCCGCGCCCGACCGCCACGATGGCGACATCCCCATCCGGCGTCACGCGACGGGCGGGCCACAGGCCGGCCAGCGGCTCGCCCCGCGTCCGCGCATCGGGCGTGGTGCCATCGAAGGCCACGATCACTGGCTGCTCCGCGCGTTCTCCTGCCACGGCCAGAACCGGCTCGATAGCGTCCCACGACGCCGCATGCAGGACCGCGATGCCCGGCAGGACCGCGATGTCGAGCGGCGGCGCATCGAGCCAGGGCAGGTCGCTGGCGCCCGCCGCGAGATCGACCAGCAAGGTGGCCGTCAGGCCAAGCCGCAGCCAGCCGCGCAGCGCCTCGCCAGCCTCCGGCCACAGGCTGCGGCGATCGAAGACGACCAACGGCCGCGCCCCGCCCGCGGCGAGGCCGCGCGCAAGACCAAGCCCGTGATGCGCAACGCCGGCGGCATGCAGGCATCGCCCGGGATGACGGCGCGCCAGCCGGGCGCAGGTCTCGGCGTCGAGCGCCGCGCTCGCCGCGACGACGATGCACCGCGCGTCGACGGCCAGCGCACGATCGAGCAGGTCGGCGAGGCGCGGATCTCCGTGCCGCGTCCTGGAAACGCGCGCGACGGCGCCGGGCGAGGCCGCGACATGGAGCAGCACGGGCTGGTCGCGCCGCGCGTCGCGCAGGTTGCGCAGCACCGGCAGCAACTGATCATAGCGGCGACCCGCCACCGGGCCGACATAGTAGACGCCCAGTTCGTCGAACATGAACCCGCCGGCCGCGACCCCGCGTGCGAACTCCTCGGCCCGCCGCGCCAGCTCGTAGCCCGGTCCGGGCAGGGTTCGGATGAGCTGCTTGCCGAGGTCGCGCATCGCGAGATACGGCGCCGAGGAGACCAGCCGCGAGAGCTGCGCGGCGACCGCGCCGGGCAGCCCCGCCTCGTCGAGTTCCGGATCGAGGAGTACGACCAGCAGCCGCGCACCGGCGGCGCGGGCGGCGCGGATGGCGGCCAGGCCGGCGCCGCTGGCCACGGCCCCCGGCTCGACCACGGCGACGACGTCGCCCGGCTCCCCGGTACGCAACGCCGCGAGCGCAAGGCCAAGCGCGGTCGACAGGGCCGTCGCCGACAGGATGTCTCCGGACGAGGTCGCGGATGGCGACGGCTCGGCGCCGTTCGGCACCTGCCAGGCCGGTCGCCGGCCGGTCAGGCGCATCCACGCGGTCTCGCCGACCCGCGAACCCCAGACGATCGGTCCCCCGCGCCCGCGCTCCAGGGCGAAGAGCGCGACCGCGGCCTCGATCCAGGCGCGCGACGCGGCATCGTGCGCGACGGCGCCAAGCTCCGCGGCAAGGCCATGCAGATCGCGCGCGCGCAGCGCGGCGACGCGATCCTCGATCCCCCGCGCGGCACGCGCGACGAGATCCGCGGCCGGGAGCCGCGCGACGCTGCCGCCACAGGCCACACGCAGCCGCAGCGTGCCCTGCGATCGCGCTTCGGCGGGCGCAGGCTCCTCGAACACCGATGGTCCCGCGGGATCCGATGTGGGCAATGTCGACAATGTCGCCCGCACGGTCGCGGAGGACACGGGCGCCAGCCTGTCCTCCAGCGCGGCCAGGATCTCCTGCGCGTCCGGGCGCAGACGCGCGAACCCCTCCTCCGCGTCGATGGCCACGCCACCGGGACGCAGCCCGAGCGCGCGGATCGCCTGCACCGCGCCACGCGTCTCGGACACGGGGTCGGCCGCCAGCGGCAGACGGATCAGGTCACCGAAACCCTGGCCGAGCGGCAGGCCGATCGCGAGCGCGGCGTCGACGGCTGACGCGCCGGAGTCGCCAGCCGCGCCGGGCGCCAGGGCGAGCGGCCAGTCGCAGGACCGGCCAAGCGCGCGCATGGCCGCGATCGTCGCGACGGGGTCGTCGAGGCGCAGCGCGATGACGACATCCGTGCAGCCAAGCTCGGCCAGTCGTGCGGTCTCGCGCAGCGCGAGCTGGGCCAGCGCGATCGGCGGCGAAGGCGCCGCCGGCAGGGTCAGCGCAGCCTGCATGCCAAGGCGCAGCCCCAGCATGCAGCCATGGGAGCGCGCGAGCGCCGCGAGTTCCGCCAGCGCGGGGCCGTCCTGCGACAGCGGCGCCAGCCAGACGCCGCGTGCGCCGGCCTCCACGGCCGCGACGGCGAGCGCGGGATCGCCGCCGCCGATATCGGCGAGCAGCGGCAAGGCGCAGCCCGGCGCCAGCAGCCGCAGCGTCTCGACATCCTCGGGCGTGGCGCAGTCCAGCCGCACCAGATCCGCCCCCGCGCGCTCGAGGGCCTCGGCGGCCATGCGCAGGGCGTTCAGCCCCGCCCGGTCGCGTCCAGCAGGCGGCGGCAACGCGGCTTCGACGGCGACCGGAGCGCCGCCACCGAGCCTGACGCCGCCGACCCAGACGGCACGGCAGGCGCGGCGCGGGCGCCGCGAAGCGGTCCGACCTGGTTCAGCCCGATCCATCGAGGCCCCGATGACAGCGTCGAACAAAAGTCATACGATCGGAACAAATATACATGAACGGGTTCGCGAACGGCGGCGGAGAACACGCGTGGGAGAGCAGTTCCGCATCCTGCAGGTCTCGGATACGCATCTGAGCCGGCGTCATGGGCAGTTCCTGGCCAACTGGCGGCGCTTCGCCGACATCGTCGCCGCATCGCCACCGCGTCTCGTGGTCAATACCGGAGACGTCAGCCTCGCGGGATGCCGGCATCCGGACGACCTGCGGGCCGCGGCCCGGCTCCACGCAGACCTCGCCGCCCCGTGGCGCGTCGTCCCCGGCAATCATGACGTCGGTGACCATCCGCGGCTCTGCGACGGGTCTGGCCGCAGGCTGCCGGTCACCCCGGCGACGCTCGCCGCCTATCGCGACGTCTTCGGCGCCGATCGCTGGAGCGAGGATATCGGAGGCTGGCGCCTGATCGGCATCGACGGGCAGCTTCTTGGAAGCGGCCTGCCCGACGAGGAGGACCAATGGGGTTGGCTCGACGCCGCGCGCGCGCAGGCCGGCGACCGGCGCCTCGCCCTGTTCCTCCACAAGCCGCCCTTCCTCGCCTCGCCCGCCGACGACGGTCTGACCTACTGGGCCGTGGATCCCGCGCCGCGCGCACGGCTGATGGACCTGCTCGACGATCCACGGCTGCGTCTGGTGGCCTGCGGCCATCTGCATGAGCATTTCAGCCGCGCCCATGGGCATGCGCGGATCGTCGCCTGCCCCTCGCTCGCCTTTGTCGCCTCGCCGGCCCTTCAGCCGGAGGTCGCGGGGGGCCGTCGCGAGACCGGCTATGCGCGCCACGTGTTCCACGACGATCATGTCGACTCCGAGATCGAGATCGGGGACGGCATCGCGCGCGTGCGTCTCGACGACATCGTCGACGAGGTCTACCCCGAGCGACGCCGCTCCGCCGCGACGACCGGTTAGGGCCGCGGCGCTGGGATCACCCAGCCATCGGAGATCGCCAGCGTCAAGCGCCCACCCGTCGCAAGCGTGGTCGGCTCGCGCACGCCAAGCCGCAGCGCGGTCTCCGGCGCGGCATCGGGCGCGACCTCGAGCGCGAAAGCGCCGCCGCGATAGCTCATGCGACGGATCGTGGCGTGGCCATCCTGCGCGCCGGCCTCGGCGAAGCCGATGTCGTCCGGCCGCAGGCAGATCTCCGCGCCGCGCCGCGCCGTCTGACCCGGCGCCGCGCGCAGGACGCAGTCGAGCCCGAAGACCCGCGCGCGCACCCGCCCCGCGGCCTCGTCGGAGAGGACATCGCCCAGGACGACGCTCGCCTGGCCGATGAACTCCGCGACCATGCGCGTGGCGGGTTCGCGGTAGAGGCGGGCCGGCGGTGCCAGCTGGACCAGGCGACCGCTGGACATCACCGCGATGCGGTCGGCGAGCGCCATCGCCTCGGCCTGATCGTGCGTGATGTAGACCATCGTGGTCCCGGTACGGCGATGGTAGTCCTCGAACTCGCGCTGCATCGCGCCGCGCAGATGCGTGTCGAGATTGGCGAGCGGTTCGTCGAGAAGGACGACCGATGGCTCCATGACGAGACAGCGCGCGAGGGCGACGCGCTGGCGCTGGCCGCCGCTGAGATCGGCGGGCCGGCGCGCACCGAGCCCCGACAGCCCGACCGTGTCGAGCGCCTGCGCGACGCGACGCTCGATGTCCGCGCGATCGCGACCGGCGACACGCAACGGATAGGCGATGTTCCCCGCGACATCCATGTGCGGCCACAGCGCATAGCTCTGGAAGACGACGCCGACGCGCCGGTCCTCCGGCGGCACATGGCCGCCCGGCATGGATACGGCGCGCGCGCCGATGCGGATCGTGCCGCCGGTCACACGCTCGAACCCCGCGACCAGCCGAAGCAGCGTGGTCTTGCCGCACCCCGAAGGGCCGAGCACAGCGAGGAACTCGCCATCGCGCATCTCCAGCGAAACGCCGTCGACGGCCGCGGCGCCACCGAAATCCTTGCTCACGTTCTCGAGCGTCAATCCCGCCATGGCACGACTCCCTGGGGCATGCGCCGGCCGGCCAGCGACGCCAGCGCCATGATGGCGATCGTCACCGCGACGCTGAGCGCCGACAAGGCCGCGGCATAGGTGGACTCGCCGCCCTGCTCGAGGCCGAACACGGCGACGCCGAGCGTCTCGGCGCCGGATGACCAGAGCAGCGCCGACACCGTCAATTCGTTGAACGCGGTCAGGAACACGATGAGCGCGCCCGCCGCCGCGGCCGGCGCCACCATCGGCAGCGCCACGGTGCGCTGACGGAAGGCGAAGCGCGCGCCGGCCATCTGCGCCGCCTCCTCGTAGGAGCGATCGAGTTGCTGGAAGGCGGCCACGACCGGCCGCAGCACCAGGATCAGGAAGCGCATGAGATAGGCGACGAAGATGATCCAGACCGTGTTGTAGAGCCCGAAACCGAGCAGCGGCAGCGGCTTCAGGAACAGCAGGATGCACGCGATCGCGAGCACCACGCCGGGCAGCGCGTAGGGCAGTTCGGCCGCGAACGCCAGGGAGCCGAGCAGGCGGCCTCCACGCCGCGCGATGAAATGTCCGAGCGGCAGGGCGAGCGCGATCAGCACCAGCCCCGCGCCGGCGGACAGCAGGAAGCTGTTGACGAAGGCGCGTCGCGTCGGCCCGTGATCGAAGATGACGAAGCGGTAATTCTCGAGCGTCGCGTTGGCCGCCGTCAGCTTGACGCCATAGGCCGGTACCAGCGACGTCAGGACCATCGCCAGCATCGGCAGCGCGAAAGTGAAGAGGACGAGGAACCAGGCGAGCGCCTCCGCGGGCAGGCGCCAGCGCCCGAGCTCGAAACGCGGCGGCTCGCCCGACGTGCCCGAGATGCGGTAGTCGCCGCGGCGCAGCAGCCAGGCCTGGGCCCAGATCCCCGCGAAGACGACCACGCCGATCAGCACGGAGAGCGTCGCGACATCGGCGAGGACGCGCGGCCCGAGCCCGGCGAGACGCTGGTAGATCAGCGTCGTCAGCACCGTGTAGCCGCCGGGGATGCCGAGCAGCGCGGGGATGCCGAAATTCCCGACGCAGGACACCAGGGTGAGCATGACGCCCGCGATGAGCGCCGGGATCATGATCGGCACGATCACCGTCGCGACGACGCGCAGCGGCGAGGCGCCCGTCGCCAGCGCGGCCTCGACGAAATCCCGCGGCAGACGACGCAGCCCGGCGCGCAGGGTCAGGAAGACGAGCGGCGCGTAATGGATTCCCAGCAGCAGGATGATGCCGTCGCGCGAATAGAGCGGGTTGCGCGTCCCGATCGGCGGCGCCAGATCCAGCATCTTGAGCAGGGGGCTCGCCGGGCCGAAGACCTGCAGCCAGGCGATCGCGGTCACCTGTGGCGGGATCATCAGCGGCAGGACGAAGCCGAAGACCAGTGCCGGGCGCGCGCGGATGTCGGTGAGCGCCGCGAGCAGCGCCATGACGCAGCCGACGACCGCCGCGAGCAGCGTGCCCCCCAGTGTGACTTCCAGCGTGCGCCGCGTGGCGGTCCAGGTCGCCGCCTGGGAGAGTACGGCGAGGGCCGGTCCGCCGCCCGCGGTCGGAAACGCCGATTCGAGGATCAGCCGGAGGACCGGCGCGACCGCGAGGACCAGCGTGATCGCGACCAGGATCGCGAGCAACACCGTCTCGGGGTCGCGCCAGACCGGGCGCGGCGCTCCGGCACGCGTGTCGGCCATGTCGTGTCCGGAGCGCCGCGTGTGGCGCTTACTGGCCGAAGCGCTCGGCGAAGCGCTGCTTGTCGGCCTCGAGCGTCGCGAGCAGGGCGGCCATGTCCATCGGCATCAGACGCAGTGCGTCTGCGCTCGGATAACCGGCGGGCGGAGCGACCTTGCGATGCGCGGGCAGATAGCCCTGCCCAACCGCCAGCTTCTGCCCCTCTTCCGAGAGCAGGAAGTCGACGAAGGCCTTGGCAGCCTTCTGGTTGCGCGCGGTGCGCAGGATCGCCACCGGCTCGGTCACGGCGGTCAGGCCCTCGCGCGGGATCACGAACTCGACCGGCGAGCCCTTGGCCTTGGCGTTGAGCGCCATGAAGTCGACGAGCACGCCATAGGCCTTCTCGCCGCTGGCGACGGATCTGAGCACCGCGCCGTTGCCACGCACGGCGATCGCCTCGTTGGCCTTGAGCGCGTCGACGTAGGACCAGCCGAGGTCCTGGCGCGCGGCGAAGGTGCTGATCGTGATCGCGGCCGCACCAGAATAGAGCGGGCTCGGCATCACCAACTGGCCCTTGTAGCGGGGATCGGCGAGATCCTTCCACGACGCGGGGCGCTCCTTGGCAGCGGTGTTGTAGACGATGCCGGAGGTGATCAGCTTGGTCCCGAAATACGTGCGATCCTTGTCGTAGGCCTCGGCCGGCAGATTGGCGACGTCCGCCTCGGGATAGGCGAGCAGACGGTTGTCCTTCTTGAGCATCTCGAGGCTGACGCTGTCGGCGACGAGCAGCACGTCGGGCTTGGGATCGCCGGCCGTGATCTCGGCCATCAGCTTGTTCATGATCTCGGTCGTGCCGGAGCGGAAGATTTCGACCTTCACGCCCGGATTGCGCTTGATGAACGCCGCCGTCGTTTCCGCCGCATCCTTGTCGGGCTGCGACGTGTAGAGAACGAGCGACTGGGCCAGCGCCGGGGCGATCCCGGCGGCGAAAACCGCTGCGGCGGCGAGCAGCGCGGTCCTGAAAGCGGTCAATGCCATGTCTTGCTTCTCCCTCTCTGGCCGCCGCGCGGATCGCGGGCGGTCCGGTTATGTGCGAACCGACGGTTACATGCGTATGACGGCGCCGTGACGAAGAGAGTCGGCGCGATCGGAGCCGCCGTCATATGGTAGGACGGCAGATGGCGGATCAAGTCGCATCGGATGGGGTCGCGCGGACGTGTCTGACGAAGCCGAAGAGCAGCTGCGCACGCGGGTCGCGTGGCTCTACCATGTCGAGGGGCTGACCCAGGCACAGATCGCGCGGCGGCTTGGCCAGAACCGCGTCAAGATCCTGCGCATGCTCGCAGCCGCGCGCGACGCCGGGCTGGTGCAGATCCGCATCAACGCGCGCCTCGCCGATTGCGTCGCGGCGGAGCGCGCACTGGAACGTCGCTTCGGCCTCGACGAGGCCGTCGTCGTTCCGACCCCCGCCGCCGCGAGCCAGGTTTCCGACGTGGTGGGGCAGGCACTGGGAGGCTGGCTCGGCGGTCGTCTCGCGAGCGGCCAGACCATCGGCGTCGGCTGGGGCCGCACGCTCCAGGCCTCGCTGCGCGCCATCGCCCAGGGCGGCTGGACGCGCCAGACCGTGGTCTCGCTGCTGGGCAGCCTGACGCGCGCGCATCCCGCGAGCCCGTTCGAGTTCGCGTGGCGGTTTTCCAATCTGCTCGGCGCCGATTGCTACTACGTGTCGGCGCCCGTCTACACGAGCGATCCGGCCACCCGCGACTCGCTGATGGCGCAGCGCGGGCTCAAGGACCTCTTCGCGCGCGCGGCGAAGGCGGATCTCGCGGTCGTCAGCGTCGGCGCGATGGGCGGCCGCGCCACGATCCCCGATCTCGGCCTCGTCGAACCCGGCGTGCTGGACGAGCTGCGCGGCGCTGGCGCGGTGGGCGATCTGCTCGGCCATTACCTCGACACCCAGGGGCGGCTGGTGGCGCATCCGCTCAACCGCTGCGTCATGGCGATGGAGCCGGACGCGCTGGCGAAGCTGCCGCATGTCGTGATCGCGTCGGGTGGCGTCGAGAAGGCCGGCATCCTCCGCGCGGCGATCGCCGTGACGCGGGCACGCACCCTGATCACCGACCTGCGCACCGCGCGGCGGCTCTGCGAGCCGGGCTGAACGCCCCGCGCGCATTCAAAGGACCGTTTCGGGCGCCGCGACGCAGCCACGCAGATCGGACAGGAAACGCGCCGCCGCGACGGGGTCGAGCGTGGCGCGATCCGCCGAGAGCGTCGCACGCGCAGTCCCGCAGGGCATTCGCCGCGCCCCGATCGACAGCACGGGCATCCCGTCATGCAGCGCGACGAAATCCTCCAGCCCGAGCGCGCCGGGATTGGCGAACAGGAGCCGCGGCGGCGGCGCGTCGTCCGCATCGGCGGGCGGCGTGTCACGCAGCGCGTCGAGCGCGGCGACAAGCCCCGCCACGCGCAGCCTGTCGGCCCCGCGCAGCACGGGCGTCGCGAGCCCACCATCGGCATCGAGCGCGAGCGCGATGTCCACGTGCCCTCTGTCGGCCCCCGAGACGGCGCCGATCGCGGGATGCCGCGCCAGAACGGCGGAAAGAATGCGCAGGATCATCGCCGTGAGGCCAGGCTTGCGGCCGCGTGGAAGCACCGGCGCGATCCGGGCGCGC
>CAYSUY010000117.1:0-12689 GCA_964434345.1 uncultured Acetobacteraceae bacterium
GGGCGCCTTTTGCGTCTCTCGCACAACACACCCATCACAGATCAACAGGCGGGGCCCAGGGGCCGGCCGATGTTGTCGGGCGTATTCGCCGACAACAAAGATCTCGTCGATGTCGAGTCGGCGGTCACGGGGCGCGCCCGTGTGGTCTGGGTTCGCATTCGAGTCGCCGCGTGGTTGCGGCACGGGATAGCATGACCGGGTCGAACGGATTCGGGGGATGCCATGGGATACTTCGTTGGGGAATATGCGATCACGCCGGCCGCGCTCGCAGATGAAGAGCGACTGCTCTCCGGGCTCGCGGCGATGGAGACGGTCCGCGGGCTCGAAGTGCCGTTTACGGGAGCACTCCATCGCAACGACGAGGCCTGGCTTTTCGCGCGTCTGCGGCCTGGCTGGGACTATGTGGTGACGCTCATTCCAGGAACGATGGGCCGATTGCAGAAAGAGCCGGTCTTCGGGCTTGCGTCCGATGACGAGGGTGGACGACAGGCCGCCATTGCCATGGCGCGCGATGCGCGCGCCGCCGTCGAACGCCTCAACACATCCGTAGGGCGCCGCGCCGTCGTGGCCGTCGAACTGCATTCGGCGCCGAGCCAGGGGCCTGCGGGCGCACCCGGTAGCCGAGATGCCTTTGCGCGCTCCCTCGGCGAAGTGGCGTCCTGGGATTGGTTCGGCGCCCGTCTCGTCATCGAGCATTGCGATGCCCACCGCCCGGGACATCCGCAGCACAAGGGTTTCCTGTCGCTCGCGGACGAGATTGCCGCCATCCAGAGTGCGAACGCGATAGCGCGCGCGCCGCTTGGCGTCTGTGTGAACTGGGGGCGCTCCGTTCTCGAAACCCACGACACCGGCGCGGCGTTGGCTCATATCGAGGCCGCGCGAAGCGCCGGCGCGCTCGCCGGGATCATGTTTTCCGGCACATCGGATGCCGATACGGCGTACGGGATCTGGCAGGACACGCATATGCCCCACGCGCCGGCGGCCGGACTCGCCCATGGCGAACCGGGTTCGTTGATGACAGAGGCCGAGATCCGACGCTGCCTCGATGCCGCGCGCGGCGTGAAGCTCGATGTCCTCGGGGCGAAGATCGCCATTCGGCCGCCCGAGGCAACGGTCGAAGCGCGGCTTGGGATGGTCCAGGATGTGCTTACGCTGATCGCGCGCGCCGAAAGGTGACGCTGGCGGGCGACACGGAACGGATGTTCGCCCTACACCCCCCGACCGGTGTCACGATCGGCATTGACTCAGGGGAGCGAAACTTGTCCCCATGGCAGGGATGATGGACTCGCGCCGGATCGCGGTGCGGGAGCAATTCGGGAGGATGATATGCATTTCGTAACGGGGCGGCGCCTGCCGCTCGTCGCTGCCGCGCTGGTCGGTGGGAGCCTGCTTCTGGGAACGTCTGGCCTCACCCCGGCGTCGGCGCAGTCGCGCTACAAGGAAGCGCCGCAGCTGGCCGAGCAGGTCCGCGCAGGTCGCTTGCCGGCGGTCGACCAGCGTCTGCCGGAGAGCCCGCTCGTGGTCCCGGCCGTCGAACGTGTCGGTGAATATGGCGGCGTCTGGCGTCGCGCCTTCCTCGGGCCGGCGGATGCGAACAACTATGTCCGCGTGGTCTTCGACTCCCTGTTCCGGCACTCTCCGGACGGCGGCAAGATCGAACCCAAGATCGCCGCAGGTGCCGAGCATTCGGCCGACTACAAGACCTGGACGATCAAGCTGCGCAAGGGCGCGCGCTGGTCGGATGGTGCGCCCTTCGGCGCCGACGACATCATGTTCTGGTACAAGGACGTGCTCCTGAACAAGGATCTCACGCCCGCGCTGCCTGGCTGGATGCGCAACAAGGATGGCTCACCGGTCGCGGTCGAGAAGATCGACGACATCACCGTCCGTTTTTCCTTTGCCGAGCCGGCGACACTCTTTCTCACCGCGCTGGTCGCGGCGGATGGCGGTGATCGCACCTTCGCGGCCTTCCTTCCGGCGCATTACCTGAAGAAGTTCCATCCGAGCTACACGCCGAAGGATGAGGTCGACAAGGCAGCGCAGGCCGCCGGGTTCAAGACCTGGACCGAACTCTTCGCGGCGCGCAACGCGCCTCCGGAGAATCCCGAGCGCCCGACCATGGCTGCGTGGGTGCCGACGAGCCGCGTGAGCGACCCCGTGCTGACGCTGCGGCGTAACCCGTATTTCGTGGGCGTCGACACGGCCGGCAACCAGCTCCCGTACATCGACGAGGTGAGGTTCACCTACTTCGCGGACGTGCAGGCGCTCAACCTCGCGGCGATCGCGGGGCAGTTCGACATGCAGGAACGTCACATCCAGATGACCAACTACCCGGTCTTCAAGGACGAGGAGCGCAAAGGGAAGTACAAGGTCCTCACCTGGTCGACCTTCGGCGGTGCCGATGCGGCGATCACGTTCAACCAGACCTACAGGGCCGACCCAGAGATGGGCAAGCTGATGGCGTCGAAGAATTTCCGCGTCGCCCTCTCGCATGCCATCAACCGCGATCAGATCAAGGAATCGGCTTTCCTTGGGCTGGGTGAAGCGCGCCAGGGCGTTCCGGCGCCGTGGCATCCCTATTTCCCGGGCGAAGAGCACGCGAAGAAGTACACGGGGTATGATCTGGCGTTGGCCAATCGCATGCTGGATGCGCTTGGTCTCGACAAGAAGGACGCCCAGGGCATCCGCCTGCTTCCCAACGGCAAGCCCGCGACCATCGAGATCGCGATCGTTCCCGCGTTCGGCGCGTGGCCCGATGTCGGTCAGCTTGTCGCGAAGGACTGGGAGAAGGTGGGCATCAAGACTGTCGTGCAGATCCGTGAACGCGCGCTGCACTTCAAGATGCGTGACGCGAACGAGCTGATGGCGGAGATCTGGAACCAGGACACCACCGGCTTCCCGTTTACCGGCAACACGAAGTTCGACATCCGCATTCCCGCGATCCAGATCGGCAATTTCGGTCCGTTGCATGGGCAGTGGTACCGCTCCAATGGTGCTGATGGCGTGGAGCCGCCGGCACAGATCAAGAAGCTGGTGGAACTGATCGACACCGCGAAGACGGTGGGCGGCGAACAGCAGATCAAGGTCGCTCAGGATCTGTTCAAGATCTGGGCGGACGAGGTCTACGAGGTCGGTATCGTCGGATTGACCCCGATGATCCAGGGCGTGGTCGTGCTCAACAGCCGGATGCGCAACGTTCCGACCCAGGTCGGCAACGACTGGCCGCTGCGCACGCCGGGCAACGCGCGTCCCGAGCAGTTCTTCTACCAACGCTGAACAGGTCGGACCGGCCGCGCGTGTTTCCTCGGGGATGCGCGCGGCCGGGGCCGCTATATACCCCCGATGGCTCGTTTCATCCTGCAGCGCCTGATGCTGCTGCCGCTGCTGATGGTGATCTTTTCGATCATGGTTTTCGTGATCGTGGAGGCGCCACCGGGCGATTTCCTGACGTCCTACATCGCCACGCTGTCGTCATCGGGGTCTTCGATCGGTGCCGAGCAGGTCGAGGCCCTGCGTGCGCAATACGGCCTCGATCAACCGCTCTACGTCCAATACGTGAAGTGGATGGGCAATCTGCTGCAGGGCGATCTCGGGTTGTCGCTCGAGTACCAGCGGCCCAATTCCGAACTGATCGGCGAGCAACTCGTCCTGACCATCGTGCTCGCCTTGTTCTCCTTCGTCCTCACATGGATCATCGCCGTGCCCGCCGGAATCTACTCGGCGATCCGGCAACGCTCGGTGATCGACTACGTCCTCACGATCATCAACTATATCGGCGTCGCCACGCCGAACTTCATGCTCGCGCTCGTCCTGATGTGGGGCGCGTTCGCCTATTTCGGGATCGGGATAACGGGCCTGTTTTCGCCGGACTATCAGGGCGCCCCCTGGAGCTGGGACAAGTTCGTCGACCTGATGACCCATGTCTGGTTGCCGTCGCTGGTGCTCGGCGTCGCCGGCACGGCGCGACTGACACGCGTCATGCGCGCCAACCTGCTCGACGAACTGAACAAGCCCTATGTCGTGACCGCGCGCGCCAAGGGGTTGTCGGAGTGGACGCTGGTCCTGCGCTACCCGGTACGGCTCGCCTTCAATCCGCTCATCAGCACGATCGGCTGGTACCTTCCGCAACTCTTCTCGGGCAGCCTGATCGTGGCGACGGTGATGAACCTTCCGAATATCGGCCCCTTGCTGCTGCGGGCCCTGGTGAACCAGGACATGTACCTCGCGGGCAGCATTCTGCTGATCTACTGCATGCTCACCATCGTGGGGACATTGCTGTCCGACATCCTGCTTGCCTGGATCGATCCGCGCATCCGGATGGATGGCTGACATGGCCGCACCCATCGACGCCGCCGCATCGGCCACCTCGGCCGCCGAGGACCGGATCTCGGTCGCTTCCAACTGGACCCTGGTCTGGTGGCGCTTCCGCAAGCACAAGCTGGCGCTGCTCAGCGCCGGGATCCTGGCGCTGCTCTATCTCGTGGTGCTCTGCCCCGATTTCTTCAGCACCCAGGACCCCGAGCGCACCGATGCGCGCCAGGCCTTCATTCCGATCCAGTCGGTCCATCTTTTCGACGAGGGGCGCTGGTCGCCGTGGGTCCCCGGCGTCGTCGGCAAGCGCAATCCCGTGACGTTGCGCATGGAGTGGGGCGCCGATCCGAGTCGCAAGGTGCGGATCGGGTTCTTCGTCGATGGTCCGGCGTACAAGGTCCTGGGCGTCATCCCGGCGAAGGTCAGGCTGATCGGCCCGCTCGATCCATCGCAGCGAATCTTCCTGCTGGGATCCGATCGTCTCGGACGCGACCAGTGGTCGCGGATCATGCATGGCACCCAGACCTCCATGACGATCGGCCTCGTCGCCGTCACGCTGAGCGTGGTACTCGGCATCGTCCTGGGCGGGATATCCGGCTATTTCGGCGGCTGGATCGATCAGGTGATCCAGCGGCTCATCGAGATTCTGCAATCGGTTCCGACCATCCCGATCTGGCTTGCCCTGTCGGCCGCGCTGCCTCGCGACTGGACGCCGACCCAGGTCTTCTTCGCGATCACCGTGATCTTGTCGCTGATCGGATGGACGACACTGGGGCGCGAAGTGCGCGGCCGCTTCCTTGCCCTGCGTGAAGAGGATTTCGTGCTTGCGGCCGAACTCGCGGGGTGCAGCCGCGCGCGCATCATCCTGCGCCACATGGTGCCGACCTTCCTCAGCCACATCATCGCGACGAGTTCGCTTGCGATCCCGGTGATGATCATCAACGAGACGTCGCTGTCCTTCCTCGGGCTCGGCATCCGCCCCCCGGCCATCAGCTGGGGCGTGCTGCTTCAGGAGGCGCAGAACATCCAGACGCTCGCCTTGGCCCCGTGGTTGCTCCTGCCCGGGTTGCTCGTGATCGTCGCTGTGCTCGCCTTCAACCTCGTCGGCGATGGCCTGCGCGATGCCTCCGACCCCTACAGCAAGTGATGCCATGACGCCGGCCGCCCCGATCCTCTCGGTCCGCGACCTGCGGGTCGTTTTTGGCCTCGACGAGGGCCAAGTCCGCGCTGTCGATGGCGTCAGCTTCGACGTGCAGCCTGGTCAGATCGTCGGGATCGTCGGCGAGAGCGGCTGCGGCAAGAGCGTCACCATGAAGGCGCTGCTGCAACTCGTCGATGAGCCGGGCCGCATCGCGGGCGGCAGCATCTCCTACCGCCGCGCGAATGGCACGACCCTGGACATCGCGTCCCTGGATCCGCGCGGGCGCGAGATTCGCCAGATCCGCGGCGCGGAGATCGCGTTGATCCCGCAAGAGCCGATGGCTTCGTTCAGCCCGGTCCACACCGTCGGCGCCCAGATCGTGGAGGCCCTTCAACTGCACGCCCGGCAATGGAGGCCGGATGGCGGGCGGTTGAGCCGGGCGGATGCTCGGTCGATCGTGGTCGACCTGTTCCGCGATGTCGGCATCTCGATGCCCGAGCAGCGGGTGGACGCCTATTCCTGGCAACTCTCCGGCGGCCTGCGCCAGAGGGCGATGATCGCGATGGCCCTGTCCTGCAAGCCGCGGCTTCTCATCGCCGACGAACCGACCACGGCGATCGACGTGACGACGCAGGCCCAGGTCCTCGCGCTGTTGCGCGATCTGCAGCGCAAATACGGGACGGCCATCATCTTCATCACACATGATCTCGGCGTCATCGCGCAGATGGCGAGCGAGGTCGTCGTGATGTATCTCGGCCGGGTGATGGAGCAGGGGCCGGTCGACTCGATTTTCCACGCGGCGCGGCATCCCTATACGCGCGCGCTGCTGCGCTCGATGCCGAACCTGCGCGGAACGACACGCGTGGCCCTGCCCACCATCGCCGGGTCGTTGCCGCATCCGTTCAACCGCCCCGCCGGCTGCCCGTTCAATCCGCGTTGCGAGGAGCGGGCGGGACCGCGCTGCGCCACGCATGTGCCGGTGTTGCGCGAGGTCACAGCCGGTCAGGCAGCGAGCTGTTTCCTGCATCACGATGCAGCGGAGGCGTCATGACGACCGGAGCTGCCAAGGACGAGGCGCGCGCGGCGTCGCCCGCATTGCTGCGCGTGCGCAATCTGCGCAAGTTCTTTCCGATCTCGAAGGGAGTCTTCCGGCGTACGGTCGGTCATGTGCGTGCGGTCGACGATGTCAGCTTCGACATCCAGGACGGCGAGGCGCTCGGTCTCGTCGGCGAGAGCGGATGCGGGAAGACGACGACGTCGCGCTGCATCCTGCGCGCGATGACGCCGACCGCCGGCGAGATGATCTATCGCACCCGCGATGGCCGCGACGTCGATCTGGCGCCGCTGTCGCGCCGCGACCTGCGGCCTTTGCGCGCCGAAATCCAGATGATCTTCCAGGATCCGTTCGGCTCGCTGAATCCGCGCATGACGTTGTTCGACAACGTCGGCGAACCGCTCCTGGTCAATGGCATGCGCAACCGTTCGGAGCGCATGGACCGCGTGGCCGAACTTCTCCGTCTGGTCGGTCTGCGTGCCGAGTTCATGCACCGATTCCCCCACGCGTTCAGCGGCGGCCAGCGCCAACGCATCGGCATCGCGCGCGCCTTGTCGACGAACCCACGCCTCGTGGTCGCCGACGAGCCCGTTTCGGCGCTCGACGTCTCGGTGCAGGCCCAGGTGCTCAACCTGCTCCTGGAACTGCAGCAGCGCCTTGGACTGACCTTCCTGTTCGTCGCCCATGACCTTTCGGTGGTACGTCACATCTCCGACCGCGTCGCGGTGATGTATGTCGGTCAGATCGTCGAACTCGCGCCGACCAGTTCGCTGTTCGCGCGGCCACGACATCCCTACACATCTGCTCTGCTCAAGGCCGTCCCGGTCGCGGACCCGCGCGTTCCGACCGGCGACGTGCTGCTGAAGGGCGAGGTCCCCAGCCCGGCCAATCCGCCGCCGGGCTGCTATTTCCATCCGCGCTGTCCCTTCGCGGACGATCGCTGCCGCAGGGAAACGCCGCCCTTGCGCGACATCGCGCCAGGGCATGTGGTTCGCTGCCACCATGCCGAGCGGCTGGAACTCGCCGGAGCGGCGTGACCTCGGCTTGCCGGCCTGACGCGACGCGCCATCTCCAGTCTCGCGGGAAATATGGCGAGGTCGGCATGGTGACCCAGGCAATGCGGTCGGTGATTTATGCGGCGTTGGCGTTGTCGTCATGGCTCGCCGCCCCAGCCGCCCCGCTTGCCGCAGAGACGCTGCGAGGGCATGGCGGACCGGTGCGCGCCCTGGCGGTCGCAGCCGACGGCAGGATCGCGATCTCCGGAAGCTTCGACAGCACCGCGATCCTGTGGTCGCTCGACCGAGGCGAGGCCGTTGCCGTGCTCAGGACCCACGACAGCGCCGTGAACGCGGCGCTGGCACTTGATCGCGGGCGTTTCGTGACCGCGGGGCAGGATGGCCGCATCGCCATCTGGACCGAAGGTACGACCGACCCTGTTCATGTCTTCGGCCCCGGTGCCGATGGCCACGATGCGCCGGTCGCCGGTCTGGCGCGTTCCGTCGACGGGCTGACATTCGCATCGGCGGGCTGGGATCGCAGGATTCGCCTCTGGGCGGTCGACCCGCCCCGCCTGATCGCGACATTCGAGGGGCATGAGGACAACGCGACCGGGGTCGCCTTTGTCTCCGGCGGAGGCCGTCTCGCCTCGGTCGGGCAGGATGGAACGCTCCGTATCTGGCCGCTCGACGGCGGTTCCGCGGCGCCTGCGATCATCCGCTTTCCGACCCCGCTTGCGAGCGTCGCCGCTTTGCGCGATGGCGGGATCGCGGTCGGCGCCGGCGACGGCCGGGTAGTGCTCGTCGCCGCCGATGGCGCGATACGCGCCGAGATCCAGGCGCAACCCACACCCGTGATCGCGCTGGCTGTGTCCCCCGATGGCACCTCGATCGCGGCCGCGGGGTTGCGTGGTGCGGTCGCACTCATCGACACCGATGCGACCAGGGTGACGCGACGTATCGATGGTCCTGGTCTGCCAGTCTGGTCGGTCGTGTTCGGTGCCGATGGGCGGGAGGTGTTCACCGGCGGTGCGGATCGGCTGGTACGCCGATGGAACGCCGCCACCGGTGGCCATGTCGGACCGATCCTGACGCGTCGTGGCGCGGGTGACGCGCAGGAGGATCACGGGGAGCCCCGTGGTGCCGAAATCTTCCGTGCGTGCGTCGCCTGTCACACGCTGACGCCGGACGACGGAAACCGGGCCGGGCCGACCTTGCATGGAGTCTTCGGGCGACGCATCGGCACCGCCCCCGGCTACCATTATTCGCCGGCGCTGCGCGGGATGGATATCGTCTGGAGCGCGGAGACGATCTCGCGTCTGTTCGAGATCGGCCCCAACGCCTACACGCCGGGTACCAAGATGCCGGAGCAGACGATCGGCGACCCTGAAGATCGCGCTGCCCTGATGCGTTTCCTCGAGACGGCGACGGTCCCGCGCTGATCGCGGTCTTGACGTTCGTCGCCACGCGCGATGGAGTGATGTCGAAGGCCGTGCCGGACAGCGCGTCGCCCGCGTGGAGGTAAAGATGAGCGACGTTCCGATGATGCGGACCGGTGCCAACGCCGATCCGTTCGACGCGCTTGGGGTGCGCGGCTTCATCAACTGTTGCGGGTCGCGTACGATCTACGGCGGGAGCCGCATGGCGCCCGAGGTCGTTGCCGCGATGGTTGCGGCATCCGCGCGGTTCGTGAACCTGCCGGACCTCTTCGACGCCGCCGGGCGTCGCATCGCCGAACTGATCGGCGCGCCGGCTGCGCTGATCGCATCCGGCGGTTCGGGCGCGCTCTTCGTCGGTGCCGCCGGTGCAGCGACACTGGGCGATCCCGAGCGGATCGCGAAGCTTCCCCGGATCGACTGGACGCGCCGCTACATCGTCACGCCGCGTGGGTCGCGATTTTCGTACGACCATGCGATGCGCACGACTGGGCTCCAGATCGTCGAGGCGGCGACGCGGGCGGAGATGGAGGCCATGCTGCCGGAGGCCGCCATGGTTCACGTCCTCGGGACGGCAGATGCGACCGCGCCCTTGCGGTTGGAGGAGTGCGTCGACCTGGCGCGTCCCCATGGAATTCCGGTCATGGTCGATGCCGCATCCGAATTCCTGCGGCGACCCGATCCGTATCTCGCGCGCGGCGCGGCGATGGTCGTCTATTCGGGCGGCAAGTATCTGCGGGGGCCTCAATCGACCGGCCTTCTGGTCGGCGACGCGCGATGGATCGCGGCGGCGGCGCTCAACGCATCGCCGCGCGCAGGCATGGGCCGCCACCTCAAGGTCAGCAAGGAGGAGATCGCGGGGCTGGTTGCGGCAGTCGAACTCTGGGCCCATGGACGCGATCCGGAGCGCGAGCACGCCGCCTGGCGCGCGGAACTCGAGCAACTCGCCGGTGCCGCGCAAGCGTGCCCCGGCGTTTCCTGCCAACACATCGATTGGCGCGGCCCGGACGAACCGACGCCGCGGCTGCGTGTCGCGTGGGACCGCGGACGGATCCCCATCGATGGGGCCGAGCTTCGTCGGCGACTGGCCGCCGGAGATCCCGCGATTCAGGTCGACGACCGGTTCACGCGCGACGGGTCGATCATGATCCTGCCACTCAACCTTCAGCCGGGCGAGGCGCGGATCGTCGGTCAGCGCATCGCGGCCGAACTCGCCGCGGCGGGCTTGCCCACGGACGCCGGCGTCGCCGCCGCCCCGCAGGCCCCAAACATCGATATCGCCGGTGCATGGCGCGTCACGTTGCGCCTCGCCGCCGGCGAGGTCGAGCATCGTTTCGAATTGACGCAGGACGGTTCCGTCATCGCGGGGCGGCACCGTCTGGCGAGCGGTGCCTGGGGCGCGCTCGCCGGCCATGTGGCAGGCGACCGGGTGCGGCTCGACAGCACGCACGCCACGGATGGCGTGGGGCTCGCGTACGGTTTTTCGGGACGCCTGGGCGAGGGCGTGATGGATGGCGTGGCGGAACTCGGTACGACGATGCCTGATGACGTGGTGAACATCGTCAACCGCCGGCAATACGGCGAGGCCGGCTGGCGTGCAGAGCGCGCGTAACGGTTGGCCGGCGCGACGAATTCGTGAAGACTGACCGCGTCATGGCGGCGTGACCGCCCAGGGGGAGGAACACATGAACGGCAAACGGCCTCGCATCTCATCCATGCATGGCGTCGTTGCGGCGGCGCATCCGATGGCGGCTCAGGCGGGCGCGCAGATCCTGCGCGAGGGCGGCAATGCCTTCGACGCGATCGCGGCGACCGCGGCGGCCCTGAACGTCTCCGAGCCCTTCATGTCCGGTCTCGCCGGCATGGGGATGGCGACGGCGTATGTCGCGCGCGAAAAGCGCGTGCGGACGCTCGATTTTATCACCAAGGTGCCGTTCAAGCTGCCGATCGAACGCTTCAAAAAGCGCGAGGATCTGGCGCGCGGACCGCTTGCCTGCGGCACCCCCGGAAATCTCGCCGGATGGTGCGAACTGGTGAAGACCTACGGGCGCAAGTCCCTCGCGGATGTCTTCCGCCCTGCGATCGCGCTGGCGCGGGACGGCATCGTCCTGACTGAGTTCGGCGAGAACAAGTTCATGGAGGCTGCGCAGGATCTCCGGAACTACCCCGCCTTCTACGAGGAATGGAACCGCACCTACGCCTTCGGGAAGGGCGAAGTACGCGTTGGACAGGTGCTCAGGCAACCCGATCTCGCCCGGACCTATGAGGCAATCGCGGCCGATGGGCCTGGCCATCTCTATGGCGGCGCGCTCGGCAAGGCGCTGGTTGCGCACGCGCGCAAGCTCGGCGGCTGCCTGACGCAGGAGGACCTCGACGCCGTCAAGCCGGTCTGGCTCGAGCCGGTCGGGGCCGATTACCGCGGGATGACGGTGCACACGCTGCCGCCTCCCTGTGAGGGGTTTCAGTACCTGCTGACGCTGCGCATCCTCGACGGCTTCGACATCGGCAGGCTGGAACGCAACGGGGTCGAGCATCTGGATCTCGTCTACCGCGCCATCCGCGTCGCCGCCGGTGCGCGCATCGACTTCAACAACCCAAGCCCGCGCAAGCTGCGCGCGCTGCTCGACGACGCCTTCGTCGCGAAGCTGCGCAAGCGGGTTGCCGATGGCAAACCGATCGATGCCCCGACAGAGCAATGGATCGAGCCCAAGCCGATCGACCTGCGCAAGGAGCATACGACGTCGTTTTCGGCGGCGGATCGCGAGGGCAACGTCGTCTGCATCACGCAGAGCCTCGGCGCTGGGTTCGGTTGCGGTGTCGTCATTCCGGGAACCGGGGTTTGCCTCAACAACTTCCTTTACTGGGGCGAGGTCAATCCAAAGGGCACCAATTACATGCGCCCGGGCGGCCCGTTGGCCCTGCCGATGGCGCCGAGCATCGCGACGCGCAAGGGCAAGCCTGTCCTCGCCCTGGGTACGCCCGGCAGTTACGGAATCTGCCAGACCCAGGCGCAGACGATGGTGCAACTGGTCGATTACGGGCTGCCGATCCAGGATGCCATCGAGGCGCCGCGTGCGCGTCTCTGGGACGGCCGGCGCGTGCAGGTCGAGGGCCGCGTGCGCCCCGAGGTGATCGAGGCGCTCAAGGCGCGTGGTCATGCGGCCGAGTCCTATCTGCCCTGGACCATGAGCGTCGGCGGCATGCACGGCATCGTCATCGATCCACAGAGCGGCGCGATGACCGGTGGCTGCGATCCGCGTCGCGACGGCTACGTCGCGACTGCCTGACACCGGCGACGACTAGCCTGACCGGCCGCCACGGCCGCCGGTCAGGCCTCGCCGAGGTCGTCCTTGCCGGTCTCGCGCTCGCGCAGGTAATCCTCCGTCGTGCGCGCGCGCGGGCGCGGTCGGGCGGCATAGGGGTCGATCCCGTCCTCGACGACGCGCGTGACGCGGCAATCCTCGCAGAGCAGCAGCAGATCGAGACGCTTGGCATTCTCGCCCTGGAACATCCAGTGGCTGGCGGCGAGCTTGGCGCGCACGCGGTTCAGTGAACTGCGCGTTCCGAACAGCTTGCCGCAGTTCGGACAGTTCGCCGGTTCCTCTTCCTTGAGCACACGGCGTCCCGCGCGCCACGCGGCGAAGTCGAGTTGGGGGACGATCTGGATGACCTTTTCGGGACACGTCGCCTTGCACATCCCGCACTGGACGCACAGGCTCTCGGTGAAGCCCAGCTGCGGCTTGTCGGGATTG
>CAYSUY010000118.1:0-12668 GCA_964434345.1 uncultured Acetobacteraceae bacterium
CCCGGTCAGGCTGAAATGCCCCTCCGGCACGGAGGTCGGGCCAAGGAACCCCTGGCCCTTGCGCCGCACCTCGACCACGCCGGACAGCGTCGGATGGAAGGCCGTGCGCCAATAGAACCCGTTGCCGCCGAGATACATGAACCGCCCGCCCCGGCGCAGATACGTCTCCAGCCCGTCGAGCATCGCGGTCGTGTAGTACTCCGGATGCGACGCGCTGAGGATGCACGCATAGGGCGCGAGAGCCTCAGCGCCTTCGGCGTGGAGGTCGTCGTCGGTGACGATCTCGCAGTCGACTCCGGCGCGATCGAGCCAGTCGACGATCAACAGATCCTGGCAGAATTTGTAGATGCGCCCCGTCGGCCGGAAATTCGTCACAGGACGCAGCATCGAGCAATAGACGACCGGGCTGCCGTCGCGATGCGTGTCGTAGGTCGATGAGCCGAGCGCCGGATAGTCCTGCATCAGCCAGTCGGTGGCGTCGAGAACCGTCAGACGGCCATGATAAAGCTCGTTCCAGCGGCCCACGACGCGCGACCGGAAATTGGCATAGGCCGCGTAGGTGCAGGTCGGCACGAGGAAGGCCGCGCGCGCCGCGCGGCCGGCCTGCGCGCGCGGCGGGCGCACGAAGAACGGTACCCAGAACTCCGCCTCGCCCGCGACGAGATGCGCCGCGTAGCATCCGCTCGGCCAGTCGGCGGGCACATCGAGCACGAAATCCGTGTCCCAGCCTGCATCCGCGAGATCGTCGTCGTGGAAATGAATCGCCGCGTATTCGCCGGGAACGGCACGCCAGTCATGGCGCTCGCCGGTCCAGGCGCTGCCGATCGTGGCGCGGGTCGGCAGGTTGACGAGCATCGCATGCAGCCCGTTCGGCCCGATGTCGACGGCGCGGTCACCCGATTGCTCCCGGGAGAAATCCCATTCCGCGACGGCGCGAGAATGCGCGGGCCGGCACGGTCCGGCGGCGGCGAGTTCCGCGCACGCCTGCGGATCGAGCGCCGCGGCGATCACCGCAGGACGCTCGATCTTGCCGTTGAAATGCAGCCGCGTGCGGCGCTTGCCCTGAGACACGCCATCGGCCGCCGCGGCCATCGTCAGCGGCCCGTCGCCATGCGTCGGCGCAGCGATTCCGGAACTCCGCGCCGACACCGTGTCGCCGGCGTCGAACTGGTGCCGCTCCAGCGGCGATGCCACCAACACCGCGGTCCCGCGTGCCGCGTCATATGCGGCGGCGATCCAGACCCACCGCCGCGCGCGCAGACGATGCGGCAACACCACCACCGACCGCGGCATGCCGGCGCCATGGCCGAGCACGAGCGCGGGCCGTCCCTCGTCGTCGAGGATCAGGGCCACGCCGCAGCCCGTCGCCGGAGACCATGTGCCGAGCACGACCTGCTCGCCATCACGCGGCAAGGTCGGCCAGATCGCCGCCGCAAGCGTGAAGTCGGCAAGGCCGGCGAAGGCGTCACCGGCCGCGACGATCGCGTAGGATCCGGCGGGGATTTCCTGCACGCGCGCGGGATAGGTGCCGTCGGCGGTGCTGTCCACCGGAAGGGCCCGGAACGGCGGCGATGCCGGCGGCGGATAGGCCTGCGGGCTCATCAGACGCCGGATCGACGCCGTATAGGTGGCGGCCCCTTCGCAACTGACCTTGAACGCGATCCGCTCGCCAGCGCGCAGGCTGCGTCGATCCGCGTATCCCATCACCGCTTGCATGGCCCCTGTCTCTCTCGCTCCCGGCACTACGTCAATCGAGGTCAAGGGCCGCGCCAGACAACTCATGCCAGCGCAGCTTGAACACGTGCCATTCGGCGGCCGCGAGATCGTCGAAGACCGGCCCGGTCAGGATCGGCCGCAGAGGCGGCGTATCCGACATCCGGGCGAGCGTCCATTCGCGATGCGGCCGGGTGATGTACAGAAAATGGCGGCCGGCTATCGGACCGGCGCGCATCAGATGCAGGATCTGCTGGAGTTCCACGGAATGGCTGCCGAACGGCTTCGCGCGAAACTCGCGGGCCAGGTCCACGCGCCGCGGATCGATCCGTGACACGAGCCGTCCATCGGGGCCACGCATGCCAAGCCTCCCGTATCGGTCGCCGTCGCGAGACTTGAGACCGCGTGCTATCACACGTCAAGCACATACCCGAAGGGAGGGATCCGATGCGCGCGAACCTCATGATCGACAAGCTCAAGCGCGACGAACCGGTCTTCGGCCCCATGATCATGGACCTCTCGGGTCCCGGCCTGCCGCAGATCGTCGCCAATGCGGGTGCCGACTTCATCGTCTACGACATGGAAGCCGGCTGCCTCGACATGGGCACGATCAAGACCCAGCTCGCGCTGGTACGCGGCACGGGTCTGGCACCGATCGTGAACACGGCGTGGCACGACTACGCGATGATCTCGCGGCCGCTCGACAGCGGTGCGATGGGGCTGATGGTCCCCGTCGTACAGACCGAAGCCGAGGCCCGGGAGATCGTGCGCATCGCACGCTATACGCCGCGCGGCGGCCGCGGCGTCGCCTTCGGCATCGCGCATGACGATTATTCGATGGCGCCGATCGCCGAACGCATGCGACTGGCGGACGAGCGGACCTTGATCCTGCCGAAGATCGAGACCGCAGCCGGGGTCGCGAATGTCGAGGCGATCATGGCCGTGGACGGGATCGACGCCGCCTATATCGGTCACATGGACCTCTCGGTCTCGCTGGGCGTGCCGGGCGACTACACCCATCCGACCTTCGTCGCCGCCGTCGACCGCATCATCACGGCGTGCCGACAGCACGGCAAGCATGTCTCGTGCATGGCGGCGTCGCCCGACGCCGCGCGCGTCTGGCTTGCCAAGGGCGTGCGCATCGTCCTCTACGCGACCGACGTGATGCTGCTCGGCAGCGCGCTGCGCGCCGGAATCGACGCCGCGCGCGGCCGGTTCTGAAACCCGAAGACCGGCGCGCGATCTCGACTGGACGACAGGCGGCCGAACGCGCAGCATGGCGCCGCCAAGAGGAGGACACACGCCCATGCCGTCAGACCTGTTTTCGCTCGCCGGGCGTGTCGCCCTCGTGACCGGTGCCTCGCGCGGTCTCGGCCTCGCGATGGCCGAAGCGCTGGCGCAGCACGGCGCCCATGTGGTGATCAACGGACGCCAAGCCGGGACACTCGAGGCGGCGGCGGCGCCGATGCGTGCGGCTGGATTGTCGGTGGAAACGCTCGCGGTCGATGTCGGCGACGTGCCCGCGACCCAGGCCGCGATCGATGCGCTCGCCGCGAAGCATGGCCGCCTCGACATCCTGATCTGCAACGCAGGGATCCAGCATCGCAAGCCGCTGCCGGAATGGCAGATGCAGGATTGGGAGCGGATCATCCACATCAACCTGTCCGCGTGCTTCGCGATGGCCCAGGCCGCGGCGCGTCACATGGTGGCCCGCAAGCACGGACGCATCATCATGACCGGTTCCGTGATGTCCGTGCTGGCGCGGCCGACCGTCCATGGCTATGTCGCCGCGAAGAGCGGCCTGTGGGGGCTGACGCGCTCTCTGGCCGCCGAACTCGGCCAGCAGGGCGTGACGGTCAACTGCATCGCGCCGGGTTTCTTCAAGACCGAGATGAACGAGGCGATCCTCGCCAATCCCGAATTCGTCGCCTGGGTCGAGGGGCGTACGCCGCTGAAACGCTGGGCCGAACCGCGCGAGATCGGCGGCGCCGCCGTGTTCCTCGCCGCCGACGCGGGATCCTACGTCAACGGGCATCTGCTGGCCGTCGATGGCGGCATGATTTCGGTGGTCTGAGCGGCGCGGGCGTTTTGCCGCCGCCGATTTTTCATCTAAGGTCGGACCGATGGAGCGGCGAGCCGCCGATCGGTTCGCCGGTCACCGCTCCCAGGGCAATGGAAACCGGAACGACATGACGACTGCGCCGCCCCCGGTCCTCCAGGTCGAGGACCTCCAGACGCACTTCTTCACGCAGGACGGACAGACGCGCGCCGTCGACGGCGTGAGCTTCCAGGTCAAGGCCGGAGAGACTCTCGGCATCGTCGGGGAGTCGGGCTGCGGCAAGAGCGTGACGGCGCTGTCGATCCTGCGGCTCCTGCCGCCGCGACTCGGTCGTACGATCGGCGGATCGGTTCGCTTCGACGGTCAGGAACTCCTGACCCTCGACGAGAGCGAGATGCGCAAGATCCGCGGCAACCGGATCGCGATGATCTTCCAGGAGCCGATGACCAGCCTCAATCCGGTGCTGACCATCGGCGACCAGATCGCCGAGGCGGTGGTGATCCACCAGGGCAAGAGTCGCGCCGAGGCGATGGAGCGCGCGATCGAGATGCTGCGCGTCGTGCGCATCCCCGACCCGGAGCGTCGGGTCCAGGACTACCCGCACCAGTTCTCGGGCGGCATGCGTCAGCGCGCGATGATCGCGATGGCCCTGTCCTGCAATCCGAAGCTGCTGATCGCCGACGAACCCACCACCGCGCTCGACGTCACCATCCAGGCGCAGATCCTGAAGCTGATGGTCGAATTGAAGAGCCAGATCGGCGCCGCGATCATGCTGATCACGCATGATCTCGGCGTCGTTGCGGAGACCTGCCAGCGCGTCATCGTCATGTACGCGGGCAAGGTCGTCGAGGAAGCCGAGATCTGCGAACTCTTCGACCGTCCGCTCCATCCCTACACGCGCGGGCTCATGGCATCGATTCCGCGGCTCAAGAAGGCGGGCGCGCGACGCCTGTCCGAGATCCCGGGGATCGTGCCGAACCTGCGCGAGCCGATCGCCGGCTGCGCCTTCGCGCCGCGCTGCACGCTCGCGACCGAACGCTGCCGGACCCAGGCGCCGTCGCTCGAGGCGAAGGGCGCCGACCATCGCGTGGCGTGTTTCGAAGCCGACCGGGTGGCGTCATGAGCGACAGGTCCGTTCTCGAGGTCAAGGACCTCGTCAAGCATTTCCCTGTCCTGCGCGGCGTACTGCGCCGGGCCGTCGCCCATGTGAAGGCCGTCGACGGCGTCAGCTTCGCGATCGCGCCCGGCGAGACGCTCGGCCTGGTCGGCGAGTCCGGCTGCGGCAAGTCGACGGTCGCACGCCTGATCCTGCGCCTGCTGCAGCCGACCTCCGGCAGCATCCGCCTGGAAGGCGACGACGTCACGACGCTGAGCGAGAGTGCGATGCGCCCCTACCGGCGTCAGGTGCAGATGGTCTTCCAGGACCCCTACGCCTCGCTGAACCCGCGCCTGACGGCGGGCGACATCATCGCCGAGCCGCTCGAGAACTACAGCGATCTCGCGGCAGGCGATCGCCGCGACCGCGTGGCGAAGCTGCTCGAGCGCGTCGGACTGCGCGCCGACGCGATGAACCGCTATCCGTTCGAGTTCTCCGGCGGCCAGCGCCAGCGACTGGGCATCGCCCGCGCGCTCGCGCTGCAGCCGAACCTGATCGTCGCCGACGAACCCGTGTCCGCACTCGACGTCTCGGTGCAGGCGCAGGTGCTCAACCTGCTGATGGATCTGCAGGAGGAGTTCGGCCTCGCCTATCTCTTCGTGTCCCACGACCTCGGCGTCGTCGAGCATATCGGTCACCGCATCGCGGTGATGTATCTCGGCAAGATCGTCGAACTCGCGGACAAGGAGACGCTGTTCAAGGCGCCGCAGCACCCCTATGCCCAGGCGCTGATCGCAGCGGCGCCGGTACCCGATCCGCGCGCGCGGCGCGAGCGCCTGGTCCTCGAGGGCGACGTCCCCTCGCCGGTCAATCCGCCCAGCGGATGCCGCTTCCACACACGCTGCCCCTTCGCGACCGATCGCTGCCGTGCCGAGGAGCCGCAACTCAAGCCGCTGGCGAACGGGCATCTGGTCGCGTGCCATCTGCGCTGACGCGGGATCCGGAGATGGCGCCACGCGTCAATCCGCTGCTCTCTGGGCTCGATGCGCCCCCCATCCCCGAAGCGCGCGGCTGGGCGCGCGCCTATGACGGGCGCGTGGGCGGGCTGGTCGATCTTTCCCAGGCCGCGCCCGGCGCGCCCCCGCCGCCGGAGCTGCGCGCGCGTCTCGCCGCCGCTGCTGGAAGCGTCGAGGCGGCGCGCTACGGCGACATCCAGGGCGACGCCGAATTGCGCATGGCCCTCGCCACGCAGACCAGCGCCCTCTATGGCGGCCGTATCGACCCGTCGGACATCGCCATCACGGCCGGCTGCAACCAGGCGTTTTTCGTAGCGATGCTCGCGGTCGCCCAGGCTGGCGACGCGGTACTGCTGCCCACGCCCTGGTATTTCAACCACCAGACGACATGCGAGCTTCTCGGCATCGAGCCGCGCGCCCTGCCCTGCGACGCCGATGCCGGTTTCGTTCCCGACCCCGCGCGGGCCGAGGCGCTGATCGACGGCCGTACGCGCGCGATCGCACTTGTCACGCCGAACAACCCGACCGGCGCGATCTACCCGCCGGAGACCATCCGCGCCTTCGCGGAACTCTGCCGGCGGCGCGGGCTGTGGCTCATCCTCGACGAGACCTACGCCGATTTCCTGCCGCGGCGCGATCAGCGTCCGCATGACCTCTTCGCCGACGGATCCTGGCGCGACGTCGTCATTCGTCTCTACAGCTTCTCCAAGGCCTACGCCGTTCCCGGCCACCGCGTGGGCGCGATGATCGCCGACCGCGCCGTCACCGGACAGGTCGCGAAGATCCTCGACAACATGCAGATCTGCGCGCCGCGCGCGGCCCAGATCGCGCTGGCCTGGGCGATCGGCGCGCTTGCCGCATGGCGTGAGGAGAACCGTGCCGAGATCGCCGCACGCGGCACCGCCTTCGCGGCGATGCTCGGGGCCCTGCCTGGCTGGACGATCGACTCGCGAGGTGCCTATTTCGCCTATGTCCGGCACCCGCTGACCGGGATGGCTGCCGTCGCGGTCGCCGAACGACTGGCACGGACGCATGGCGTCCTCTGCCTGCCGGGCAGCTTTTTCGGGCCCGGTCAGGACCGGCATCTGCGCATCGCGATCGCGAATGTCGATCGCGACACCATCGCGGCGCTCGGGCCGCGCTTCGCCAGCCTCACGGAGACAGCATGACCGCGAACGACATCTATGCCGGCCTCGGCGTGAAGCGCCGGATCAATGCCGCGGGAACGCTGACGCGGCTCGGCGGTGCCTTGATGGCGCCGGAGGTGGTGGCCGCCATGGCCGCCGCCGCGCGCGCGTCGGTCGACATCGCCGAGTTGCAGGCCGCCGCCAGCCGCACGATCGCGCGCCTCACCGGCGCCGAGTCCGGAATGGTGACGACCGGCGCGGCCGCGGCGCTGACGCTCGCCACTGCGGCGTCCATGACACGCTGGGACGTCGCGCGGATGGCCGCTCTGCCGCATGCGGACGATTTTCCGCATGAGGTGATCATCCCGCGCACCCATCGCACCGGCTATTCCCATGCCTTCGCCGCGGCGGGTGCCCGGCTCATCGATATCGGCCACAACGACCGTGGCACGGGCGCCGGCGTGCGCGGCATCGAGGCCTGGGAAATCGAGGCGGCGATCGGGCCGCGCACGGCGGCTTTCGCGTTTTCCGCCAACATCGACAGCGTCCGCGACCTTCCGCTCGTCGCCGAGGTATGCCGCGCCCGGGGCATCCCGGTCATCGTCGACGCTGCGGCGCAATTGCCGCCGAAGGGCAATCTGCGTCGCTTCATCGACCTGGGCGCCGATCTCGTCGCGTTCTCCGGCGGCAAGGCGATCGGCGGGCCGCAGGCCTCCGGCATCCTCGCCGGGCGCCGCGACCTCGTCGGTGCCGCACTCGTCCAGCAGATCGACATGGACGTCTCGCCCGCGACCTGGGCGCCGCCCGATCTCATCGACCGGACCAAGCTGACCGGCGTCCCGCATCACGGGATCGGCCGCGGGTTCAAGGCCGGCAAGGAAGAGATCGTCGGGCTGCTCGTGGCGCTCGAACGCTTCGTGACCTCCGACGACGAGGCCCTGAACGAGGTCCTGCAGCGGCGGCTCGAGGCGATCGCCCGCGCCATCGAGGGCACGCGCGGCCTCTCGACGCGTGTGGTCCCCGCGAGCGTGACCGGGCGCATTCCCGTTCTCGAACTGGCGGTCGATCCGGCGGGCGCGAGCTGCACGGCCCTCGAACTCAGCGCCCGGCTCCAGCAGGGCGACCCGCCGGTCCATGTCTCCGAGCGGCACAGCGCGCGCGGGGTCCTCACGGTCGATCCGCAGGTCCTGCAGGCCGAGGACGACGCGCCCCTCGCGGCCGCGGTGAGGCGGGCGATCGGCAGCTAAGCCTTCGGGCTTACGCGGCACGGAGCACGCGCCTAACCCCGCCGCATCTTTGCGGCCGCGCCCGCCGTCGCCGACACTTCCCTCCGCACGCGCGATCCAGCGCGGCCCAAGGAGGGATGTCATGCCGAAGCTTCACCGGATCGCGCTGGCGATGATCGGCCTGTTCGCAGGGTGCGGACCGGCCGAGCGCGCCATCGCCGGCCCCATCGCCATCGATTTCGAGACACCGGCCATCGCAGCCGCGACGACCGACATGCCCGGCGACCTCTTCGCCGCGCAGGGCGTGACGTTCAGGACCGTGCGCCTGTCGGGTACGGTGGCGACCGGCGCCATCGTCAGCCTCGCCCCGATCGCCGACGGGCTGCGCCTCTACCGCGACGCAGGCGCGATCTCCGGCCAGCAGAGCGCGGGACCGGCGCT
Source organism: uncultured Acetobacteraceae bacterium (assembly GCA_964434345.1). Taxonomy (GTDB): domain Bacteria; phylum Pseudomonadota; class Alphaproteobacteria; order CACIAM-22H2; family CACIAM-22H2; genus CAIOSQ01. The sequence goes on from CAYSUY010000118.1 coordinate 8,679, forward strand.
GGGTGGCGGCTACAACGATCTCCTGATGCGATTCGACCGGCCGGTGCGCACGGTCTCGCTGGCCTCCGACGACATGATCGAGACCCCGAACCCGATCCGGCTGATCGCGCTGGCGGCGACCGCCGAGAGCGACCGGTTCCAGGTCGTCGATTTCGTGGACGCGATGGACGATGCGGTGACGGCGCCCGCACATCTTCTCGCGCTCGCCCCCGCGGAGAGCTTCTCCTTCGCCCTCTTCGAGGTCCGCGCACAACAGGAGGCCTTCGACGATCTCGGCTTCGCCTTCGCATCGGCGACGCCGGCGCCGACCGCCCCCGCCCAGCAGCCAGGGAGCGGCACGATGCCCGCCCCGTCGCGACCGGGCGGCACCGACATCCCCTCGCCGTCGAGCCTTGCCATGCTCGCCGGCATGCTCGGCGGCGTCGCGGCGGCGCGACGCGGGGCAGGCGATGCGCCCAAAGCATCGTTGCCCGAAACCATCCGCACGGGCAGCCTGCGATGGCGCGCGGGCGGGCGCCGAGCGCGCCCATCGTCCAGGAGACCACAGACGTGACGCAGGATCCCGACCCTCTCCGCAATGCGCGCCTCGAGGATATCGACCGTCAGCATTTCTTCCATCCGAACACCGATCTGCGCGCCTTCGCGGCAGGCGAGCTCGGGGACGCGACGATCGTCGAGGAGGCTGCGGGCATCGAAGTACGGCTGCGCGACGGCCGTCGTCTGGTGGATGCCGGCGCGGGGCTCCTCTGCGTCAATGTCGGCTACGGCCGCACGGAGATCGCGGATGCCATCGCGGCGCAGGCCCGGCGCCTTGCCTTCTACCACGCACATGCCGGCCACGCCTCGGAGCCGGCGATCCGGCTCACCGAGCGCGTTCTGGCCCTCGCGCCACCCGGCATGCGCAGCGTCTTCTGGGGCCTCCAGGGATCCGATGCCCACGAGACGATGATCAAGATCGTCTGGTACGCGAACAACGCGCTGGGCAGGCCGCGCAAGAAGAAGATCATCGCGCGACACCGCGCCTATCACGGACTGACGATCATGGCGGGAAGCCTGTCCGGGCTGCCGGGGCTGCATCGCGGCTTCGATCTGCCGATCGGCCCGGTGCTGCACACCGACGCCCCCTACGCCTATCGTCGCCCCGATCCCGACATGAGCGAGGCCGACTATGCGCGCAGCTGCGCGGACGCGCTGGAGCGCCTGATCCTGGCCGAAGGACCGGATACGGTCGCCGCCTTCATCGCCGAGCCGGTGATGAGTTCGGGCGGCGTCCTGCCACCGCCGGACGGATATTGGGAGGCGATCCAGGCGGTGCTCCGCCGCCACGACGTCATGCTGCTGCTCGACGAGGTGGTCACCGGTTTCGGCCGTCTGGGACGCTGGTTCGGCGCCGATCTCTACGGCCTCGACGCCGACATGATCTCGGTCGCCAAGGGGCTCACCAGCGGCTATCTGCCCCTGGCCGGGACGCTGGTGTCGGAGCGCGTGTGGAGCATGCTGGAGGAAGGCTCCCGGCGCTTCGGCCCCTTCGCCCATGGCTTCACCTTCGTGGCGCATCCCGTCTGCTGCGCGGCGGCGCTCGCCAATCTCGACATCCTCGCGCGCGAGGATCTGCCCGGCAACGCCGCGCGCAGCGGCGCATGGCTGCTCTCGGCGCTACGGACACGCTTCGGCGATCATCCGCTCGTGGGCGACATCCGCGGCGTCGGCCTGCTCGCCGCGATCGAATTCGTCGCCGACCGCGCTTCGCGCCGGCGCTTCGATGCGGCCCTCGCACTCGGTCCGCGGATCTCCCGCGCGGCGCGCGACGAGGGGCTGATCATCCGCGCCCTGCCGGAGGGCGACATCATCGCCTTCTCCCCGGCCCTGACGATCACGCCGGCACAGATCGACGACATCGTGACGCGGCTTGCGCGCGCGATCGACCGGGTGACTGCCGACCTGCGCGCGTCGGGCGCGTTTACGCCCGCGGCTTGAGGTCGAACAGGCGCAGCGTCCCGGCCTCGGTTCCCGCGGCGAGGCGCCAGCCATCGGGCGACCAGTCGAGCGCCGAGACCGGCGAACCGGTGGGCTCCGCAAGCGGCGTGACGCGCTTCTTCGCGATATCGGCGATCTGCACCGCGCCATCGGCGAAGCCGAGCAGCACGAAAGGTGCGGCGGGATGGGCCGCGACGCGGGTGATGACCGCCGGTTCGCCCGGTGGGGTGAGTTCGAGCGGGGGCTGCCCCTCCGGCCCCTTGCCCGCGAAGCCCCAGCACACGCAGAGTTCGACGCCGCCGGACAGCAGCCAGTTCGCGTCCGCGGTCCAGGCCAGAGACTTCACCTTGGTCGCATAACCCTGCATCTGCATGTCCGCGCCCGAGGCGAGGCGCCACACATGCAGCGCGTTCTCCTGCGTGGCGGTCGCGAGGAACTTGGCATTCGGGCTGTAGCGCACCGCGAGATGCGAGCCCTTCCAGTTGAGTTGCCGGGGCTTGTCGTCCGGCTTGTCGGTCAGGTGCACCGTGACGCCGCCATAATGCGCGACGGCAAGACGCGAGCCATCGGGGCTGAAGGCGATATCCGCGACCGTGCTGGGATGCGGGCCGAGCACGCGCGTCCCCGTCGGCGTGATCAGATGCACGACCTTCCCCGCGCCCGCAGCGATCAGGTTCTTCGCGGGATGGACGGCGACGCATTCGAACCATTTGCCCCGCACCTGGGCGAGTTCCGTGGTCGCGCCATCCGCCGCGACCGCCACGAGGCGCCCGTCGTCGCCGCCGGACACGAAGCCCGCCGGATCGATTCCGCGCGCAAAACTCAGGCTCGCGCCGTCATGGACGACGATCTCGCGCGGCAGTTCGCCATCCTGCGGGTCCGGCGACAGGAAGGCGACGCGCCCCGCGCCCGTCGAGAACGCGAGCCGCGTGCCCCCCGCGTCGAAGGCGAGGCCGACGACATAGGCGCCAGCCTCCAGTTCGCGGCGCGGCGGGCCGGCCATGGACATCTCGTTCGCCCCGTGTCGTCAGCGCGCTTGCGCGCAGGCCTTGAAACCGCGGGTCAGGGCATCGGCATCGAGGTGGCGCCCGATGAACACCATTTTGCTCGCACGCCCATCGGCCATGCGCCAGGGCTGCCCCCAGTTCGAGTCCATGATCATGTGGACCCCCTGGAACACGAGGCGGCGATCCTCGCCATCCACGGCCAACACGCCCTTGGAACGCAGGATGTCCTGCCCCTTCTCGCGCAGCACGCCGGAGATCCACATCCGGAAGCGGTCGGGATTGACCGGCCCCTCGATCGTCACCGAAACGCTCTTGATCTCCGTGTCATGGACGGGATTGGCCGCATGGTCGTGGTCGTGACCGTGGTCATGGTGATGGTGATGGTGATGGTCATGGTCGTGACCGTGGGCGTGGGCGTGGGCGTGGGCGTGGTCATGCCCGTGGTCATGCCCGTGCGCATGATCGTGATGCCCGTGGTCATGACCATGATGGTGGTCGTGGTCGTGACCATGCCCGGCGCCGCGGCGCGGCAGGAACTCGGGCTCGATCTCCAGGATGCGCTCGAGGTCGAATGCGCCGCGGTCGAGGATCTTGTCGAGTTCGATCACGCTCTTCTGCGTGTGGAAGACCTTCGCGTATTTGTTGATCTGCCGGATCGTCGCCTCGACGCTGCGCAGGTGCTCGGGGGTGACGAGATCGGTCTTGTTGAGCAGGATGACGTCGGCGAACGCGACCTGGTCCTCGGCCTCGTGGCTGTCCTTCAGGCGATCGAGAAAGAATTTCGCGTCGACCACGGTGACGATCGCGTCGAGTTTGGTGCGCGCGCGCACGTCGTCGTCAGAGAAGAAGGTCTGCGCTACAGGCGCCGGCGCGGCGAGGCCGGTGGTCTCGATGATGATCGCGTCGAGATCCTTGGCCCGCTTCATCAGCCCGCCGATGATGCGGATCAGATCCCCGCGCACGGTGCAGCAGATGCACCCGTTGTTCATCTCGAAGATTTCCTCGT
>CAYSUY010000119.1:0-12540 GCA_964434345.1 uncultured Acetobacteraceae bacterium
CGAAGATCGGCGCGTCGATGAGGCCGATCACGAAGATCACGTTGACGAGCGACTGCCCGGTCGCCGCGACGATGGCGAGCGCGAGGATGATGATCGGGAACACGCGCAGCGCGTCGATCACGCGCATCGTCGTCTCGTCGAACATGCCGCCGCGATATCCGGTCCAGAGGCCGATGGGAACGCCGAGCAGCAGGCCGATCGCGACCGAGGGCAGCGCGATGCCGAAGGCATAGAGCGTCCCGTAGATCACGCGGCTGAACACGTCCATGCCGTTGCCGTCGGTGCCGAACCAGAAGCGCGCGCTGGGCGGCTTGAGCACCTCCGTCGGATAGGCGCGCACCGGGTCGTGCGGCATCGCCCAGCCATGGAAGATCGCGAGCAGCGCGAAGGCGAGGATGATCCCCGCGCCGATCGCGAGCGTCGGACTGCGCCGCGCGATGCCGACGACGCGCCGCGCGAGGCGCATCGGCAGCGGGCGGGCGGGCAGAGGACGGGCAGAGGGCGGGAGGGCGGCGGCGCTCACGACCCGCCTCCGGCGCGCGGCTCGAGCAGGAAGCTCAGCACGTCCACGATCACGAAGACCAGGACCGAGAACAGCGCGAGGAACAGCACATAGCCCTGGACCACCGCGAAATCGCCCGAGGTGATCGCATGCAGCCCATACTGGCCCATGCCGCCCCAGGCGAAGACATATTCGATCAGCGACGCGGTCCCGACGAGACCGGTGATCTCCGTGCCGATGAAGGTCGCGACGGGAACCAGGGCGTTGCGCCACACGATGCCGCGTACCGCACGCTCCGGCAGGCCCGCGGCGCGCGCGAGGCGCACATAGTCGCGGCCGAGCACCTCGATCGCCATCGCCCGCGTCTGCTTGATGATCGGCGCCGAGGCGACGATCGCGACGCAGATCACCGGAAGCACGAGCTGCGACAGGGCCGAGTGAGCGGCCTCCCAGTTCGCGGTGAGCAGACCGTCGATCAGATAGCTGCCGGTGATGCGCGGCGGCGGCGTCACGATCAGGCTGATCCGGCCCATCCCGGGCGGCGCCCATTCGAGCAGGAAGAAGAAGACGAAGAGCATGACGAGCCCGAGCCAGTAGGTCGGGATCGAGAAGCCGAGCAGCGAGATGAACCGGCTGATCTGGTCGAAGGCGCGGTCGGCGCGGAACGCGGCGTGCAGCCCGACCGGAATGCCGACGAGCGCGCCGAGCAGGATGCCCCAGAACATCAGCTCGAAGGTGATGGGCAACCGGTCGAGCAACTCGCCCAGCACCGGCTTGTTGCTGAGCCAGGACTTGCCGAGATCGAAGCTCAGCACCTTCTGGGCGTAGATCGCGAACTGGACGAAGAAGGGTTGGTCGAGCCCGAGTTCGCGCCGCACCAGCTCGATCTCCTGCACCGTCGCGGTCGGCCCGGCGAGCAGCGCCACCGGATCCTGGCCACCGATCCGCACCAGCGCAAAGGTGAAGAACAGCACCCCGATCACGACGGGCACCGAGAAGACGAGCCGGCGCAGGAGGAAGCGCGAGAGCGTCATGGCGCGCTCCGGCGCGCGCACCGTGTCCAGGACACGGTGCGCGCGCGAAGCCTGTCCGCGACGGTGATGCGGACCACGTTCATCCGACCTTCAGATCGGCCCAGCGCTCATGGTCGTCCGGATGCGGGGTCCAGCCGACGATATTGGGCGCCATGGCCTCGAAGATCGTCGGATAGACCGTGAGCAGCCAGGGCGCGTCGTCCATCCACTGCTTCTGCGCCTGGTCCATGAGTGCATAGCGCTTGTCGCGATCGAGGGTCTGACGCCCCTCGTCGACCAGCCGGTCGAGTTCCGGGCTGGCATAGCGCGCGCGGTTGGACACGCCCTTGCTGTGGGCGAGCAGGTAGAGACAGTAGACGGGGTCGAGCACGATCGGACCGTCCTCGAAGGCGAAGAACGGCATGTCCATGCGGTTGATCGCGCCGCGGGCGCGCAGATCGGCGAGCGTGATGCGCGTCGGCTTGGCGGTCACGCCCACGGCCTTGAGCTGGTCGGCGACCTGCACGCACAGAGGCTCTTCCCACCAGTACTCCGAGCCGTAGAGCAGCTCGACCTCGAAGCCGTTCGCATAGCCGGCCTCGGCGAGCAGCGCCTTGGCCTTGGCCGGATCGTAGGCATAGCGGAAATGCCCGGGATTGTAGCCGCCCAGCGCCGGCGGGACGATCGAGCGCGCCTCCTCGGCGAGGCCGAAATAGATCGAGTCCTTGATCGCCGTGCGGTTGACCGCGTGGTTGAGGGCCTGGCGCACGCGCAGATCGTCGAAGGGCTTGATCCCGACATTCATGCGGATCGAGGACATCGAGCGGCCGAACGTGTCCTGGACCTTGACGTTGCGGTCTGCGCGCAGGTCGGTGATCTGCTGCGTGCTCGGACGGTCGATCCACTGGACCTGACGGCTCTTGAGCAGCGTGAGACGGCTGCCGGCGGACGGGACGGCGCGGTAGACGACGCGATCGAAATGCGGCTTGCCCCGGAAATAATTCGGGTTGGCCGTGAACACCGCCTGCTCGCCGGGGCGCAGCTCGGTCATGTGATAGGCCCCGAAGGCCGCCGTGTTCTGGTCGATCCACTTGAGCGCCCAGGGGTCGTCGGCCGTGGCGTGCTTCTTCGTCTCGGTCGAGTCGTAGATGCCGGGCGTGTAGAGCGTCAGCGCGTTCAGGAAGATCGCGCTCGGCGCCTCGAGCTCGAACTCGACCTCGTAGCGCGACACGGCCTTGACGCCGTTCTGCACGACGTTCGCGACGGTGGCGATGAAGTTGCCCGTGCGCTTCTGGGCGAAGGACTTGTTCCAGCCCCAGACGACGTCCTCGGAGGTCAGCTCGTTGCCGCGGAAGCTGCGCACGCCCTGGCGCAGCTTGAAGACGTAGCGCTTGCCGTCGGGCGAGACCGTCCAGCTCTCCGCGAGGTGGCCCTCGATCTTCGTCGGGTCGAGATAGGGGCGGCCATTGCGCTCGGTGCGGCCGTAGCGGGTCAGGCCCTCGTAGCACTGCACGACGCAGGGCTGCGTGTTGCCCTTGAGCGCGTCGCCGTCGAGGCCCTCGGGCGTGCCGCCGGCGGCGACGACCAGGGTGCGCGCCTGCTGGGCGGAGGCGAGCTCGCTGGTGATGGGAAGGTAGGTCGCGGCGGCGGCGATGCCCGCGCCACCGGTGACGAGCTTGCGTCGACGGATCTTCATGGCGTCTCTCCCTGTGTCCTGGATGTTCGTCGGGTCAGCGGATGCTGCGGTCGGCGGCGGCGATCGGGACGCGGAACCCGTCCGCCACCGCGTCGAAGATGTTCGCCACGTCGTAGCCGTGGCGGATGCGGCGGCCCGCGCCGGGATCCTCCATCTCGATCTCCCAGCGCCGGCCGAAGCCGAGCGCCTTGTCGAGGCTGACGATCGTGCCGCAGAAGACGAGGACGTCGCGCGCCGGCGCGCCCGGCACGCGCTCGCGCAGGATGCGCAGCACGTCGTCGGGATGCAGGAACAGCGAGACGGGCACGTCCTGGTACAGGCGGCCATCGACCCAGCTGCGCATGACGCAGTCGTCCCAGCGCGCGCGCATCGCCTCGAAGGGCCACATCACGGGGGCCAGCACGTTCGGCGTGACCTGCTTGCTCCAGGGAATCGAGGTCTTCTCGAGCGCGCGGTCGGTGTGGTCGCTGCCGACGCCGACATAGAGCTGGTCGGCGAGCAGGAGGACGATCTCCACCTCGCCCGAGCTGTGCGAGCTCTGCGCCTCGACCTCGCCGCCGGTGACGAGCGAATGGGTGGAGATCGGGTAGATGCGCGGCGCGGGGACGTCGAAGGCGATGCGGATCCCCTCCTTCGCCACTTCCTCCTGGTGCGCCACGGCGGTCTCCGCCCGGCGCGTCGCCGAGCCGAGGTTGTACATCCGCGCGACGTCGAAGGCGCGCTGCGCGCGCCGGCCCTCGTCGTCGATGGTGAGCGATACCTGCATGTGCCGACCCTGCCCTCGTTATGCCGTGCCCAGTTCCGCGGCGTCGAGCGCGACGGGGTCGATGCCCGGCCCGCGGTCGCGCCGCCACATCCAGTAGCGCTTGAGCATGCGCCTCTCGCCTGGCCCGTCGCCATCCTCGTAGGCGGCGCGCCCGTGGATCGTCTGGACGTTGTTCGTGAACAGGAACTCGCCGCGCGCGAGCCGGAAGCGGAAGCTCATCCCCGGCCGCTCCATCATCGCGTCGAGATGGTCGAGCGCCTCGCGCTGGCGCGCGTCGAGCGGCGTGCCGGCCAGCGCCATGCCCGGCTCGATCATCACCCGCGCGTAGTGGATGCGGATCTCCTCGCCGACGCGCTCGAAGACGGGCTTCACGATGGTGCGCGGCCCCGCGGGCCAGGTGTGGAGATGCGGCGGCAGGAAGTGGAAGGGCCGGTAGAGGATCTCCAGGAGGTCCGGTCGCTCGGCGAGCATCGCGTCGTGCAGCGTCGCGGCGGAGGCGATCATGCTCTCGCCGCCGGCGCGCGCCGCGTGCACGCAGAGCAGGCCGACATAGCAGGGCGGCCGCGGCTCGAGGCAGCCATTGTCGGTGTGCATCGCGGACAGGCGGTTGCTCGCGCCGAGCCGCGTGGGATCGCGGTTCGCCGCGCCCCTGTCGGTCACCGTGAAGAGCCTCCGGTCGGCGCGCAGTCCCTGCCTCATCGGCTTGCCGAGATAGTTCGCGAGCCCCCAGCCGACAATTCCCGCCTCGTCGTCCGTGTAGGGATCGAGGTCGATGCCGGTCAGGATCGCGAAGCCGGGACCGTCGTCGAGCACGGCGCGCAGCCGCGGCACGGCGCGCGCGAAGGACGGCAGGCGCAGGTCTTCCTGCTCGACGCTGTCGATATCGAGAGTGTTGGCACGGATCTGTGCCATGGCGCGCGCGAGGTCTTCCGCAAGCCCTTCCGGCGCGCCGATGCGCAGATCCCCCGTCCGCGCCGCGATCGCCGCATGGTCCCAGGCCCAGCCAGCCTGCACCGACGGCGTCGGCGCGGCGGCTGCGGTGTCGCCAGCCTTGCGTTGCAGGAGGTCGAGCATCGCGATCTTGGTCCTTCCCAGCCGATCCGTTTGCGGACAGGCTTCATGCTTCTTGCAGCATCCCGGCCTCGAAGCACAAGCAGGACTTCCGATGCAGACGACGGACGCGCCCCGCGACACCGAGGTCCTGATCGTCGGCGCCGGCGCCGCGGGCGCCGCCGCCGCCTGGCGCCTCGCCAGCGCGGGCGTCGCGGTGACCTGCCTCGAGCAGGGCGACTGGGTCGATCATGCGCGCGGACCGCAGGGCGACGCGGACTGGGAACGACGACGGCTTTCGGACTGGCATCCCAACCCCAACATCCGCCGCGGCGCGGCCGATTATCCGATCGACGATTCGCAATCCTCGATGCGGCCGCTGCTCTTCAACGGCGTCGGCGGGTCGACGGTGATGTGGTCCTGCCACGCGCCGCGCTTCCATCCTTCCGATTTCCGCATGCGCAGCCTCGACGGCGTCGGGCGGGACTGGCCGATCGACTACGCGACCCTCGCGCCCTACTACGCGATCAACGAGCGCATGATGGGCGTCTCGGGCGCCCATGGCGATCCCGCGATGCCGCCGCGCGAGGCGCGCACCACGCGTCCCGCATCGATCGGCTCCGGGGAGCGGCGGATGATCGACGCCTTCGAGGCGCTGGGCTGGCATTGGTGGCCGGGCGACGTCGCGATCAACACCGCGACCGCCGCGCAGCCCGGGACCTGCAACGATTGCGGGCCCTGCGAACTCGGCTGCAGCCGTCGCGCCAAGGGCTCGGCCGACATCTCCTACTGGCCCGCCGCGATCGCCGCGGGCGCGCGGCTCGTCACCGGCGCGCGCGTCGCGGAGATCCTGCACGACGCCGCAGGACGCGCGGCCGGCGCGGTCTTCGTCGACCGCACCGGCATCCGCCGGCGCGTCGCCGCGCGCCACGTGCTGCTCGCGGCGAACGGCATCGGCACGCCGCGGCTGATGCTCATGTCGCGCTCCGGGCGCTTTGCCGAGGGCATCGCCAATCGCGGCGGGCTGGTCGGACGCGGGCTGATGCTGCATCCCCTGGCGCGCGTGACCGGTGTCTTCGCGGATCCGATCCACGGCCATCGCGGCATCGCCGCCGGCGCGATCATCTCGAAGCAGTTCTACGAGACCGATCCCGCCAACGGCTTCAAGCGCGGCTTCAAGCTCCAGATCCTGCGCAGTCACGGCCCGGCGATGACGGCGCTGGGCAGCACCGCCGGCCGCCTGCCCTGGGGCCGCGACCATCATCGCCGCTTCCGCGAGGTTTTCGACCATACGCTGGGCGTGTCGATCTGCGCCGACGATCTGCCGGAGCCGGAGAACCGCGTGACGCTGCACGACACGCTGGTGGATTCCGACGGCCTCCCGGCGCCGCGCATGATCTATCGCGTCGGCGCCAATTCGCGCGCCATCCTCGACGCCGGCCTCGCCCGCGCCCATGAACTTCTGACCGCTGCGGGCGCGGCCGAGAGACACGAGGTCAAGCTGGTGCGCGACGCCGGCTTCCACCTCATGGGCACATGCGCGATGGGCAGCGATCCCGAGACCTCGGTCGTCGATGGCTGGGGCGAGTGCCATGCCGTGCCGGGGCTGCACGTGATCGACGGCAGCGCCTTCGCCACCGCCGCCGCGCTCAACCCGACCAACACGCTGCAGGCGCTCGCGCTGCGCACCGCCGACCGGCTGATCGCGCGACGCTGACGGCCGGATTTGCGTGACCGCGCAAGCGGCTTGCCCGCCGCCTGCGGCCGCGCTTGACTGCCCCCCGAACGAAACCCGGGGAGGACGACATGAGCGCGAACGCCTTGGCGATGAGCTGGGAGGAATGGGTCCGTCACGACGCGACGAGCCTCGCGGCGCTTGTGCGCGGCGGGCAGTTGGCTGCGCGCGAGGTGACGGCGCAGGTCGCCGCCGGCGTCGCGCGCGTGAACGGTACGCTCAACGGCGTGCTGGAGGTCTTCGACGACGTCGTCGCCGATCCTTCGGTCGACCGCCCGGACCGGGCGGGCCGACTCTACGGCGTACCGATGTTCCTCAAGGATCTCGGCTCGCGGCTCAAGGGCCGGCGCCAGGAATCCGGCACGCGACTGATGGCCGGCAACGTGGCGAAGGACACCGATCCGCTGGTCGAGAATTTCCTCTCCGCGGGGCTGGTCCCGATGGGGCGCTCGACCTGCCCGGAATTCGGCATGACCTTCGACACGGCGACCAGCTATCTCGGTCACGTCCATGTCACCCGCAATCCCTGGAACACCGCGCGCACGCCGGGCGGCTCGTCGGGCGGCTCGGCGGCCATGGTGGCGGCCGGCGTCACGCCGATCAGCATGGCGAGCGACGGCGGCGGTTCGACGCGCATTCCCGCGTCGTTCTGCGGACTGGTCGGCCTGAAGGCCTCGCGCGGCCGCATGGCGATGCCGCTCGCGCACAGCGAATTCACCTGGCGCATCGCGGTCGAGGGCGTGGTGACGCGCTCGGTGCGCGACACCGCGGTCGCCATGGACTATCTGACCCGCGTGCCCAATGGCGGCACGTTCTATCCGATGCAGCGCTTCGACGGTTCCTACGCCGAGGCGATCGGACAGGCCCCCGGCCGGCTGCGCGTCGCGTTGTCGACCGGAACCTGGGGCCGCCCGGGGCAGTGCGATCCTGAGGTCGCCGAAAGGGTTCGGGGCCTTGGCCGGCTTCTCGAATCGCTCCGCCACGATGTCGCCGAGATCGACGATGCCCGGATCTGCGACTGGGACGCGATGTGGAACGGCTACATCACGCAATGGATCTGCGGACGCGTCCTGTACCAGCCCATCGCCGAGACCGGCGGCATGGACGGCGCGGGGATGCTGGCCGCGCTGACGCCGATGGTCCGCCGCCATTTCGAGGCCGCGCAGCGCTATTCCACCCTCGACCTCTACAAGGCGATGGCGTGCAACAACGTCGTGACCCGGGGCTTCGGCCGGACGATGGACGCCTGGGACCTGCTGCTCTGCCCGACCCTCGCCATCCGCGTGCCGGAGGCCAACGGACCCTACAGCCTGCTGAACGACGAACCGCTCGACGGCTGGATCGAGAAACTGTCCTCCGCCTGCCGCTACACCATGCCGGGCAACGAATCCGGCCTGCCCGGGATCTCGATTCCCGTCGGCTTCGATTCCGACGGCCTGCCCGTGGGCGCGATGCTCTACGCCAATTTCGGCCGCGAGGATCTTCTGCTGCGCGTCGCCGCGCAGATCGAGGCGGCGAAGCCCGAATGGTTCGCAAGCACGCCGAATCTGAGCGTCGTGACGCCGGACTGACCCCTGCCAAGGCGCTGCGGCGGTGCTATGATCCCGGCGTTCATGCTTCCGGGGAGGGAACGATCATGACGATGGCTGCTGGATCCGGCATCCGGACGACGAAGCTCGGTCCGATGCTCGGCGCCGAACTGCACGGCGTCGACCTGTCGCGCCCGATCGACGCGGCGACGATGGACGCGATCCGCGCCGCGTTCCGCGACAACCCGGTGCTGGTCATGCGTGGCCAGGACATGACGCCGACGAACCTGATCGCGATCGGCGACGCGCTCGGCTTCATCGAGCCGCATTCGATCCTGCAGTACCGGCACCCGGAGCATCCGCAGCTGTCCTACGTCACCAACGTCAAGCCGGACGGCACGATCGACGAATACGGCCAGAACAAGCGCGCGATCGACTGGCATATCGACGGCACGTTCAAGACGAAGCCCGACTGCATCACCTTCCTCTACTCGATCGCCGCGCCCAGCGTCGGCGGTGCCACGCAGTTCACAAGCATGTACGCGGCCTATGACGCGCTGCCGCCCGACCTGAAGGCGCGCGCCGAGACGCTCTCCTGCTTCCACATGCGCGGCGAGGGCTGGAAATGCACCGCGCCGCCGCCGCCGCTGACCGACGCGCAGAAGGCCAGCGGCGAATTCGACGGCAGCGTGCACCCGCTCGTGATCGTGCATCCGGACAGCGGCCGCCGCTCGATCTACGCCAGCCCGACCCATACCAGCCATGTCGTCGGCGTCGAGCGGGCGGAGAGCGACGCCATCCTCGATGCGATCTACGACGTCGCGACCAGGCCCGAGTTCCAGTACCACCACCACTGGAGGGTGGGCGACCTGGTGATGTGGGACCAGCGCGCGACGATGCATCGCGCGGGCGGCGGAACGCCACGCGACCAGAAGCGCGTGATGCTCCGCGCGATGGTCGTCTCGAACCTGCGCGCCGACGCCGCGTGACGCCTCACCCCGGCCGGTAGCCGAACAGCTTCGGCAGCCAGAGGGTCACCTCCGGCACATAGGCGACGACGAACAGCGCGACGATCATCGCGGCGAGATAAGGCAGGGTCGCGCGCACGATGACGCCGAGCGGCAGGCGTGTGATGTCCTGGACGATGAACAGGCATACGCCGACCGGCGGCGTCACGTTGCCGATGACCAGCGCGAAGACCAGGACCACGCCGAGATGGACGAGGTCGAGCCCCAGCTGCGGCGCGATCGGCACCAGGATAGGCGCGACGATCAGGAGATTGGCAGAGGCCGTCTCGAACAGGCCGAGGAACAGCAGCGTCGCGAGGATCAGCAGCATCAGGAGCCACGTCTCGCTGGTCATCGACAGGAGCAGTTCCGCGACCCGGTCCGGCGCCTTCTCGACCGTCAGGACCCAGGCGAAGCACGACACGGTGGCGAGGATGAACATGATCGACGCCGTGCCGCGGACCGCGCGCATGGTCGCCTCGACGAGACCGCCGAAGGTCAGATCGCGATAGGCAAGACCAAGGCCGAGCGCGATGGCGACGGCGATGACGCCCGCCTCCGTGGGCGTGAAGACACCGGTGACCATGCCGCCGACGATGACGATCGGCGAGGCGATCGCCGGCGCCGCCGCGAGGAAATGGCGGCCAAGGGCGCTCCAGCCGGGAAACGGCGTCAACGGACAAGTCTCGCGCCCGAGCAGCACCTGGAGGTAGATCGCGATCATCAGCGCGACGCCGAGCACGACGCCTGGAACGAACCCGGCGAGGAAGAGCCAGTCGACGCCCACCTCGGCGATGGCGCCGTAGAGGACGAGCCCGATCGAGGGCGGGATGATGGGACCGATCGTCGACGATGTCGCGGAGATCGCGGCCGCGAAGGCGGGCCGGTAGCCGCCCTCGACCATGGCCTTGATCTCCACCCGGCCGAGCCCGGCGGCATCGGCGGCGGCCGATCCCGACATGCCCGCGAAGATCATGCTGCCGATGACGTTCACATGGCCAAGTCCGCCGCGCACATGGCCGACCAGCGCATGGGCGAAATTGAAGATCCGGTTGGTGATGCCGGAGGTGTTCATCAATTCTCCGGCGAGCACGTAGAGCGGAATCGCGAGCAGCACGAATTTGAGGAATTGCTGCAGCATCGTCTGGCCGAGCAGCACCAGATTGGTGTCCGTCATGACCATGTAGACGATGCTCGGCACCAGGAACACGAAGCCGATGGGCAGGCCCACGAAGAGCAGGCCGAGGAACAGCACGCAGAAGACGGCGAAGGCCATGGCGGATCACCCCGTGGCGCGGATGCCGTCCGCGGCGTCGGCGGGCGGATCGAGGAACTGGCGCAGCGCGCTGAACGCCATCGACGCCGACATCCAGAGCACGGGGGCGCCGTGCCAGCTGCGCGGCAGGTCGAGGCCCGAGATCATCTTGCGGTGCTGGAGCGGCAGCAGGGTGAGCATGTGCCAGCCGACGATCGCGATGGCGACGCCCATCGTCGCGATCAGCGCCAGGCCCAGGACGCGCCGCGCGGATCGTGGCAGCAGGAAGGAGATCGCGTCGACCGCGATATGGCCGCGCTCCTTGAACACCGCGCTGGCGCCGAGAAAGGTGAGCCAGACGAGCCCGAGGACGGCGAGCTCGTTGGTCCAGGCCAGCGGATCGTCGAGCAGCGTGCGGAAGAACACGCCGATCGCGATGCTTCCGGTCGCGACGATCAGCGCCAGCGCCGCGAGCGCGAGTTCGACGCGCAGCAGTGCCGCGTCGACCCCGCGCAGCGCCGCACGGGCGGTGGCGAGCGCGTTCACTTCGCGAGCGCGCGGATCTCGGCGACGAGCCCCCGCGGCAGCTTGCCCTCGGTCTCGAAGGCCCTGATCACCGTCTCGACGCGATCGGCCCAGGGCTTCGTGTCGGTCTCGATGAACTGCACGCCCTCGGCCTGCATCTTCGCCTTCTGGTCGTCGAAGGACTCGAGGATCAGCTTGTAGTACCAGTCGCCGGCATCCTGCGCCGCGCGCGTCAGGATCTCCTGCTGGCGCGCGTTCAGACGCCGCCAGGTCTTCTCGGAGATCATCACCGTGTAGGGCGCGATCTGGTGCATCGTCAGCGTGATGAACGGCGCGGCCTGGTAGAATTTCTGCGGATAGACGCCCGAGAGCGGCGCCTCCATCCCCTGGACCGTTCCGGTCTTCATCGCGAGGAACGCCTCGCTGAAGGCGATCACGGTCGGCTTCGCGCCGAGCGCGCCCCAGGTCCGCAGATAGGTGTCGAGGTCCGGCATGCGCAGACGCATGTCCTTGAGATCCTCGGGGGTGCGTACGGGCTTCGTGGTCAGCAATACGCGCGGCAGGCGATACCAGTTGTCCGCCAGCATGCGCACGCCGTGCTTGCCGGGCATCTCGGCGAGCCAGCCCTTGTAGGTCGCGGTCTGCTGGAAGCGCTTCACGTGATCGACGCCGCCGAAGACGAAGGGGATGGCGAGCGCGTTCCAGCCCTTGTCGAGATGCTGGTACCAGTCCGCGACGTTGGACAGCATGTCCTGCGTGCCGAGCTGCAGGTTCTCGAGCTGCGCCACCGAGCCGCCGAGCTTGTCGGAATCGAAGACGTCGACCTTGAGGTCGCCGCCGCTGCGCTCGGCCGCGAGCCGCGCCATTTCCTGCAGCGCCTTCGTCTCCGCGGAAAGCGGCGCAGTGCCGACCCCGACGCGCAACGTGGTGGCCGCACGGGCAGACCCGGCGAGTCCCAGCGCCGAAGATACCGATACCGTCCCGATCAGCGCCGCGCGCCGTCCCAGCTTCGTCATGCGATCCTCCCCCTGTATGCGCCGATTATGGTCGACGCGCGCCGCCGCTCCAAGAGCGTGCTTGCCGTGCGCACGCGGCGGCGCTGCGGGTCAGCCGCCCTTGACGCCGCCCGCGGTCAGGCCGCCGACGATCTCCTTCTGGATGAAGAGGGTCAAGATCAGCACCGGCGCGGTGACCAGCAGCGCCGCGGCGGCCAGCGGACCCCAGGCGACCTGCTCGAAGGTGAGCATGTTGTAGACCGCAGCCGGCAGGGTGCGTGTCTGGCGCCCGCCGAGCACGGCGCCGAAGACGAAATTGTTCCAGCTGAAGATGATCGACAGGATCATCGCGACCACGATCCCCGGCCGCGCCAGCGGCAGCGCGACGTGACGGAAGGCCTGCCAGAGGGTACAGCCGTCGATCAGCGCCGCCTCCTCGAGGTCCGGCGGCAGGCTCTCGAAGAAGC
>CAYSUY010000120.1:0-12403 GCA_964434345.1 uncultured Acetobacteraceae bacterium
GGATTCACGCGACGTCAGCCGATACGGGCCGGTGCCGTTGGTGTTGCGGACGGTGAACATCTCCTCGCGCTCGCGGGTGTTCTGCGGGCGGAGGGCGTTGTTCTTCTCGGACCACTCCTTGTCCATCATGAACACCGACGAGAGCTTGTCGGGCAGGATCGGATCGGGGATGCGGGTCACGATGTCGACCGTGTGGTCATCGACGCGCACGGCATCGGCGACGGTGTCGACGTAGATGCTGTAATTCGACGTCGGCAGCAGCGCGCGCTTGATGGAGAACACGACGTCGTCGGCATTGAAATCCGACCCGTCGTGGAACTTCACGCCACGGCGGAGCTGGAAACGCCAGCGGTTCGGCTCGACCGACTGCCACGACGTGGCGAGGCCGGGGATCATCTCCAGCTTCTTGCCGCGCAGGATCAAGGGCTCGTAGATCTGGCGCAGGATCAGGGTGACCTGACCGGCGTTCTGCGAGTGCGGGTCGAGGGTGTTCGCGTCGCCGGACACCGAGAAGCCAGCGGTCCAAACCGCGGTCGACTCGGCGTGGTTGCTCGGAACTACTGCGGAACACCCGCGAAGTCGGCGGGGGCAGGTTCCGAGCAAATCTCGGGCTGTCGGCTTCGCCTCGGCTGCCGCGACCAGACCGATCGCCATGGCGCCAGCCAGCAGGGCGGCGCGATACGCACGCTTCAGGGACATCGTTACGCCTCCATCTGAACGGCCCGGCCGCTTGGTGCGGTGCCGCCGGTGGGGATCCGACGGTCCGGGCATCGCCCTGTGACGTAGCGGCAGGCCCCCCGGGTGTCAACGGATCCCGGATTGCTTTCCTGCGGCTCTGGCCCCGCCCATGCCGGCTGTCTATGATCCGCCGATCAGTCACCAGGAGACACGACATGACCGTGCGCCCGAATTCGCTCCAGGCCCGCGACGTGGCCGCCTTCATCCATCCCTATACCAATCTCAAGGCGCACGAGACGGGCGGACCGATGGTCATCAAGCGCGGCCGCGGCATCCATGTCTACGACGACGATGGAAAGGAATACATCGAGGGTCTCGCGAGCCTCTGGTACGCGTCGCTCGGCTTCGACGAGGAACGCCTGATCGAGGCCGCGATGCGCCAGATGCGCGAGCTGCCGACCTATCACGTCTTCGCCAGCAAGTCGCACGAGCCGGGCATCGAACTCGCCGAGCGCCTGGTCAAGGCGGCCCCGGTGCCGATGTCCAAGGCGTTTTTCGCCAGCTCCGGATCGGAGGCCAACGACACCGCCGTCAAGATCATCTGGTACTACCACAACGCCATCGGCAAGCCGCGCAAGAAGAAGATCATCTCGCGGCTGCGCGGCTATCACGGCGTCACCGTCGCCACGGCGAGCCTGACCGGCCTGCCCGCGAACCATCGCGATTTCGACCTGCCGATCGCGAATGTCCTGCACACCTCCTGCCCGAGCCATTTCAACTTCGCGCATCCCGGCGAGAGCGAAGAGGAGTTCGCGACGCGCTGCGCCGACGAACTCGAGGCGCTGATCCTGCGCGAGGATCCCGAGACGGTCGCCGCCTTCATCGCCGAGCCGATCATGGGCGCGGGCGGGGTGATCGTTCCGCCGCCGACCTATTTCGCGAAGATCCAGGCGGTCCTCCGCCGCCACGACGTGCTCTTCGTCGCCGACGAGGTGATCTGCGGCTTCGGACGAACCGGCAACATGTGGGGCAGCCAGACCTTCGATCTCAAGCCCGACATGATGTCGATGGCGAAGGCGCTGACCTCCGGCTACATCCCGCTCTCGGCGCTGCTGGTCAACGAGAAGATCTATCGCGGACTGGTCAGCCAGTCCGAGAAGATCGGCCTCTTCGGTCACGGCAACACCTATGCCGCCCACCCCGTCGGCGCCGCCGTCGCCGTGGAGACGCTCAAGATCTACGAGGAGCGCAACATCGTCGAGCATACGCGCAAGGTCGGCGCCTTCATGCAGGCCGAGCTGCGCAAGCTGGTCGACCATCCGCTGGTGGGCGAGGTCCAGGGCGCCGGACTGATCGCCGGCATGCAGCTCGTGCCGTCGAAGACCCAGCGCGGCAATTTCGAGCCCAAGGAAGGCGTGTCAGCCTATTTCGCCAAGCGCGCCGAGGCGCATGGCCTGATCTGCCGCGGCCTGTTCGGCGACCGCGTCGCGCTCTGCCCGCCGCTGATCATCACCGAGGCGCAGACCGCCGAGATGCTGCGGCGCTTCACGGCGGCGCTCGACGACACCTACGCGATGGTCCGCGACCGCGGTCTGCTCAAGGCCGCCTGAGCGCCCGGGCTGGCGATGCGGCCATGCCGCATTTCAAGGACCAGTCGCTGATCCCCCAGGAGGCCGTGCGGCTCTGCGCCCTCGGCCTCCTGACGGAACGCGACCGCAGCCTCGGCGACCTCGCGGTCGAGGTCCGGCGCTTCGTGTCGCGCATGCTCGGGCCCAGCCTCGACATCCTGGGCACGTCGATCGAGGCCTTGCGCTATCAGGGGCTCGTCGAGCCGCTCGGCGCGCGGGCAGCGCCCGGCCAGAGCCTCACCGGCGACACGCTCCTGCGGATCTCCGGCGCGGGCCGGGACGAGTTCCGGACCCTGATCACCAGCCCGGTCCGCGGCCAGATGACGGATCTGTCCCGGCTCGTCGTCGCCCTCAAGCTGCGATTTCTGGCGGCCCTCGATCCCGACGAGCGCCGCGCCGAACTCGAGCAACTCCTGTCCGCCAGCGAACAGGATCTTGCCCGGCTGCGCGATCTCGCGGCCCAGCACGGCGCGGCGGAGGATCTCCTGGGCGACTGGCTCGCCCAGGACATCGCCCAGACCGAGCGGCGCATCGCGTGGTACCGGGCGCGGATCGGCCTGATCTGAACCCTCGGGCGGCCCGGCCGGACCGGCCGTCAGTAGAGGTGCTGGCCGCCGGTGACGAAGATCTCGCTGCCCGTCACATAGCCGAAATCGGCGTCGCAGAGCCGGTAGATCACCCCGGCCACCTCGTCGGTCGTGCCCATGCGATGCATCGGGATGCGTGCGATCAGCGGCTCGTAATCGGCCGAAATCATCTCGGTCTCGATCTCGCCCGGCGCGACCGCGTTGACGCGGATGCCGAGCGGCGCCAGTTCACCGGCCATCTCGCGCGTCAGGGCCGAAAGCGCGGCCTTCGACGTCGAATAGGCCGACCCCGCGAAGGGATGGATGGCGTGACCGGCGATCGAGGTCACGTTGACGATCGCCCCCTTGCCCTTGGCGAGCGCGGCGGCGAAGCCGCGGGCGAGTGCGATCGGCGCATAGAAATTCAGTTCGAAGACGCTGCGCCAGTCCTCCAGCGGCCCGTGCAGCACGCCAAGCCGCTCCTTGTAGCCGGTCTTCGGGCTCACGCCGGCGTTGTTGACCAGCGCATGGAGGGGGTCATCGCCGAACCGGGCGTCGATCTCCGCCACCAGCCGGTCACGATCCGCCGGAACCGACAGGTCGGCGGTGACGTGCAGGCTCCAGCGCGGATCGCGGCCGCATTCGGGCGGCGGCGCCTCGCGGCTGACCGTGACCACCTCCCAGCCTTCGCGCATGAAGCGCTTGACGGTCGCGTGGCCTATGCCGCGCGACGCGCCGGTGAGGACAAGCCGCCGCGCGGGCCGACCGTCCGCGCCTGATGCCGACACCACCTCAGCCGGTCACGGAGACGACGCGGAAGGGCCGCGTCACCCCGTCATGCTCGGTGATCGACACGTACTCCCCGGGCAGGAAACTGTGGCGATCGAACTTGAAGATCGGCTCGTCGTCCTCGGTCCCCGGCGCGTAGGAGAACACCCATTTGCCGCCACGCGTGTGGAGCAGTTCGCCGCTCTCCTCCGCCGCGTCGCGCCAGAAGCGGCGCACCGTGCAGCGAGCCCGGCTTGCGCGCCAGGCGGCGGCGTCGAGACGCCCCTGCCCGTCCAGCGGCGCGATGAACTCGTAGCCGCACTCCGGATCGCCGTCCGGAGCTTGCGGCGTGCGCGCCAGCTCCAGGCGGATGCTTTGCAAACGCGACATGACCGACCTCAATGCGCCATCAGGACGGGGATGGTGGCGTGGCGGATGACATGGGCGGTCACCCCACCGAAGATCATCTGGCGCAGGCGGTTATGGGTGTACCCGCCCATCACCAGCAGCGCCGCGTCGACGGCCTCGCACTCGGCCACGATCGCCTGCGCGGCCGGGCGTCCCTTGCCCGAGGCAAGACGGACATTGGCGCCGATCCGGTGCCAGGCGAGGTAACGGACGACCGCGTCGGCGTCGGGCGTGTTGGCCGATTCCTCGACCGCGACGACGTGGACGCTCTTCGCCTGCTGCAGGAAGGGCAGACCGGCCTGGACCGCCCGGGAGGATTCGGCGCTGCCGTTCCAGGCGACGACGACCGAGCCGCTGTCGTTCGTCTTGTAGCCGATCGGCGCCATCATGACCGGCCGGCCGGTGTCGAGCAGCGCGGCCTCGAAGGCGAGCATGGCCGCGACGCTGCCGCCCTCGCCGGGCTCCGCGACGATGGTCATGTCCGCGAGGCGACCGAGCCGCGCGATCCACTTGTCCTCGGCGCCGGCCTCCAGGCGCAGCGCACAGGACGGCTGCTCGACCACGCCGGGCGTCGGCGCCAGCGACAGGCCGGACTGCGCCTGCCAGGCCTCGAAATTCGCGCGCGCGCGGGCGGCGCGGGTGTCGGAGTCGCGCTCCGCGCTGACCATCACCTGATCGATCAGGGCAGGCGACGCGCCTTCGCCGAGATAGGGCATGCTCTCGCGCGGGTCGGCTTTGGCGTGGAACACGTCGACATGCGCCGCGAAACGACGCGCGATCCGCGCGGCCAGCGTCAGGCTGGCCATATCGCTGTCGGTGCCGCCGATCGGCGCCAGGATAGACTTGAACTGCATCGGCCTCTCCCCCGATAGGCGCGGCACCGCGGGTCGCTCGTGCCGATCCATCCGCCCATCGCTGCGTTCTATCGTGACATGGCGATCCGCGCCCGCGCCAGCACCTGCGACGGCTCGCCGCGGGCATCGACCCGGTGCCAGTCGTCGAGGCCGCCGGGATCCCTGGCCAGCTGGCTGTCGAGCACGGCGACGGTGGCGTCCGAGGCATCGCCCCGCCGCCCGGCGATGCGGGTCGCGGCGACATCGCGCCCGGCCTCGAGCCACATCCCGTCGAAGCGGCACCCGGCCGCGGCCGCCACGGCCGCCGCGGCCGCGCGCTCCTCCGGGCGACCGAACACGGCGTCGAGCACCACCGGGTAACCTGCGTGGAGGATCGCCGCGGCCCGCGCCATCAGCGCCGCATAGACGCGTGCCGTCGCCGCCACGCCGTACTGATCCGGGCCGAGCGGCGTCGATGGATCCACGCCGGCGAGTTCCTTGCGTATCGCGTCGCTGCGCAGGATCACGGCCCCCGGCGCCGTCGCGCCCAGACCAGGCGCGAGGCCGCGCGCCAGCGTCGACTTGCCGGTCCCCGAGACGCCGCCGACGGCGACCAGGCGCGGCGCCGGACGCGCGAGGAATTCGGCGATGGCGGCGAGGTGTCGCCGGGCATCGGCCTCAATGCCGGCGCGGCGTCCCGCGTCGGTCTGCGCGCGCGACGCCGCGGCGCGTGTATGGGCGCGGATCCCCGCGCGCAAGGCGAGCATCAGCGGCAGCGCCGCGAGGCCCGCATCCTCGGGATGGATCTCCAGATAGGCGTTGAGCGCCGCGTTCGCGTGTTCGCGCGAGGCGCGCAGTTCGAGGTCCATGAGCAGGAAGGCGAGGTCGAAGAGAGTGTCGACGCATGCGATCGCCGGATTGAACTCGATGGCGTCGAAGGGCACCGGTTCGCCGTCGAACAGGCAGACATTGCCGAGATGGAGATCGCCGTGGCAGTGCCGCACCGCGCCGTCGCGCGCGCGGCGGTCGAGCAGCGCGGCGACGCGCTCCAGCGCTCCGGCACAGGCCTGATCCGCGGCGGCGGCCATGTGCGGATCGAGGAGATCGGGCCTGGCCGCGTATTCGCGCCGGTTCTCGGCGACGACGGCGGCGAGGCCGGCAGCCCCGCCCCATCCCGGCTCCGGCGCCTGCGCGCCGTGGAACCGCGCCACGACCGCCGCCAGACGGCGCACCAGCGGCAGGTCGAGGGCACCCCGCGCCGCCAGCGCGTCGAACTCGGACCCCGCCGGGAAACGGCGCATCTCGACGACCCAGTCGAGGGCCTCGTCCGCGCCGGCCGCGGCCTCGGGAACCAGGGCGAGCGCGCCGCCGCGCCGCACGATCGCGGCCACGCCGAGATAAAGCGCGGCGGCGGTCCGGCGATTGACCGAGAGTTCGGCGCGGCACATCTCCCGTCGGCGCGCGACGGTCGAGAAATCCATGTAGGAAAAGGCGACGGCACGCTTGAGCTTGTAGGCGCGCTCGCCGGCGAGGAAGACGACCGAGCCGTGCGTGTCGATGCGACGCGGCACGGTGCCGCCATGCAGGGCGGGGTCGGACAGGAACGCGAGGACCTCGTCCTGCGCGCCGCCCGTCATGGCACGGCCTGCGCGCGATGCGCCTCCATCTCGCCCGCAGGATCCTGGTGGATGATGATCTCCGCATGGGGGTAGGCGGCGCGGATGTCGTGCTCGACGCCGTCGGCGATCGCATGGGCGCGCGCCAGACGCATGTCGGGATCGAGTTCGATATGCATCTGCACGAAGATATGCGTGCCCGCGGAGCGGGTCCGCAGATCATGCACGTCGCGCACTTCGGGCCGCGCACGCGCGATCGCCAGGATCCGGGCGCGGTCGTCGGCCGGCAATTCGCGATCCATGAGCAGATCGAAGGACTGGCGGGCGATGCGGATCGCCCCGTAGAGGATCCACAGCGCGATCAGGGCGCCGAAGACCGGATCGGCCAGCGGCAGGTCGAAGAACCGCCCGATCACGATGGCGGCGATGACCGCGCCGTTGAGCAGGGCGTCGCTTCCGTAGTGCAGCGAATCCGCGGCGATCGCGACCGAGCCGGTCCGGGCGACGACCCGGCGCTGGTAGACGACCAGGGCCGCCGAGAGCAGGATCGACAGGAGCGCCACCGCGATCCCGATCTCCGGGCGTTGCACCGGCTGCGGCGCGCCGAACCTGTGGATCGCCTCCATGAGCAGGATCAGCGAGGACCCGCAGATGAACGCGGATTGCGCGAGCCCGGCCAGGGGCTCGGCCTTGCCATGGCCGAACCGGTGATCGTCATCCGCCGGTGTCAGGGCGTGGCGGACGGCGACGAGGTTGATCGCCGAAGCCGCGGCGTCGAGCAGGGAGTCGAGCAGGCTCGACAGCACCGCCACCGAGTCGGTCACCAGCCATGCCCCGACCTTGGCCAGGATCAGCGTCGCCGCGACGACCACGGAGGCCATCGCGGCACGCCGCATCAGCATGCCGGCCTCCTGGCGATCCGCGCGCGCGGTCACGGGAACAGGCGCTCGGTGCGCCAGCCGGCGCCGTCGCGGACATGGACGACGCGGTCATGGAGCCGGAACGCGCGATCCTGCCAGAACTCGATCCGGGCGGGGACGAGGCGGAAACCCGACCAATGGGGCGGGCGCGGAACCTCGCCGATCGCGTAGCGCGCGCCGTACTCGGCGACGCGGCGCTCCAGTTCGAAACGCCCCTGCATCGGCCGGGACTGGCGCGACGCCCAGGCGCCGATGCGGCTGGTGCGGGCGCGCGACGCGAAATACGCATCCGCCTCGGCGTCGGTCACCGGCGTCACCGGCCCCTCCACACGCACCTGACGCTGCAGCGACTTCCAGTGGAACAGCAGCGCCGCATGCGGATTGGCGGCCAGCTCGCCACCCTTGCGGCTTTCGAGATTGGTGTAGAAAACGAAGCCCCCGTGGTCGACGCCCTTGAGCAACACCATCCGTACGCTGGGTCGGCCCTGCGCGTCGGCGGTGGCCAGCGCCATCGCGTTGGGGTCATTCGGTTCGCGTGCCGTGGCCTCGGCCATCCAGGCCTCGAAGCGCTGGAACGGATCATGGGCGGGATCGATCAGCGGCGGCTGAGCGGGGCTTGCGGTATCGGTCATGGCGGGGCGGATCCTGGAGGATGGACGGGTCTTGCTCCAGCAGAGATAGGTCATCCCGGCCTGCGGCAATCCGCCGCCGTGCGGGCGCCGTGTGGGCGCCGCGCGGGTCGGCTGGTTGTTGACGGTCCGGCTTTTGCGTGTAGGATGCCCGCCAATTCCCTTCGAAAATTCGGATTTATCAACGGGAGCATGGACTTATGACCAGCACCGGAACCCTGATGGCGGGCAAGCGCGGGCTTGTCATGGGCGTGGCGAACGATCGGTCCATCGCGTGGGGAATCGCCAAGGCCTGCGCGGCCCAGGGCGCCGAGCTCGCCTTCACCTTCCAGGGCGAGGCGCTGGAGAAGCGGGTGCGACCGCTGGCCGCGGAGTTGGGCGTCAAGCATGTCCTGGCCGCGGATGTCACCGACCCAGCCTCGCTCGACACCGTCTTCGCGACGCTGCAGGAGGATTGGGGCGGACTGGATTTCGTCGTCCATGCCATCGCCTATTCCGACAAGGAAGAGCTCAAGGGCCTCTATGTCGACACGACGCGCGCCAATTTCCTGCGCACGCTCGACATTTCCTGCTTCTCCTTCACCGATCTCTGCCGCCGCGCCGCGCCGCTGATGAACGCCGGCGGCAGCCTGCTGACGCTCAGCTACTACGGTGCCGAGCGCGTGATGCCGCATTACAACGTGATGGGCGTCGCCAAGGCGGCGCTCGAGGCGTCGGTCCGCTATCTCGCGGCCGATCTCGGCCCGCGCGGGATCCGGGTGAACGCGATCTCCGCCGGACCGATCAAGACCCTCGCCGCCTCGGGCATCGGGGATTTCCGCTACATTCTCAAATGGAACGAGCTCAACGCGCCGCTGCGCCGCAACGTGACGACGGAGGAGGTCGGCAATGCCGGGCTCTATCTTCTGTCCGACCTCGGCCGCGGCGTGACCGGCGAGACGCATCATGTCGATTGCGGCTACCACGTCGTCGGCATGATGGCGGTCGACGCCGCGCCCGAGGTGGCCGAGATGCTGGCGGGCTTCAAGCCGCAGAAATGACCCCGGCCCTTCACGATGTCGCATAACAGCTTCGGACACCTGTTCCGCGTCACCACCTGGGGCGAGAGCCATGGGCCCGCGATCGGCTGCGTCGTGGATGGCGCGCCGCCGCGCCTCGCCCTGACCGAGGCAGACATCCAGCGCGACCTCGACCGCCGCCGTCCCGGCCAGTCGCGCTTCACGACCCAGCGCCGGGAACCCGACCGGGTGCGCATCCTGTCCGGCGTCCTCGACGGGCTGACCACGGGCACGCCGATCGCGCTGCAGATCGAGAACGAGGACGCGCGCTCCAAGGATTACGGCGAGATCGCCGCGAAGTTCCGCCCCGGCCACGCCGACTACGCCTATTGGCGCAAATACGGGATCCGCGACCATCGCGGTGGCGGCCGCTCCTCGGCGCGCGAGACCGCCATGCGCGTCGCCGCCGGCGCGGTCGCGCGCGTCGTGCTGGGGCCGCAGGTCACGATCCGCGGCGCGCTGATCCAGCTCGGCCGCCACCGCATCGACCGCGCCCGCTGGGACTGGTCGGCGGTCGGCGAGAACCCGTTCTTCTGCCCGGACCGTCAGGCGGCGCAGGCCTGGGAAGGCGAGCTCGACGCGGTGCGCAAGGCGGGATCCTCCGTCGGCGCGGTGATCGAGGTCATCGCCAGCGGCGTCTCCGCGGGCCTCGGCGCCCCGATCTACGGCAAGCTCGACGCGGATCTCGCGGCGGCGATGATGGGCATCAACGCGGTCAAGGGGGTGGAGATCGGCGCGGGCTTCGGTGCCGCGGAGCTCTCCGGCGAGGAGAACGCCGACGAGATGCGCGCCGGACCGGACGGGCCGGAGTTCCTCGCCAACAACGCGGGCGGCGTGCTGGGCGGCATCTCGACCGGGCAGGACATCGTGCTGCGCTTCGCCGTCAAGCCGACCTCGTCGATCCTGTCGCCGCGCCGGACCATCGGCCTCGACGGTGCCGATACCGACATCCGGACGATCGGCCGTCATGACCCCTGCGTCGGCATCCGCGCGGTTCCCGTGGGCGAGGCGATGATGGCCTGCGTGCTCGCAGACCATCTGCTGCGCCACCGCGCGCAGTGCGGCTGAGCGCGGCGCCGCGATGACAGCCACCCCGCGCCTGGTCGCGCGTCATTCGCGCGTCGTCGCGGCGATGAACGGCGCGATGGGTCTCGCGGTCGTGCTCGGCGCGCTCTGGTACGTGCGCGCCAATGTCGGTGATTCCGAGACGCCCTGGATCGGTGCGCTGATGGTGGCGGGGTTGCTCGGTGTCCATGTCTGGCAATGCCTGCAGCGCTTCCTCGACCCGACGCCGGTCGTTGCGATCGGCCCCGAGGGGCTGGCCCTGCCCCAGGCCACCGACACGCCGATCCCGTGGCACGCGATCACGCGCGTCGGCGCCACGCGCAGCCTGATCCTGATCGGTGGCGGACGGCTCGACATCGAGGTCGACCCGGACGTGTTCGCGCGGATCCGGCTGGGCAAGCGGATGCTCGGCGATCCGGTGGTCAAGATGGCGGGGCTGCCCTTCGGCATCTCGATCATCGCGCAGGGGCTCGACCGTCGCGCGACCGACATGGTCCCCGCGATCGAAGCCTATTGGCCTCCGCGCGAGGTTCCGGAGGGCGACGCTCCCGACGCCGGCTGACCCGGGCCGCCGCCCATCGCGGGCTGCGTGCGCAGGGGCAGCGCCACGACCCGGCTGTAGATCGCCCAGCCGACGAAGATCATGAGCGCGATCGCGACGAACAGCCAGCGATAGGCCCCGGCCACCATGGCGCGCTCCGCGACGCCCAACTGCGCGCGCACGAGATCGTCGAGGCCGCGCAGTTCGCCACCGCGCGGCACGAGCGCCAGCACCAGCGCGGTGGCCGCAGCCGCGCCGACCGCGCCGCCGAGCGAGCGCGCATAGCCCACCGCCCCGGTCACGGCGCCGATGTCGCGCGGCGCCACCGCGTTCTGCGCGGCCACGATGGCGGTCGGGAAGACGGGGCCGATGCCGAGACCGATCCCCAGCATCAAAAGCGCCGTGGACCAGGGCGAGGCGTGATCGACGAAGAGCGCGAAGATCAGCGCGGAGGCCGCGGCGAGCGGGAAGCCGAGCAGCGTCGGACGGCGGTAATTCCCCGTCCTGCGCAGGAATCGTCCCGACCAGTAGGCGGTGATGGTCGTCGAGAAGGTGAGCGGGATCATCAGCAGCCCCGCGTCACCGGGCGACTGCAGCAGCACGACCTGCAGGAAGACCGGCAGGGTGATCGCCAGGGCGAGATAGGCGCCGAAGCCGAAGAACATCGCCGGCAGCACGCGCCCGACCACGGGATCCGCGAGGAACCCGGGCGCGAAGACCGGTTCGTCGAGCCCGTGCTGCCGGCGCCAGAACATCCATCCCGCGAGCAGCGCCAGCGCCGCCGCGCCGAGCACCGGCAACGACAGCCAGGGGTGGCTCACACCGCCCCAGGACAGGGCGAAGAGCATCGCCGTCGTCGCGAGCGGCAGCAGCGCCATGCTCGGCACGTCGATCCGGCCGGGCGCCGCGCGCACCGGCAGCTTGCGCAGCACGCTGTCGACCGCGACCAGCGCGACCAGCCCGAGCGGCAGGTTGATCCAGAAGATCCAGTGCCAGCCGACATACTGCGTCAGCGCGCCGCCGATCGTCGGACCGAGCAGCGAGGCGATCGCCCACATGCCCGAGAAATGCGCCGCGTAGCGGCCGCGCTCGCGCGGACTGACGACGTCCGCGACGATGGTCTGCGCCAGCGTGACCAGCGCGCCGCCGCCGACGCCCTTGAGGGCGCGCGCGGCGATCAGCGCCGGCATGCTCTCGGCCAGGGCGCAGAACACCGAGGCCACGACGAAGATCGCCAGCGCCGCCAGCATGAGCCGGCGGCGGCCATGGACGTCGCTGAGCTTGCCTGCGACCGCGGTCGCGCAGATCGACGTCACCATGTAGGCGGTGACCACCCAGGACAGCAGCGCGACATCGCCGAGGTCGCGGGCGATCGACGGCAGTGCCGTGGCGACGATCGTCTGGTCCAGCGCCGCCAGGAAGATCGCGATCATCGCGCCGACGATGACGAGCGAGACGTCGCGCGGCGCTACGCCGGGCGCGGGAGGCGCGGAGGGATCTGGCTTGTCCATGGGGGCGATGCGATCGTCGTCGCGCGGGACCGGTCAGTCCTTGCGTGCGGCGATCAGGAACTCCTTGTTGCCTTCGGGGCCCAGGATAGGGCTCTCGGCGAGTCCCGCAACCTGCCAACCCTGCGTGGGCAGCCATGCGGCGATGCGCGCGCAGACCTCCTCGTGCAGGGCCGGATCGCGCA
>CAYSUY010000121.1:0-12386 GCA_964434345.1 uncultured Acetobacteraceae bacterium
CGCGCGCCGAGGCCACGGCGCCCGCACCCGCGCCGCGCGCCGAGGCACCTGCCCCGCTGCTGCAGCGCCAGGAGCCGGAGCGGGCCGATGCGCCCGCCCCGGCACCGGTCGCGACGCAGACGGCGATCGCCGAGACGATGCCCGCCCCAGCGCCGCAGCAGGCCCGGCAGACCGAGGCGGCCTTCATCCCGCCGCGTCCGGTCGAGCCCGGGATCGAGACGCCGGCGCGCGCGGCACGCACGGCCATGCCGGTCAATCCGATCGCCGCGGCCGCGCTCGCGAACGGTCCGGCGGCGGCGCCGCGCAAGAGCGCGGGCGGCTTCGGCGCCAAGATCTTCTCCAAGGTGACCGGCCTCGCCGGGCGCGACCGTCCGGCTCAGGGCGAAGGGCGCACGGCCCCCGCCGTCAAGCCGGAACCGCAGCTGCAGCAGCCCGCGTCTCCGCGCGCGCCGCAGGCGGCCCAGCCCAAGCTGGGCGGTCTCGAACCCATGGCGCCCGCGGCTCCGGCGCCGAGTGGCCAGGAGGATCTGCTCGACATCCCGGCCTTCCTCCGCCGCCAGGCCAATTGATCGGCGCGGTTTTCGCAATAATTCGTAACAACAAGTGAATTGAGACGGCTCGGGGGCAAGAACTATCCAGGCTCCCGGGCCGTTCTTTTGTCCGGACGCCCCCTCACGCGGGGGCCGAGGCACGCGGCGGCGGAACAGGCTGTCGCGGGCATCTCATCGGCGCACCGGCCGGCAGGGCCGCATGCGGGCAAGACGCCGCATGAACGACGACGTTCCACGGAGGACCGAGTGACGAAGCCAAAGCATCCGGGCGCCAGGGTCATCCGCCAGAGCACGCTCAAATCGGCGATCGATTGCGTCGGGGTAGGGCTTCATTCCGGCGCGCGCGTGCGCATGCATCTGCAACCCGCCGCGCCCGGGTCCGGGATCCGCTTCCGCAGGACCGACCTCCCCGGCGCTCCGGAGATCCCGGCCCTGTGGTCCCATGTGGTCGACACCCGCATGTGCTCGCGCATCGCCGTCGATGGCGGCGCCAGCGTGGCGACGATCGAACATCTGATGGCCGCGCTTGCGGGCATGGGCATCGACAATTGCCTCGTCGACATCGACGGGCCGGAAGTGCCGGCGATGGATGGCAGCGCCGCGCCCTTCGTCTTCCTCATCGACTGCGCCGGCATCGCCGAGCAGGCCGCGCCGCGCCGGGCGATCCGCGTGGTCGCTCCGGTCGAGGTCGCGCGCGGCGACGCGCGCGTGACGCTCGAGCCCGCGCCCGCGTTCTCGGTGTCCTGCGCCATCGATTTCGCCTCGGCGGCGATCGCGCGCCAGGACCTGTCCTTCGATCTCGATCCGGCGGCGTTCCGCGCCGAGATCGCGCGCGCGCGCACCTTCGGCTTCGCCGCCGATGTCGAGCGTCTGCGCGCGGCCGGCCTGGCGCGCGGGGGCAGCCTCGAGAACGCCGTCGTGATCGACGGGGACCGCGTCCTCAACCCCGACGGCCTGCGATACGGCGACGAATTCGTCCGCCACAAGATCCTGGACGCGATCGGCGACTTCTACCTCGCCGGGCAGCCCGTGCTCGGGCATGTCCGTTCCGTGCGCGGTGGCCACGAGCTCAACAACCTCGCGCTCCGCGCCCTGTTCGATCGCCCCGAGGCCTGGCGTTGCGAGGACATGACCGACCACGCCCCGGGTGCCGCGACGGGTGCCGCGGCGCTGCAGGTCGCCGGCTGACACGAAGGGGGGCGCCGGCGCCACCGGGGTCGAGGCCCTTATGGCCGAGCACCTCGCGGCCGCGCTATAATCCGTCTATGCGCTTCAGGCTCAAGATCCGTCACGCCCGCCGCGTGCTCGCGGCCGCCGCCCTCGCCGTCCTTGCCGCCTGCGGCGCCAGGGAAAAACAGGACTATGTCGAGCGGCCGGTCGAGCAACTCTACAACAGCGGCGTCGACGCCCTCGCGGCCGAGCGCTACGTGACCGCGGCCCGCGCCTTCGACGAGGTCGAGCGCCAGCATCCCTATTCCGCCTGGGCGACGAAGGCCCAGCTGATGGCGGCCTACGCGCATTACCAGAACAACAAATACGACGACGCGATCGTCGCCGTGGACCGCTTCATCCAGCTCAACCCGTCGAACCGCGACGTCGGCTATGCGTATTATCTCAAGGCGCTGTGCTTCTACGAGCAGATCACCGACGTCCAGCGCGACGCGCGCATGACCGAGCTGGCGCTGCGCGCGCTCGAGGAGGTGCTGCGCCGCTTCCCGGACAGCGCCTATGCCCGCGACGCCCGCCTGAAGATCGACCTCACCCATGACCACCTCGCCGGCAAGGAGATGGAGGTCGGCCGCTTCTACATGGAGCGCGGGCAATACGTGGGGGCGATCAACCGCTTCAAGACGGTCGTCGATCGCTACCAGACCACCAGCCATGTGCCCGAAGCCCTGCATCGCCTGGTCGAGAGCTACAGCGCTCTGGGTCTCGCGGCGGAGGCCGAACGCACGGCGGCGGTACTCGGCCACAACTATCCCGGCTCGGAGTGGTATCGCGACAGCCACGCGCTGGTGACGGGCGGCCCGATGCCCGGCGAGAACAGGCCCGGGCTGGCGCGCCGCATCCTGCGCGGGCTCAACCCGTTCTGAGCGCGGCCGGCCGCGACCCGACGCGCGTGAGCCCGGCATGCTGACCAGCCTCTCGATCCGCGACGTCGTCCTGATCGACACGCTCGACCTCTCCTTCGAGGGCGGGATCGTGGTGCTGACCGGGGAGACCGGCGCCGGAAAATCCATCCTCCTGGACTCGCTCGGCCTCGCGCTCGGCGCGCGCGCCGAAGCGGGCGTGGTGCGCACCGGCGCGGAGCGCGCGAGCGTGACCGCCATCTTCGACCTCGCGGCCGACCACGCGGCGCGGCGCATCGCGGGCGCCCAGGGGCTCGACGTCGAGGGCGACCTCATCCTGCGCCGCGCGATCGGCGGCGATGGCCGCAGCCGCGCCTTCGTCAACGACCAGCCGGTCTCGATCGGACTGCTGCGCGAACTCGGCGCGACGCTGGTCGAGATCCATGGCCAGTTCGACACCCAGGGCCTGCTCGATCCGTCGACCCATCGCGCGGCGCTCGACGCCTTCGGCGGCCATGACGGGGCGGCGGCGGAGACCGCGCGCTGCCATGCCGCGTGGCGCGAGGCGGCCAAGGCCGCGGAGGCCGCTCGCGCCGACCTCGCGCGCGCGGCCGGCGAGGCCGATTACCTCCGCCACGCCGCCGCCGAACTCGAGGCGCTGGCGCCGCTGGCGGGCGAGGAAGCCGCCCTCGCCGAGACGCGCGCGCTGCTGTCGAGCGGCGAGAAGCTCGCCCAGGCGCTGCGCGCGGCGCTCGACGAGGTCACCACGCAGAAGGGCGTCGCGGGCGCCCTGCGCGCCGCGCAGCGTCATGTCGAGCGCGTCGCGCAGCGGCTCGGCGACCGTGCCGATGCCGCGCTCGCGGCGCTCGATCGCGCCGCGGCAGAGGCCACCGACGCGGTCGCCGAGTTGGAAGCGCTGGCCGCCGGCATCGACCTCGATCCGGCAGCGCTCGAGCGCGTGGACGAGCGCCTCTTCGCGCTGCGCGCCCTCGCCCGCAAGCACCGCACCACCGTGGAGGCGCTGCCCGCCCTGCGCGACGATTTCGCGGCCCGCCTCGCAGCCATCGACGACGGCGACACACGCGTCGCGCGGCTCGACGCGGAGGCGATGCGCGCGCGCGACGCCTATGCCGCGGCCGCCGATGTCCTGTCCCGGGGCCGCGCCGCAAGCGCTGGCCGTCTCGACGCGGCGGTCGCCGCGGAACTCGCCCCCTTGCGCCTCGACAAGGCCCGATTCCACACCCGCCTCGACCCGCTTGCCCCTGGCGAATGGGCCGCCACCGGGCGCGAGCGGGTCGTGTTCGAGGTCGCCACCAATCCCGGCGCCCCGCCCGGGCCGCTGGCGCGGATCGCATCGGGCGGCGAGCTGGCCCGCTTCATGCTGGCGCTCAAGGCCGTTCTGGCGCGCGGCATGGACGCGCGCACGCTGATCTTCGACGAACTCGACAGCGGCGTCGGCGGCGCGACCGCAGCGGCTATCGGCGAGCGCCTCGCGCGGCTCGGTCTCTCGTTCCAGGTCCTCGTGGTGACCCATTCGCCGCAGGTCGCCGCGCGGGGAGCCCAGCATCTGCGCGTCGCCAAGCGCCTCGCCCAGGGTCGCGCCATCACCGCCGTCGAACGGCTCGACGGCTCCGAACGCAGGGAGGAGATCGCCCGCATGCTCTCCGGCGCCACCATCACCGACGCCGCCCGCGCGGCGGCGGACGCCCTGCTCGAACCGCCCCCCGTCGCGCCCGCCGCGGATCCCGCGTCGCGCCGCCGCAAGGCGCCGCGTCCATGAGCGGCCCCAGGAGACGCGAGGCCGCCGCGCGCACGGTCGAGGAACTCGACGCCCTCGAGGCCGAGGCCGAACTCGCGCGGCTCGCGCAGGAGATCGCGCGTCACGACCTGCTCTATCACCAGAAGGACGCGCCGGAGATCGCGGATTCCGCGTACGACGCGCTGAAGCGGCGCAACGAGGCGATCGAGCGCCGCTTCCCGCAGCTGATGCGGGCCGACTCGCCCACGCGCCGCGTCGGCGCGGCGCCGGCCGCGGGCTTCGTCAAGCTGCGCCACGACGTGCCGATGCTGTCGCTCGACAACGCGTTCAGCGCGTCAGAGGTCGACGAGTTCATCGACCGCATCCGCCGCTTCCTCGCGCTGGACGCCGAGACCGCGATCGCCTTCTCGGCGGAGCCCAAGATCGACGGGCTGTCGATGTCGCTGCGCTTCGAACGGGGCCGCTTCGTGCGCGGCGCCACACGCGGCGACGGCGAGGAGGGCGAGGACGTCACCGCGAACCTGCTCGCGATTCCGGAGATACCACGCCGCCTGTCCGGCAGCGGCTGGCCGGATCTGCTCGAGATCCGCGGCGAGGTCTACATGGACCGCGCCGAGTTCGGCCGCCTGAACGAGTCGCGGCGCGAGGCCGGCGAACCGGTCTTCGCCAATCCCCGCAACGCCGCGGCGGGATCGGTCCGCCAGCTCGATCCGGCGGTGACCGCGCAACGGCCGCTGCGCTTCTTCGGCTATGCCTGGGGCGCGGTGTCGGTACGCGACTGGACGACCCATGGCCAGTTCCTGTCGCGGCTGCGCGACTGGGGCGTTCCGGTCAATCCGCAGACGCGACGCTGCGAGGGCGCGGCGGAGCTGATCGCCTTCTACGAGCACATCCAGCGCGAACGCCCGCGCCTCGGCTACGACATCGACGGCGTCGTCTACAAGACCGACCGGATCGACTGGCAGGAGCGGCTGGGCTTCGTCTCGCGCAGCCCGCGCTGGGCGCTCGCGCATAAATTCCCCGCCGAGCAGGCGCGTACGCGGCTGCGCAGCATCTTCATCCAGGTCGGACGCACCGGTGCGCTGACGCCGGTCGCGGAGCTCGAGCCGATCACGGTCGGCGGCGTGGTCGTCGCCCGCGCCACGCTGCACAACGAGGACGAGATCGCACGCAAGGACCTGCGGGTCGGCGACATGGTGATCGTGCAGCGCGCCGGCGACGTGATCCCGCAGATCCTGGCGCATGTACCGGAGGAGCGACCCGCCGGTGCGCCGCCCTTCACCTTCCCCGATCTCTGCCCGGTCTGCGGCGCGCATGCGATCCGCCCGGAGGGCGAGGCGATCCGGCGCTGCACCGGCGGCCTCACCTGCGCGGCCCAGGCCACCGAGCGGCTGCGCCATTTCGTCAGTCGCGGCGCCTTCGACATCGAGGGGCTGGGCGACAAGCATATCGAGGCGTTCTTCGCCGACGGCATCGTGCGTACGCCAGGCGACATCTTCCGCCTCAGGCGGCGCGCGGCGGAGATCGAGACGCGCGAAGGCTGGGGCGGGAAATCGGTCGAGCGGCTGCTCGCGGCGATCGAGGCGCGGCGGCGCATACCGCTCGACCGCTTCGTCTTCGCCCTCGGCATCCGCCAGGTCGGCGAGGCGACGGCGAAGCTCCTGGCCCGGCATTACGTCACGGTGGAGGCCTGGGCCGACGCGATGGTCGCCGCGGCCGCGGACGAGGCCGGCGACGCGGCACAGACGCTCGGCACCATCGACCAGGTCGGTCCCGCGCTGGTCGCCGACATCCGCGCCTTCTTCGGCGAGCCCCATAACCGCGAGACGATCGCCGACCTGCTGGGCGAGGTGACGGTCGAGCCCGCACCGCAGCCGCGCGCGGCCTCCTCGCCTGTCGCCGGCAAGACCGTCGTCTTCACCGGAACGCTCGAGACCATGTCGCGCCAGGAGGCGAAGGCGCGTGCGGAGGCGCTGGGCGCCAATGTCGCGGGCTCGGTGTCGCGGAAGACCGACTACGTCGTGATCGGCGCCGATGCCGGCTCGAAGGCGGCGAAGGCGCGCGAACTCGGCGTCGCCACGCTGACCGAACGGGAGTGGCTCGACCTGTCGGGCGCGGGCTGAGCGGTCACACCGCCGCGCCCGCGCCGATCGGACGCGTCGCCCGCTCCAGCCACGCGGCGGTCTGCGGGTCCAGCAGCGGACCGACGGTGGCGCGCACCCGGGCGTGATAGGCGTCGATCCAGGCGATCTCCTCGGCCGAAAGCAGCGCGGGTTCGATGAGCGCCCGGTCGATCGGGCACAGGGTCAGCGTCTCGAAGCCCAGCATCGCGCGCTCGGCGCCCGGACGCTCGACCGCGCGCACCGCGATCAGATTCTCGATCCGGATCCCGTAGGCGCCGGTCTTGTAGTAGCCGGGCTCGTTCGAGACGATCATGCCCGGCTCCAGCGCCACGGCGTTCGGCATCTTCGAGATCCGGTGCGGCCCCTCGTGAACCGAGAGATAGCTGCCGACGCCATGGCCGGTCCCGTGGTCGAAATCGAGCCCCGCCTCCCACAGCGGCCGCCGGGCCAGCGTGTCGAGCTGCGATCCGGTCGTGCCGCGCGGAAACACCGCGGTCGCGAGCGCGACATGGCCCTTGAGCACGCGCGTGAAGCGGTCGCGATGCTCGGGGTCCGGCGTGCCGATGGCGATCGTGCGCGTGACGTCGGTCGTACCGTCGAGATACTGCGCGCCGGAATCGACGAGATAGAGCTCGCCGGGCAGCAGCCGCCGGTTGGTGGCGGGGCTGGAGCGGTAATGCACGATCGCGCCGTTGGGACCGGCACCGGAGATCGTGTCGAAGCTCGTGTCGCGGAAATGCGCGCCCGCGCGACGGAAGGCGAGCAACCGGTCGGAGACCGCCAGTTCGTCGAGCGCACCGTCATGGGCATGGGCGTCGAGCCAGCTGAAGAACCGGG
The DNA here is from genome assembly GCA_964434345.1 of uncultured Acetobacteraceae bacterium. GTDB lineage: Bacteria > Pseudomonadota > Alphaproteobacteria > CACIAM-22H2 > CACIAM-22H2 > CAIOSQ01. Next base: position 7,340 of record CAYSUY010000121.1, read on the forward strand.
CGAGCGCCACGCCGTCGCGCAGATGCGCCGCGCGGGCGCCGTCGAGTTCGCCGTCGTTCTTGCGCGCCTTGGGCAGCGCGCAGGGATCCTGGCCGCGCCTGATCTGCGCCCCCGCCTGCGCGAGGCGCTCCTGCACCCAGACCGACCCGGTGGCGGCGTCGAGCTGCACCGTCGCCTTGCGCTGGCCGAGGGCATCGAGCGCCTGCGCGAAGGCCGCGGGCGTCCGCAGCCGCACCGGATTGCCCAGCTGCGCGGCGAGGCCGGGAACCAGCTTGAGCGGCTCCACGAACCAGTCGACGTCGCCGCTCGCCTCCAGGACCGCGAAGGACAGCGGCAGAGGCGTATGCGGGACGTCGGCGCCCCGCACGTTGAGCAGCCAGGCGATCGAGGCCGGGTCCGAGATCACCGCGGCATCGACGCCCGCGCGCGCCAGGAGTTCCGCCACCTCCATGCGCTTGGCGGCGCTGGAGCGGCCCGCGAAACGCTCGGGATGCGGCTGGATCGGCGCGATCGGCAGCGGCGGCTTGCGCGGCCAGACCGCGTCGACGGGATCGTCCTCGAGCGCCACCAGTTCGGCACCCGCACGCTCCGCGCCGGCGCGCAGGCGCACCAGCGAATCCGGCGTGTGCAGCCTTGCGTCGAACCCGATCCGCGCTCCCCTGGGCGCGTTCGCCGCGAGCCAGTCCCCGGGCGGCGAGTCGGTCAGATGGCAATAGGCGAACGCGTCGCCATCGACCTGGCTGCGGACCTGCAACGTGTAGCGGCCATCGACGAAGATCGCCGCCCGGTCGGCGAGCACGATCGCGAGCCCGGCCGAGCCCGTGAAGCCGGTCAGCCAGTACAGCCGCTCGGCATAGGGGGCGACGTATTCGCCCTGATGCTCGTCGCCGCGCGGGCACAGGAACCCCGCGAGGCCGCGGCGGTCCAGCTCCGCCCGCAGGCTGGAGAGGCGGCCGGGATTCCAAGCGGACAAGCCATGATCTTTCGGCATGGCTGACACGATGTGCTGCTTTAACGCCGTCAGACGCGCCATCTGGTCGGGATCAGGCGCGACACCAAGCAGGACCATCCACGCCTGGTCGTCCTCCGCGGGCGGGGCCGCCGCGACCCCCGCGAGAAGGGTCAGCAACCGCGACCCCGGCATCGCGAGATTCATCGCCGTGGCGAGGGTTTGGGCGGCATCGCACAGGTCGGCGGGAAACCCGGTGGATGGCGTTGGCTCGAGGGACATGGCAGACCCTGCTCCCGGCTCGGTGATCACGGATGAACGGATACCCTAGGCAAGCCCCGGTCGGGTCGCAACGCCGGATCGGCGAACCATCGCCGGCGACGCCCCGGTGACGGCCTTGTTCCATGCGTAAAATGCAATGCTGCGACGCAACATGATCTCTCCTGCTTTGCAGCAATCCGCCTATTTTCCGCGCATCGAAAGCAGGCGACGCTCCCTTCCCCGGGGGCTTGGCGCCGCATCCAGGAGACGAACACCATGCACGCCTATCCCGAAACCGAGCTTCTGCGCCTCGCGCAGGTCCGCCCCGACCGGCTGACGGCCCAGCGCTGGCTGGACCTCGCCGAGGCCAACCGGCTCGCCACCAAGGCGCGCGCCGAGGCCATCCAGGCCGCGCTGCGCGCCGCCGGCCGCGCCCTTGGCCGCCTCGCCGGCCGCATCGCCGCGTGGCGTCGCTATCAGGTCGCCGTCGCCGAGTTGCAGGCCCTCGACGCGCGCATGCTGGGCGACATCGGCATCAGCCGCGACGACATCCCGCGGGTCGCGGCCGGCCTGTGGATGCCGGAGACCCGCGAGACGCGGATCGTGAGCACGCTCGCGATCCCGAACAACGAGAACGCGCGCCAGGCGGCGGCCTGAGGCCATCCCCCTCCCCTCCCGGCTTCGGTCGGCGCGGGCGCGCGGCGGCGGCTCCTCCCCCCAGGAGCCGCCGCTTTTCTTTTGGGGCTAGACGGGACCGGCGCCGCGGATCCGGCGACGGAATTCGAGCGTATGCCAGCCGGTGATGGCCCGGCGCCCGGTGAAGGCGAGGCGCTGACCGCAATAGGCGGCACGGATCTCGCGCTCCTGCGAGGCGAGCAGACCGGAAAGGACCAGCGTCCCTCCCGGTGCCACAGCACGGGCCAGATCCGGCGCCAGGCGCATCAGCGGCCGCGCGAGGATGTTGGCCACCACGAAATCGAAGCCGTGGCGCTCCGGCAGCCGCGCGAACCCGTCCGACACGCAGACCCGGACCTGGGCGCCGACGGCGTTGAGGCGCAGATTCTCGGCGGCGACGCGGACCGAATCGCGATCGATGTCGGAGGCGAGGACATGCGGCACCCCGGCGCGCGCGAGACCGATCGCCAGGATCGCGGAGCCGCAGCCGAGATCCAGCGCCCGGCGCGGCACCCGGCGCTTCGCCGCCGCCTCGATCGCCAGCAGACAGCCGCGCGTGGTCGCATGCTCGCCAGACCCGAACGCGATCCCTGCGTCGAGTTCGACCGGCCAGGATCCCGCGGGCGATGGTCCCTCGACATGGCTGCCGCGAACGTAGAAGCGGCCGATCGACAGGGGCGGAAAGCTGCGCTGGTTCTCCGCGACCCAGTCGATGTCCGGCACCGGCGACGCCACGACAAGCGGCGCGTCGCGGCCGATCGATGCCGCCGCGTCGCGCAGCAGCGCCTCGATCTCCGGCGGCGCGGTCTCCGGCGCGAAAATGGCGTCGACCTGCCAGGGGCCGCCCGGCGCGGTCTCGAAGGAGGCAATCGACTGGGCGACGGTCTCGAGCGCAAGCCCGAAGGCGCGCTCCGCGATCGGGTCGACGACGAGACGGATCTGCCAGGGACGGGTCATCGGGAACTCATGCCTTGCGGACGAAGCTGTCCATCACCTTCTTGCGCCCGGTCGGGAACTCGACCTCGAGCTTCCCGGCCTCGAGCGAACGTACCGAACCGTAGCCGAATTTCTCGTGGAAGACCCGGTCGCCGACGGCGATGCCCGATGGCGCGACACGACGCGGCACGGAGAGCTCGGGCGCGGGCAGCGGCGGCGGACGCCGGGGCAGCGGGGCCGGCGCGGCGACCCACTCGGTCGACTGGTCGTAGGACTCGCCGCGCGCGCGACGGCTGCCACCCGCCCAGAGCCCGGGCTGTGCGATGCGCTCGACATGGTCCTCGGGCAATTCACCGACGAAGCGCGAGGGGATCGCCGACTGCCAGAGATTGTGGATCCGCCGGTTCGCCGCGAAGCTGACATAGGCGCGCCGTCGCGCGCGGGTCAGACCGACATGGGCGAGGCGCCGCTCTTCCTCGAGCGCCTCCGCGCCCTTCTCGTCGAGCGCGCGCGGATGCGGGAACAGGCCTTCCTCCCAGCCGGGCAGGAACACGACATCGAACTCCAGCCCCTTGGCGCTGTGCAGCGTCATCAGGCTCACCATGTCGCCCGGCGCGGCCTCTGCGTTCTCCATCACGAGGCTGACATGCTCGAGAAAGCCCTGGAGGGTGTCGAACGCCTCGAGCGCAGAGACGAATTCCTTGAGGTTCTCCAGGCGTCCGGGCGCTTCGGGCGAACGGTCGTCGCGCCACATGCCGGTGTAGCCGGACTCGTCGAGCACCATCCCCATCACCTCGGCATGGGGAAGACGCGCGAGTTCGGCCCGCCACCGCCCGAGATCGTCGAGGAAGCGTCGCAGCCCGGCGCGCGCAGGCCCCTTGATCTCGTCGGTCTCGATCAGCCGCGCGGCGGCGTCGGCGAGGGCGATGCCCTCCGCCCGCGCGAGCCGGTGCAGGCTTTGGAGCGCCTTGTCGCCGATGCCGCGGCGCGGCACGTTGACGACACGCTCGAACGCGAGGTCGTCGCTCGACTGGACCAGCAGGCGTGCATAGGCGATGGCGTCGCGGATCTCGGCGCGTTCGTAGAACCGCGCTCCGCCGACGACCCGATAGGGCAGGCCCAGCGCGATGAAGCGCTCCTCGAACTCGCGGGTCTGGAAACCGGCGCGCACGAGCAATGCGATCTGGCCCAGCGCCTGGCCGCCACGCTGCAGCGCCTCGATCTCCTCGCCGATCCAGCGCGCCTCCTCCTCGCCGTCCCAGACGCCGCGCAGCTGCACCGGATGTCCGGGATCCGCGGCGGTCCACAGGGTCTTGCCGAGCCGCGCACGGTTATGGGCGATCAGCGCGGCGGCGCAGGCGAGGATATGGCCGCTCGAGCGGTAGTTCTGCTCCAGCCGGACCACCGTGGCATCGGCGAAATCCTTCTCGAAGCGCAGGATGTTGCCGACCTCGGCGCCACGCCAGCCATAGACGCTCTGGTCGTCGTCGCCGACGCAGCAGAGGTTGCGGCTGCCCTGCGCGAGGAGGCGCAGCCAGAGATACTGCGCGACGTTGGTGTCCTGGTACTCGTCGACCAGGATGTAGCGGAAACGGCGGTGATACTCGGCAAGGACCTCCGGACGCGCGGAGAACAGCGCCAGGCAATGCAGCATCAGGTCGCCGAAATCGCAGGCATTCAGGACCCGCAGCCGCTCCTGGTACTGCGCGTAGAGCGCGACCGCGCGGCCGGCGGCCATCTCGCCGGCGGCATCCGACGGAACCTTGTCGGGCGTCAGACCGCGATCCTTCCAGCGCTCGATGGTCGAGAGCACGGCGCGCGGCGGCCATTTCTTGTCGTCGATGCGCTCGGCGACCAGCAGCTGGCGGATCAGCCGGATCTGGTCGTCGGTGTCGAGAATCGTGAAATCCGGCCGCAGCCCCACGAGTTCGGCGTGGCGGCGAAGGATGCGCGCCGAGAGCGAATGGAAGGTCCCCAGCCACACGCCTTCGGAGGCGGGCCCGATCATCGCCGCGACGCGTTCCTTCATCTCGCGTGCGGCCTTGTTGGTGAAGGTCACGGCCAGGATCTGCGACGGAAAGGCGCGCCGCGTCGACAGGATATGGGCAAGCCGCGTCGTCAGCACCCGCGTCTTGCCGGTTCCGGCGCCGGCGAGGACGAGCAAGGGCCCGTCGATGTTCTCGACCGCCGCGCGCTGCTGCGGGTTGAGGCGGTCGAGGTAGTCTG
>CAYSUY010000122.1:0-12343 GCA_964434345.1 uncultured Acetobacteraceae bacterium
CGGCATCTCGCCGTCGAAGCCCGTCCATGTGCGGATGATCCGCGCGTCGCGCAGCCACGGCAGGATGGCGAGGGTGCGGGCCATCGCATCGCGCGCGACGTCGGCGCGCGGGCGCGAGATGCCCCGCGCCGTGTCGCCCCAGCCGCGCCCGCCACCGAAGATCACGTTGCCGCGCTCGACCTGCCGGACATAGACGTTGCCCCCGCAAACGCCGATCGAGCGGTCGATGACGTAGGGCAGCGGCTCGGTCACCACCATGTTCGGGCAGAGCGGCCGGATCGGCACGCCTTCCGCGAACCATGCGGCGACCTCGCCGCCCCAGAAGCCCGCGACGTTCACCAGCCGGCGCGCGCGCAGCGTCGCGCCGGCCGCGTCGATCTCGAAACCGGCGCCCGTCCAGCGCGCATGGGTGACCGGCGCGAACTCGCGGATCTCGGCGCCGGCCGCGCGCGCCGCGCGCGCGAAGGCCGGCCCCACGAGACGCGGATTGGCCTGGCCGTCGTCGGAACAGAGCGAGGCACCGATGACCGCCTCGCCCAGCCAGGGATAGAGCGCACGCACCGCGTTGCCGCCGACCACGGACAGCTCGAGGCCATGGTCGCGCGCGTCGCGCGCGTAGCGCTCGAGTTCGGCCATCTCGGCGGCGTCGCGCGCGAGCTTGATGTGCCCGGTCGCACGAAACTCGCAATCCTCGCCGACGAGCTCGGGCAGCCGGTCCCAGAGCGCGCGCGCGCGCGTCGCCAGAGGCATCTCGCGGAAATCGCGTCCCTGACGCCGGACACCCCCGAAATTGGTGCCGCTCGCCATCGCGCCGCACTGCCCCTTCTCGAGCAGCACGACGCTCATCCCGCGCTTGCGCAGGGCAAGCGCCGCGGCGCAGCCCGCGGTGCCGCCGCCGACGATCGCGACGTCGAAGACGCCCGCGCTCACGACAGCAGCTCCGGAACCATCGGGATCGGCTTCACGGGCGGCTGGCCGCGCAGACGCCCGGCCCGCGCGAGATCCTCGCCGCGCGCGGCGGCGAGGAGTTCTGCGGCGGCGCGTCCGCACATCCGGCCCTGGCAGCGCCCCATGCCGATCCGGGTGAAGGCCTTCGCGCGGTTGAGCTCGGGCGCACCCTTGTCGCGGACCGCGGCGCGCAGCGCGCCGACGGCGATGCCCTCGCAGCGGCAGAGCATCGTGTCGTCGCCGAGGTCGCGCAGCAGATGCGAGGGGAACGGATAGGCGGTCTCGAGCCCGCGGCGGAACCGGTCGAGGCGCGCGAGGCGCCCGTCGAGGAAGGCGGCGCGGTTGACGTCGACGGGAAGGCCGAGATCCGCGGCGAGCGCGAGCGCCGCACGCTCGCCGGCGAGTTCGGCCGCGTCGGCGCCGCCGATCCCGGCCCCGTCGCCCGCGACATAGACGAAGCGTCGCGAGGTCCGGCCGGCCGCATCCCGCACCGGCACATATTGGCGGTTGCGCCGATCGAAGACGAAGTCGCAGCCCGCGAGGTCGGCGAGCTGCGTCTCGCTGCGCAGCCCGAAGGAGGCGCCCAGCGCATCGCACGCGACGACGCGCTCGTCGCCGCCGGCGGTCACGAAGCGCACCCGTTCCACGCGGCCATCGCCCTCGGCGCGCGGCCGGCCCACGCCCCAGCCCATCGGCACGCCCGCGGCGAGCAGCCGCGCGACGTAATACGCGCCCTTGGCGAGCGTCCCCGGCGCGAAGAGCATGTTCGGCAGCCCGCGCAGCTTGTCCACGAAGGGCGTGGCGTCGAGCACCGCCGCCACGTCCGCGCCCGCCTGCACGTACTGCCACGCCACGAGCGGCAGCAAAGGCCCTGCGCCGAGGAAGACGACGCGCCGGCCGATGCCGCAGCCCTGGGTCTTCAGCGCGATCTGCGCACCGCCCAGCGCATAGACCCCGGGCAGCGTCCAGCCGGGAAAGGGCAGCGCCAGATCGGTGGCGCCGGTGGCGAGGATCAACGCGTCGAACGGCTGACGCGCCGGACCGTCGGGTCCGAGCAGGTCGAGCGCGTCCTCGAAGCAGTTCCAGACGAGCGTCTCGCGGCGATGGTCGATGCGGCCCGCGAGTTGCGCGTCCAGAGCATGGATGCGCGCCGCCTTCGCGGCCTCGAACCCGTAGAGTTCCCGCCCCGGCCGCGCCGCCCCCTGCGGCGGCTGCTGGTAGATCCGGCCGCCGGAACGCGCCGCCTCGTCGATCAGGATCGGCGTCAGTCCCGCCGCGACGAGCGCCGCGCAGGCGCGCATTCCGGCCGGGCCGGCGCCGACCACGACCACGCGCGTCTCAGACATCGCCCGTCCCCGTGCGCACGGCCATGCCGGGTGCGACAAGCGTCGTACAGGCACGCACGCGGCTGCCATCGGCGAGGGCAACGAAGCAATCCTGGCACGCCCCCATGAGGCAATAGCCGGCCCGCGCGCCATCGCCGAACTCGAACCGGCGCAGCGCGGGCGCGTGGAGCAGGATCGCGGTCATGAGCGTATCGCCGGCGCGGGCCTCGACGGACCGCCCGTCGATCACGAGGGCGACAGTCTCGCCGTCGCGCGGCTTGAGTCGGACGAACTGCATGGCGATCGGGAAGCTACACGCTGCCGGCGCGCCGCGTCACCTGGAACGCTTCGCGCGCGCGCTCACATCAGCGGCTCGTGGCGCCAGTTCACGAGCAGTTCGGCGACCGCGGCGCTGTTGGGCAGATCGACGATCGTGCCGCACAGCGTCGCGAGATCCTCGGGCTGCGTGACCGCGGCCGGATCGATCCCGTCATGTCCCACGGCCATGTCGGTGTTCACGAAGCCCGGACAAAGCGCCGTCGCCCGGATCCCGTGCTCCCAGCCCGCCCGCCGGACCGCGTGATTGAGGGCGATCACCGCATGCTTGGCCATCTGGTAGCCCGCGTTGAGCCCGAGGACGCGCTTGCCCGAGAGCGAGGCGACGTTGACGACGCGTCCGCGCCCGCTGACCTTGAGATGCGGGAAAGCGGCGCGCAGGAGCCGGAACGGCGCCTTGACGTTGACGTCCAGCAGCGCGTCGAGATCCTCGTCGCGCCCCGCCTCCAACGTCACCTGGGGCGCGATGCCGGCATTGTTCACCAGGATGTCGATGCGGCCGAACCGCGCCATCGTCGCCGCCACCCACGCGTCGCCGGCCCCTGGATCACGCGCCTCGTAGCGATGGGCGTGGACATGTGCGGGGTCGAGGGCCCGCAGGCTCGCAGGCAACGCGTCCGGCCGTCGCACGCCGAGGCTGAGGCGGCAGCCACGCCGCGCAAGCTCGCGCGCGATCGCAAGACCGATGCCCCGGTTCGCTCCCGACACCATCGCCACGCGCATCTCCACCATCGCCCGACTCCATCGACCGGAATTGACAACCGGACGAATGCCAGCACGCGGCGCCGCGGCGGTCAAAGCCCCGCGGAGATCCGCGCGCGCGGCAGGACGATCGCGGCGCGCACGCCCTGACCGGGCGCGCTCGCGAGACGCAGCGCACCGCCATGCGCCTTCGCGATCGCGGAGACGATCGCAAGGCCGAGCCCTGATCCCGGACTGCCGCGCGCCACCTCGGCCCCGCCGCGCCTGAACGGCTCCACGATCCGCGCCAGTTCGGCCCGCGCGATGCCCGGGCCATGATCCGCCACCACCAGTTCGGCACGGCCGTCCGCATCCCGGCCCGCGCTCAGCACGATGCGGTCGCCCGCATGCGTGTAGGCCACCGCGTTGGCGAGCAGATTGACCAGCGCCCGGCGCAGCGCATGCCGGTCGCCGCGCAGCCGCATGCCCGCGCCGCCAGGGTCGACGACGACGGCGATGTCGCGGCGCTTGGCCTGCGGCGCCACCAGCAGCGCCGCCGCGTCGAGCAGGTCCTGCGTCGCGAAAACCTCCTCGGCGAGGGCCCCCGCTCCCGCTTCGGCGCGGCCGAACGCGTCCAGCCCCTCGATGAGGGCCAGCATGTGCGCGCCGCAGTCCTGGATATCGCCGAGATAGGCTTTGCGCCGCGCCGCGCCGGGCGGCGACAGGTCGGGCTTCGCCATCAGCTCCGCATAGCACAGCAGCGCGCCCAGCGGCGTGCGCAGGTCGTGGCTGGCCTGCGCCAGGACGAAGGCCCATGCGCGCTGCCTCGCAAGGAGGGGAAGCGCCGTCGCGTGGGCGAGTACCCCGCCGATGGCGAGCGCGGCGAGGATGGCGACGACGAAGGCGCCGCGTCCCGCAGCCACCGGGACCGCCGCCGCGGCCTCTCCCGCCTCGGCCGGGATCCAGGCCGCGAGGACGGCCAGCGGCGCGAGCGCGGCGATCCAGAATGCAAGCAGCAGGAGCAATCGCACCGGCATCGCCCAACGCCTCCGCGCGCGCCGCGCACGACGGCGGCGACGATGGCCATCAGGACGCGCGCGGCGACGGCGCGACCATTGGCCGGGGCAATGGTCTTCGCAGACCCGCGCAGAGCGCCGGATGATCCGGATCATCCGGCGCGATCACCCCGTGCCGCAGGAAGAAATCGATCAGCACGAGGTTGCAGTTGAACTTGAACGCCTGCGTGTCGCGCACGGTCTCCATCACGCGCGCGACCGGCCAGAGTTCGAAGGACTCCATCTCGCCATCGGCCGGGCGCGGAACGAAATCCGCGGGCAGTTCCAGATCGAAGCAGAACTGGATGTCCGGCTTGAGCCCGTCCGGCGCCTCCATGCAGTAGGAGATCGAGCCCACGGGCAGGGCGCGGCGCGCCAGCGCGGGCGGGATCGACGCCTCCTCGGCGCATTCCTTCACCAGGTTTTCGAAGATGCCGAGCCCGACCGGCTGTCCGCCGGCGACGGTATTGTCGAGCATCCCGGGATAGGTCGACTTGTCGCGCGCGCGCCGCGGAACCCAGACATGGAGTCCGTCGGCGCGACGCACGAAACCGGTCATGTGGACGCCGCAGGCCGCGATGCCGAACGCCGACACCGCCGCGCGCTCGATGCGCATCAGCTCGGCGGAGCCGACATGCGTCGCCACGGCGTAGAACTCGTCGCGCCGACCGGAGACAAGGCCATCGCGCTCCATCGCACGGACGACCTCGTCCATCGCCGCGCAGCGCGCCGCGTGATCCGGCAACGCCGCATCGAGGGCGAGCGCGGCGCCGGTCAGGCGCAGGACCGGGTGGCTCGCCGCCAACCGCGCGGCCAGGCCGTGCCGGATCCAGCCGACAGGCTGCCCGGCGACGGCGAAGGGCAGGAACCCGGACAGGTCGTGGCGGTTGCAGGCGGCGATATGGTCGAGGAAGGACATGCGGCGCAACCTGCCCCGGCGAGGCTCCCGGACACAATGCCCGCCCCGCGTCCCGCCGGTGACCGCGCGCGGTTGACCCGGTCCAGTCGCGCGCCCAGATTGTCGCGCCATGACCGAGACCCGACATGACCGCGCGCGCGCTGCCGCGGAGCGCTATCAGGACGCGGCGCGCGCGGCGCTCGCCGCGCGGGTGGCCCCGCGCGGGCGGATCGACGCCGCCGCGCTCGATACGCATCAATACGCGGCCCATGGCTTCGCCTGGATCGCCAGCTCCGTCGCGGGGCTGCGCGCGCTCCTGGCCTGGCGCGATCGTCTCTCCGCCGCGGGCGAGCTCGGCGAGCGCGACACGCTCGTAGCGGATCTCGGCGCGGCCGAATTGCTGCTCCAGCTCGGAACGGGCATCGCGATGAGCCAGGGCGAGAGCGCGCGCCCGGCCGATCTCGGCCTTGTCGCCGAAGCGGCCGCGCTGCTCGCGGACCCCGCGGTGGCGCGGCTCGTCGACGACGCGACGCCGGCCGCGCGCGAGCGGCTGGCCGCGCTCGTGGATGAGGACATGCTCGCGCCGAGCTATGGCGACGAGTCGATTGACGCGATGGCGGCGACGCTGCGGCGCTTCGCGCGCGACAGGGTCGCGCCGCACGCCCAGGGCTGGCATCGCGCCGACGCGCTGGTTCCCCTGGAGGTGATCGCGGATGTCGCGGCGCTCGGCGTGTTCGGTCTCACGGTGCCGGAGGAATTCGGCGGTCTCGGCCTCGGCAAGGCGGCGATGTGCGCCAGCACCGAGGAGCTCTCGGCCGCCTCGCTGATCGTCGGCTCCCTCGCGACACGCGCCGAGATCGCCGCCGAGCTGGTCCGGCTGGGCGGGACGACGGAGCAGCGCGCACGCTACCTGCCGCGCATAGCGGACGGATCGATCCTGCCGACGGCCGTGTTCACCGAACCCGACACCGGAAGCGACCTCGCCAATCTGCGCACCCGCGCGGTGCGCGACGGCGACACCTGGCGCGTCCACGGCGCGAAGACCTGGATCACGCACGCCGCGCGCGCCGACCTCATGACGCTGCTCGTGCGCACCGGCAGGCCGGAAGACCGGCATGACGGGCTGTCGATGCTGCTGGCGGAAAAGCCGCGCGGCAGCGATGCAGATCCCTTCCCGGTGGCGGGGCTGAAGGGCTCCGAGATCCACGTGCTCGGCTATCGTGGCCTCAAGGAGTACGAACTCGCCTTCGACGGTTTCGAGGTCCCCGCTGGCCAGTTGCTCGGCGGCGTCGAGGGGCAGGGCTTCCGCCAGCTGATGGCGACCTTCGAATCCGCGCGCATCCAGACCGCCGCGCGCGCGGTCGGGGTGGCCCGCGCGGCGCTCGGCGCGGCGCTCGCCTACGCACGCGCCCGCCGTCAATTCGGCCGCCCGATAGCGGCCTTCCCGCGCGTCGCCCATAAGCTGGCGGCGATCGCCATCGAGACGACGATCGCACGCGAGCTGACCCTGGCGGCGGCGCGCGCCAAGGACGCCGACCGGCGCTGCGACATCGAGGCCGGCATGGCCAAGCTCTACGCCGCGCGCGCGGCCTGGGCCGCCGCCGACAACGCGGTCCAGATCCATGGCGGCAACGGCTACGCGGAGGAATACGAGGTCTCGCGCCTGCTGGTCGATGCCCGCATCCTCAACATCTTCGAGGGCGCGGCCGAAATCCAGGCCCAGGTCGTCGTCCGCGGCCTGCTCTCGCCGCGCAACTGAACGCCCGATGCGCAGGCTGCTCGCCCTCCTCCTCGTCGCGGGTCTGTGGCTCGCGCTCGCGCCCGCGGCCTCGGCCGACGAGGCGGCGGCGCGGCTGGCCGCCTTCGCCCGCGCGATCCAGCTGCGCGATATCGACGGGTTCGTCGACACGATCCGCATGCTGCGCGCCGAGAACCGCCTGCCGCCGCGTTACGTCACGAAGCGCGAGGCCGAGGCGCTGGGCTGGAAGCCCGGCGACGATCTCTGCCGTGTCGCGCGCGGCCGCGTCATCGGCGGCGACCGCTTCGGCAATCGCGAAGGCAGGCTGCCGGCCGCCAGCGGTCGCTCCTGGCAGGAAGCCGATCTCGATTTCGCCTGCGGGCGGCGTGGCGCGCGCCGGCTGGTATTCTCGTCCGACGGGCTGATCTACGTCACGCTCGACCATTACGAGAGCTTCCGCGAGGTACCGCGATGACGACGGCGATCCTCGGCGCCGAGGACGGCGATCGCGCCGCGGTCTTCGCCCGGCTCGCCGGCCAACTCGGATTCGACGCGGCGTCGGTCTCCAATCTCGACGCGCTCTGGGACGTCCTGCGCACCGATGTCCCCGGCCCCTTCTCCATCGTCTGGCGCGACCACGACCGCGCGCGCGCGCGGCTCGGGGCGGATTTCGGACGCATCGCAGCCCTGCTGGAGGACCTCGCCGGCGAGCGTGCGGATTTCACCTTCGTCCTCGCCTGAACCCTCGCCTGCGGGCGCCCGGCGCCCTAGGTTCTCGCCACATGACGATCCTGATCTCCCTCCTCCCCTACCTCATCGGGCTGGCGATCGCCGCCGTCCTGGCCTCCCTCTTCGGCGGCCTTGCCGCGATGGCGCGCGGCGGCGCCTTCAACGCGCGCTGGGGCAACCGCCTCATGCGCGCGCGTGTCGTGTCGCAGGGCGCCGCGCTGGCGCTGATCGCGCTCTATTTCCTGCTCGGGACGCAAGGCTGATGGTCCGCCTCACACGCATCTACACCCGTGGCGGCGACGCCGGACAGACATCGCTTGGCGACGGCGCGCGGGTACCCAAGCACGATCCGCGGGTCGCCGCCTTCGGCACCGTCGACGAGGCCAACGCGGCGATCGGCGTCGCGCGGCTGCACACCACCGGCGACGCCGACGCGATGCTGGGCCGTATCCAGAACGATCTCTTCGATCTCGGCGCCGATCTGTGCACGCCGGAGGAGGAGAACCCGGCCTACCCGCCGCTGCGGATGACGGAGTCCCAGGTCGAGCGGCTGGAGCGCGAGATCGACGCGATGAACGAGACGCTGGCGCCGCTCAATTCCTTCGTGCTGCCCGGCGGATCCGCCGCCGCCGCCTATCTGCATGTCGCGCGCACCGTGACGCGACGCGCCGAGCGCCTGATGGTCGAACTCGCCGAACGCGAGCGCGTCAATCCCGCCGCGCTGCGCTACGCCAACCGTCTGTCGGACCATCTCTTCGTGATGTCACGCCATCTCAACGACGACGGCGCGGCCGATGTCCTCTGGGTTCCCGGAAGCAATCGCTGAGAGGTGGTCGCGGCGCGCCGGGCGAATTGACTCGCCAGTCCGGCTTGCCTATTTTTCCGTCCGTTTGCGACGAGCCGTTAAGTCTCGGATTTCCAACACAGAAATGAGCGTATGCCGATGAAGATCCTGGTCGGGGTGAAGCGCGTCATCGACTACAACGTGAAGGTCCGCGTGAAGGCGGATGGCACGGGCGTCGAAACCGCCAACGTCAAGATGTCGATGAACCCGTTCGACGAGATCGGGGTCGAGGAGGCGGTTCGCCTCAAGGAAAAGGGCATCGCGACCGAGATCGTCGCCGTGTCGATGGGCCCGGCCGCGGCGCAGGAGACCATCCGCACGGCGCTGGCGATGGGCGCCGATCGCGGCATCCTCGTCCAGACGGACGCCGACCTCCAGCCGCTCGCCGTCGCCAAGCTCTTCAAGGCGCTGGTCGCCAAGGAGAGCCCGCAACTCGTCATCCTCGGCAAGCAGGCCATCGACGACGATTGCAACCAGACCGGCCAGATGCTCGCGGCGCTGCTGGGCTGGGCCCAGGGCACCTTCGCCTCGAAGGTCGCGCCCGTCGATGGCAGGCTCGAAGTGACGCGCGAAGTCGATGGCGGCCTCGAGACGCTGAGCATCGCGCTCCCGGCGGTGGTCACCACCGATCTGCGCCTCAACGAGCCGCGCTACGCCTCGCTGCCGAACATCATGAAGGCCAAGAAGAAGCCGATCGAGACGCTGACGCCCGACGCGCTCGGCGTCGATCCGGCGCCGCGCCTCGTCACGCTCAAGGTCGCCGAACCGGCCAAGCGCCTCGCCGGCGTGAAGGTCAAGGACGTCGCCGAACTCGTCGACAAGCTGAAGAACGAAGCCAAGGTGATCTGAGATGAGCGTCCTCGTCCTCGCCGACCACGACAACGCGTCGCTCCGGGCCGCGACGCTCAACGCCGTCACCGCCGCCGCGCAGCTCGGCGAGGTGCATGTCCTCGTCGCCGGCCATGGCTGCGACGGCGCCGCCGCCGCGGCCGCGCGCGTCGCGGGCGTCGCGAAGGTGCTGAAGGTGGACGCGCCCTCCTGCGGCCACCCGCTCGCCGAGAACATCGCGCCGCTGGTCGCGCGGCTGGCCGCCGGCTACGGCCACGTGGTCGCCGCGTCGACCACCGTCGGCAAGAACATCATGCCGCGCGTCGCCGCCCTGCTCGACGTCCAGCAGGTCTCGGAGGTGATCCAGGTCGTCTCCGCCGACACCTTCGTGCGCCCGATCTACGCCGGCAACGCGCTGGCGACCGTGCAGTCGAAGGACGCGATCCGCGTCATCACCGTGCGCGGCACGGCCTTCCCGCCCGCCGCGGCCGAGGGCGGCGCGGCGCCGATCGAGGCCATCGGCGACGCCGCCGACGCCGGGCTTTCGTCCTTCCTGCGCTCCGAGCTGTCGAAGTCCGAGCGCCCGGAGCTGACCTCCGCGCGCATCGTGGTCTCGGGCGGGCGCGGCATGGCGAACGGCGAGAACTTCAAGACCTACCTCGAGCCGCTCGCCGACAAGCTCGGCGCCGCGGTCGGCGCCTCGCGCGCGGCCGTCGACGCGGGCTACGTCCCGAACGACTACCAGGTCGGCCAGACCGGCAAGGTCGTGGCGCCCGACCTCTATGTCGCGGTCGGCATCTCCGGCGCCATCCAGCACCTCGCCGGCATGAAGGATTCGAAGGTGATCGTCGCCATCAACAAGGACGAGGAGGCGCCGATCTTCCAGGTCGCCGACTACGGCCTCGTCGGCGACCTCTTCAAGCTCGTCCCGGAACTGGCGGCCGCGCTGCCGCCGCGCAAGTGATCGACCAGGAGCCAGTGGCATGATCAGCACGATCGGTATCGTCGGCGCCGGCCAGATGGGCAACGGCATCGCGCATGTCTGCGCCGCCTCCGGGCATGCGGTCCGGATGCTCGACGTCAACCAGGAGGCGATCGACCGCGGCCTCAGGACGATCGGCGGCAACCTCGACCGGCAGCTGTCCAAGGGCACGATCACGGCCGAGCAGAAGGCGCAGACGCTCGCGCGCGTCTCGACCGGGACCGACTACGCGCTGTTCGGCGACTGCGACCTCGTCATCGAGGCGGCGCCGGAGAACGAGGCGCTCAAGCGCGAGGTCTTCCGCAAGCTCTGCCCGGTGCTGAGGCCCGACGCGATCATCGCGTCGAACACCTCCTCGATCTCGATCACCCGGCTCGCGGCGATGACCGACCGCCCCGCGCGGTTCATCGGCATGCACTTCATGAACCCCGTGCCGATCATGAAGCTGGTGGAGATCATCCGCGGCATCGCGACCAGCGAGGAATGCTTCGTCGCCATCCGCGACCTGACGAGGAAGCTCGGCAAGTCGGCGGCGGTGGCCGAGGACTTCCCGGCCTTCATCGTCAACCGCATCCTGCTGCCGATGATCAACGAGGCGGTCTACACGCTCTATGAAGGCGTCGGGAACGTCGAGTCGATCGACACCGCGATGAAGCTCGGCGCCAACCACCCGATGGGGCCGCTGGAACTCGCCGACTTCATCGGTCTCGACACCTGCCTTGCGGTGATGCACGTCCTGCATGACGGCCTGGCGGACTCGAAATACCGTCCCTGCCCGCTCCTGGTGAAATACGTCGAAGCCGGCTGGCTCGGCCGCAAGACCAAGCGCGGCTTCTACGACTACAACGGCGAGAAGCCCGTCCCGACGCGCTGACACGCCGGGCGCTCAGTCCGGCGCGCGGAGCCCCATGTCGGGCTCCGCAAACCGGAGCCGCGGCCAGAGCACGTGCCATCGCTTCGCGGCGATCCGCGAGGCGTAATCCGCGAGGCGCGCGGCGCCCCATGGCGTCGGGCGACAGACGAGGCCGACGAGATCCTCCACGCCGAACGGGGCGAGGACCGAGAGCGTGTCGTCGGCATCGAGGCGGATCCCGACCGCCGTCGGCGTCTCGAGCCAGAAGGTCATGGCGTGCGCCGTGTCGCGATGCGGCGGCAGGCCCTTGGCGACATGCATCCGCGCCTGGTTGCGGACTTCCCAGTCGGTGTCCGGCATCTTCAGCCCGAGACACGCTTCGGCGTCGGCCTCGCGGGCGCGCCCGGTGTCGGCGGGATCGAAGAACAGCACGTCGACATCTGCCGGTTCGCGCCGGCACGCCACGCCGTGGAGCGCGTCCCAGACACGGTTGCGCACGAATCCAGCCGCGATGCACCAATCAGGCAGCGCCAGTTCCCGTGCGGCCCGCAATTGCGCCATCGCCCGCGGATCCGCGGCGATCAGATGCGTGATCCAGGCGACCGGGGCGGATGCGATGTCCGGCCCCGCCCCGGACCTGATCCCGGGCCACGATCTCACGAGCCGATCGCGCGACGCAGCAGCGCCTCGAAGGCGGGCGAATCCCATTCGGCGGCACCGAGCACGCGTCCGATTTCCCGCCCCTCGCGATCGAGCACGACCGAGACCGGCAGTCCCGGCGCAGCGAGCACGCGCACGACGGCGTTGCTGGGATCCAGATGGAGCGCCAGTCGCGACAGCCCGAGCTTCTCCATGAAGGGGCGCACGACCGCGTCTCCCTGACGGTCGACCGCGATCGCCACGACATCGAAATCGGCCCCGCGCAGCCGCGCGGCGATGCGGTCCAGCGCGGGCATCTCCTCGACGCACGGCGCGCACCACGTCGCCCAGAGATTGACCAGCACGACGCGCCCGCGCCAGTCGGCGAGGCTGCGCGGCGCCCCCGTCCCGTCGGTGAACGCGAGCATCACCGGCGCGCCGGGCGTCGCCGCCGGCTGCCAGACGCCCAGCGCCGGCCGCGTCGCCG
>CAYSUY010000123.1:0-12278 GCA_964434345.1 uncultured Acetobacteraceae bacterium
CGGCGAGCGCTCGATACACGGCCTCGAGCCGGACGGCAATCTCCGCCCAGTCGTAATGGGTGGCGACGAAGTGGCGCCCGCGCGCGCCCATCGCCGCGGCCGCGGCGGGATCGGCGAGCAGGGCGGACAGCTTCTCCGCGACGTCGCCGATCCCGGTGGTGGCGACACGCCCGGCATCGGCCGCTGCGATTTCGCGCCAGATGTTGACCTTGTCCGAGATCAGGACCGGAACCCCGCACGCCATCGCTTCGATCACGGCGATGCCGAAATTCTCCGAATAGGAGGGCAGGACGAAGCAATCGGCGTCGCGAAAGGCCTCGAGCTTGGCGATGCCGGACAGCAGGCCGGGGAAGCTGACGCGATCGGCCACCCCATGCTCGGCGGCCCAGCCGCGCGCCGGCGCCTCCATCCCGTCATCCGGCCCGGCAACGACCAGATGCAGGTCCGGCCGGCTGGCGGCGACCCGGGCGAAGGCGGGGATCAGCAGGTCCAGCCCCTTCTTGAAGTTGAGCCGCGACAGGAAAAGCACGATCCGCCGGCCGGCCGTCTCGGGCAGGCGGCGGCGCAAGCCCCCGGGTTCGGGAAGCGACGCATAGGCCGACAGGTCGAGGCCGTTGGGGATCACGACCCCGGGCGCGCCGAACACGGCGGGCGCGGCGAGGCTCGCCTCCTCCGCGGCGGTCCAGTGCAGGGCCGCCGCCTCGCGGATGACGCGGTCCTGGAACAGCACTCCGAGCACCCGCTTCTCCACCCGCCGCCGGCGGCGGATGAAGGGATCGAGCGTGCCGTGGGGCCGCAGCAGATAGGGCTTCGCGTGACGGCGGCAGGCCCGCGCGGCGGCCCAGACATGGAACAGGAACAGCGAATGGATATGGACCACGTCGGCGGCGGCGACCGCCGCATCGAGCGCCCTGGCCAGGGGCCAGGAGGTCGCGAAGGCCCGGGGTGCGCCCTGGGCGAAGACCCGGACGGCAACGCCCCCATCGTCGAAGCTGACGCCCGCGACCAGACCCTCGCCGGGACCGGCGTCGCGGTCGGTGGTGTAGATCGCGACCTCGTGGCCGCGGCGGGCGACGGCGCGGGCCATCTCGCGAGCGGCCTTGGCGGGTCCGCCGGTGCGCTCGGCCAGCGAGGCGATGACATGGAGGATGCGAATGGCGGGCACCGGACCTCTGGAAGGCCGGGCAATGTTCTCGATCGCGGGTCCGGCTTCAAGCGCAGAACGCGCCGCCCCGCCGCCCTATTTCAATGTCCCCAGTAATCTTACGGATGGGAGGATGACGACGTCCGTGTTACCTTGATCGAAATTGAAGCTAAAGAATACAGGCAACGAGCAAGGTTTACCGAGCATGCGCATTCTCGTTCTGGGCGCGGGCGGTGTCGGCGGCTATTTCGGCGCGCGGCTGATCGAGGCGGGGACGAAGGTCACGTTCCTCGTGCGGCCGCGCCGCGCCGGACAGATCGCGCGCAGCGGCATCGTGGTCGAGAGCCAGTACGGCAGCTTCGCCGTGCATCCGCAATTCGTGACCGAGGTGCGCGACCGCGACTGGGATCTGGTGCTGCTCGCCTGCAAGTCCTACGACCTCGCGGGCGCGATCGCGGCGATCGAACCGGCCGTCGGCGCGGACACGATCATCCTTCCGCTTCTCAATGGAATCGCCCATCTCGACACCCTCGACGCGCATTTCGGCGCCGAACGTGTCGCTGGTGGCGTCGCCTATATCGCGGCGTCGCTGACCGCGGAGGGCGTGGTTCGGCACCTCAACACGGTCCATCGCCTCGGTTTCGGCGGGCGCCGGGGCTACCAGCCGGCGGCGCTGAGGGCGCTCTCCGAGGCGTTCCGCAACAGCGTCGTCGATGTCCGGCTGCTTGACGATCCGATACAGGCGCTGTGGGACAAGCTGACCATGCTCGGGCCGCTTGCCGCCATGACCTGCCTGATGCGCGCCCCGGTCGGCCGCATCGTCGCCGCCGATGGCGGCGCGCTGACCATGCGCCAATGCCTCGGCGAGGTGATCGCGATCGCCGAGGAGAGCGGCCACATGCCGGCGGGCAACGTCATCGTGTCGACCGAAAAGGTGCTGACCGAGGCAGGATCGAAATTCGCGGCGTCGATGCTGCGCGACATGGAGCGCGGCGGCCCGACCGAGGGGCCCCATATCGTCGGCGACCTCGTCGCCCGCGCGAAGGCCGCGGCGATCGACACGCCGCTGCTGCGCCTCGCCTGGCTGCATCTCCAGGCCTACGAGGCGGGTCGCGCCCCGCATTGAGCCGGCGGTTCCGCGCCGCCTTGCGCGCTGCTATAACCCGGGCGGCCCGACCCTACCGGCTTTCGCATGACCCCCGTTTCCCCTGGTGAATTCCGCGCGCGGCTCCTCGCCCGCTATGTGAGCACGCATGCCTCCGTGGCTGGTGCGCGCGACGGCCTCGAGCGCCGGCGGCCCTTTCTCGAGCGCCTCGTGCGCGACCATTTTCCGCCCGCGCGCGAGGCCGAGATCCTCGACCTCGGCTGCGGCCATGGCGCCCTCGTCTGGGCCGCCCGCAATCTCGGCTACGCGCGCGCACGCGGCGTCGACGCCAGCCCGGAACAGGTCGCCGCCGCGCGCGATCTCGGCATCGACGGCGTCGTCCAGGGTGACCTGCGCGCGACCCTGGCCGATCTGGCTCCGGCCTCGCTGGACGCGATCGTCCTGTTCGACCTCTTCCATTATTTCGCCAAGCACGAGCAGATGGCGATCGCCGACGCCGTCCACCGCGCGCTGCGCCCCGGTGGTCGTTTCATCCTGCATCTGCCGAATGCCGAGGCCATATTCGCGGCACGCATGCGCTACTGGGACGTGCTGGCGGAGGACGCCTTCACCCGGGCGTCGATCGCCCAGCTGCTGCGCGCCTGCGATTTCGCGCGCGTCGACTGCCATGAGGACCGGCCGGTCGCGCATGGTCTGCGCAGCGCCGTGCGCGCGGCGCTCTGGCCGGTGTTGCGCGGCGCGATGCGCTTCGCCCTCGCGGTCGAGACCGGCGAGAGCGGGCGCGAGGCGATCTTCAGCCAGTGCCTGCTGGCGGTCGCGCACAAGTGATCTGGCGGAATAGCGTTCCGATGGCCGCCGTTCTCCTTCTTTACCCGAGCTGCCGGTGCGACAGATGAGGATCCTCTATATCGGCTTCGACATCGAGGGCGTCGGCGGCATCGCCACCTACAGCCGCCATCAGATCCGTGCCCTCCGACAACTCGGCTGCGACGTCTTCGCGCTGTCGATCGACAAGCAGGACAAGTTCGCGGAGCGCGGCCTCGTCGACCAGCGCTTCGCCTTCGGCGGCAAGCTGAACGCGGTGACGCGCGCGCTCACCACGCTCGCCGGGCAGCGGTACGACGCGGTCATGCTCAACCACGTCTACCTCGCCGGGCTCGGGCTCACGGCCAAGCGCCTGAAGGGTACGCCCTACGCGCTCAACGTCTACAACATCGACATCCTCTGCCCGCTGCCGCGCCTGCGCGAATACGCCTTCGCCGAGGCGGATCTCGTCCTTGCCGATTGCCGCTACACGATCGAGAACATGCCGCGCTTTCATCGCCGCGTGCCGCCGACCGGACTTCTCTACGACCCCGTCGACGTCTCCGTGTTCCGCCCCATGCCGATCGCCGCGGCGCGCGCCGACGTCATGCGCCGCTTCCCCGCGATGGGCGACATCTCCGGACGCTTCGTCTGCGTGACCGTCGCCCACATGGCAGGGCCGCCGAACAACAACAAGGGGCATCGCCAGACGATCGAGGCGCTGGCCCGGATGCGCGATCCGCGCTTCCTCTATCTCGTCGTCGGCGAAGGTCCGGACCGCGCCGCCATCGAGGCGCATGCCCGCGCCCACGGCGTCGAGGACCAGGTGTTTCTCACCGGCCTGGTGCCGCAGGACGCGCTGCCCTTCCTCTATGCCTGCGCCGACGCGGCGATCCTCGTCGCCAAGGGCGGCCCCGGCCTGGGCGAGGCCGTGCCGCTCGGCCTGCTCGAGGCGGCGGCCGCAGGCGTGCCCTTTGTCTGCGGCAACGAGGACGGCTCGATCGAGGCGATCGATCCGCAGCGCCCCAACGGCATCGCCATCGACCCGTCCGACGTCGACGCGCTGGCAGACGCGTTGCGCCGCCTCGCGGGCGACGAGGTCCTTCGGCGCGAAATGGGGCTGAACGGCAAGCGTGTCGTCGACGACGTCTTCCAGTTCGAGCGTTTCGTGGCGGTGCAGGGCGAGCATCTCGCGATGCATCTCGGCCTGCCCGCCGGTCGCGCGCGGGAAGCCGCATGAGCGACGCACCCCGCCATTATCGCGCGCGCATCTATGGTCGCTATGTCGAGGCGGCCGGCGCCGAGGTCGCGCCGGCGACGCTCGCGGGCCTGGCGCCGCGCATCCCCTATTTGCAACGTCTGGTGGGTCGTCATTTCCCGCGCCGTCACGACGCCGCGATCCTCGATCTCGGCTGCGGTCATGGCGCCTTGCTGCATGTCGCGCAGTCGATGGGCTACAGGAACATCGGCGGCGTCGACGGCAGCCCGTCCCAGGTCGAGGCCGCCCGGCGCCTCGGCATCGAGGGCGTGCGCTACGGCGACATGTTCGAAGTCGTGCGCGCGCTGCCGGCCGACAGTCTCGACGCGGCGATCTCCTTCGACGTCATCGAGCATCTCGACCGTGACGAGATCATCGCCTTCACCGACGAGATCGTACGCGTCCTCAAGCCGGGTGGACGCTGGATCGTCCATGTTCCCAACGGCGCGTCGCCCTTCGCCGCCGCCGCGCTCTACAGCGACCTCACCCACGAGCTGGCCTTCACCGCGGAGTCGATCACGCAGCTCGCGCTGTCGTCCGGCTTTTCCGCGGTCGCCTTCGCCGAGGACGAACCGGTGGTGCACGGGCTGCGCAGCGCGCTGCGCCTCGTCGCGTGGCGCGCGATCCGCGCGCTGCTGCGCTTCTATCTCAAGGCCGAGACCGGCGCCGTCGGCCATCCGGTCCTGACCCAGAATTTCCTCGCCGTGCTGACGAAATAATCGCCATGTGCGGCATCAACGGCATCTTCTCCCACGGCCCCGACGCGCCGCCGGCCGATCTCGCGGAGCTGCGCCGGACCCGCGACCGCATGGCCGCGCGCGGCCCGGACGGCGCCGGCGAATGGATCTCCGACGACGGACGTGTGGCCTTCGGGCATCGTCGCCTGTCGATCATCGACCTGCGCAGCGTCGCGGACCAGCCCATGCGCGACGCGTCCGGCGCAGTGACGGTCGTCTTCAATGGCGAACTCTATGGCTATCGCGCGCTGCGCGCCGAGCTGGCCGCCGCCGGGGCCGTCTTCCGCACCGAGTCCGACACCGAGATCCTGCTGCATCTCTGGCGGCGCATGGGGCCGGATATGCTGGGCCGGCTGCGCGGCATGTACGCCTTCGCGCTCTTCGACCAGCAGGCGCAGAGCCTGTTCCTCGCGCGCGACCCGTACGGGATCAAGCCGCTCTATGTCGCGCGATCCGGCGGCACGTTGCGCTTCGCCTCGCAGGTGAAGGCGCTGCTCGCCGGCGGCGGCATCGACACCGCGCCCGATCCGGCCGGTCATGCGGGGTTCTTCCTCTGGGGGAACGTGCCGGAGCCCTACACGCTCCATCGCGGGATCCGCGCCCTTCCCGCGGGCGGCTCGCTGCTGCTGCGGCGCGATGGGCAGGCGCGGGAGGCGCGACATTTCGATCTCGCGGCGACGCTGCGCGACGCGCCGTCGGCCCCCGCGCGCGCCGAGGATCGCGCCCAGGTGCTGCGTGCGGCCCTGTCCGACAGCGTCCGCGATCACCTCGTCGCCGATGTGCCGGTCGGAGTCTTCCTCTCTGCGGGTCTCGATTCGACGACCATCGCCGCGCTGTCGGCCGAAAGCGGAGCGGAGATGCGCACGCTGACGCTCGGCTTCGAGGAGTTCCGCGGCGGGCCGAACGACGAGACCGTTCTGGCGGCCGAGGTCGCGCGTGGGCTCGGCGCGCGCCATGAGACGCGCTGGATCCGTGGTGCCGCGTTCGCGGCCGCGCGTGACGACCTGCTCGACGCGATGGACCAGCCGTCGATCGACGGCGTGAACACGTATTTCGTCGCCCGCGCGGCGCGCGAGGCGGGGCTCAAGGTGGCGCTGTCCGGTCTCGGCGGCGACGAGCTCTTCGCGAGCTATCCCAGCTTCCGCCAGATCCCGAAGCTGGTGCGTGCGCTCGCGCCGCTGCGTTTCCTGTCGCCGATCGGCGGTGCGTTGCGCGCGCTGGCCGCACCCGTCGTCGCGGCGACGACATCGCCCAAATATGCCGGGCTGCTGGAATACGGCACCAGCGTCGCCGGCGCCTATCTGCTTCGCCGCAGCCTGTTCATGCCCTGGGAATTGTCCTCGGTCCTGCCGCCGGAGATGGCGCGCGCCGGGCTCGAAGAGCTGGCCACCGTCGAACGGCTCGCGGCGACCCTCGACGGCGTGCGCGAGCCGCGCCTCCAGGTGAGCCTGCTCGAATCCGCGTGGTACATGCGCAACCAGCTGTTGCGCGACGCCGACTGGGCGGGAATGGCGCATTCGCTGGAGATCCGCACGCCGCTGGTCGATGTCGCGCTGCTGCGCGCCGTCGCGCCGCTGCTGGGTGCTGGCGCCGCGGCGCCGGACAAGCGCGCGATGGCCGACACGCCACGCCGCAAGCTGCCCGCGACCATCCTCGACCGTCCGAAGACCGGCTTCGTGGTGCCGGTGCGCGACTGGATCGCCGGCGCCGCCGCGGGCGGCGGCGAGCGCGGGCTTCGTGGCTGGGCGCGGCAGGTTCATGCCGCTTTCGGAGGCGCGTGATGCCCTGGCGCCGGACCCCCGCCGATGCGCGACGCGTCCTGATCTTTCGCCTCGGCAGCCTCGGCGACACCGTCGTGGCCCTGCCCAGTTTCCGGCACGTCGCCCGTGCCTTTCCCGCCGCGCGGCGTGTCGTCCTGACCAACGTGCCGCGCAGCGCGAAGGAAACCGATCTTGATGCCGTCCTCGCGGGAACCGATCTCGTGCATGGCTACCTGCATTACGATCCCGCCGAGCGGAGCGCGGTGTCGATCGCGCGGGTGCGCCGCGAGATCCGCGAGTTCGCGCCGGACGTCCTCGTCTATCTCGCCGAGCAGAGCTCGCGCCTGCGCATGGTTCGCCATATCGCGTTCTTCATGAGTTGCGGAATCATGAGCATCGTCGGCATGCCCGAGTTCGGCGCCGACGGCCACCACGTCTTCGACCCGGCGACCGGTCTCTGGGAGAGCGAGGCCGCGTTCCTGCTGCGCCGTCTGCACGATCTCGGCCCGGCCTCGATCGACGATCCGGCGCTGTGGGATCTCGGCTTCACCGCCGGCGAACGCGCGGATGCCGTCGCGGCACTCGCCGATTTTCCGGGCGCGACGGATTTCGTCGCGATGGCGCCGGGCGCCAAGGTCGAGGCCAAGGATTGGGGCGCCGGAAACTGGACCGCCCTGGCGGCCGCGCTCGCCGCGCGCCACCCGGGTCTGGGGCTGGTGACGGTCGGCGGGCCGGCTGACCGCGCGCGCGCCGCCGGGCTGGCGGCGGTGTGGAACGGACCGTGGCGGGATCTCTGCGGAGCCGTGTCGCCGCGCGTCAGCGCCCTTGTCCTGTCGCGCGCGCGGATGCTGGCGAGCCACGACAGCGGGCCGATGCATCTCGCGGCCGCGGTGGGGACGCCGAGCATGGCGGTGTTCAGCGCGCGGGCGAAGCCGGGAATCTGGTTCCCGCGCGGTGCGGGCAACCGCGTCCTCCATCGCGACGTCTCCTGCGGTGGCTGCGGTCTCGAGGTCTGCACGGTCGAGCGCAAGCGTTGCATCACGGATATCGGCGTCGACGAGGCCGTCGTCGCCTGCGAATCCATTCTCGCCGCCCGTCCGGCCGGCGGAGGACATTCATGAGCGCCGATCCCCTGCGCCTCGCCTATCTGGTGACGCATCCCATCCAGTATCAGGCCCCGCTGCTGCGGCGCGTCGCGGCGCAGCCGGACATCCGCCTGACCGCGTTCTTCGCCACCGATTTCTCGGCGCGCAGCTTCAAGGCCCACGACTTCGCCCAGGAGATCAGCTGGGACGTGCCGCTGCTGCAGGGCTACGACCACGAGGTCCTGAAGCGTCTCGACAAGGGACCACCCGAGGGCATCGAGCCGATCCTCGGTTTCTGGAGCCCGCTGTCCTACGGCATCGGCGCGGCGCTCGATCGTGGCCGCTTCGACGCCTTGTGGATCCATGGCTATGCGCGCTGGCATCACTGGTGCGCGATCGCCGCCGCGAAACGGCGCGGCATCAAGGTGCTTCTGCGCGACGAGGCGACGCCGATCTCGGCGCAGCGCGGCGCGCTCAAGACCGCCGCCAAGCGCGGCTTCTTCGGCGCCCTCGGCCTGGGCGTCGATGCGTTTCTCGCGATCGGGACGCTCAACCGGCGCTACTACGAGCAGAATGGGATTTCGCCGGCGCGCATCTCGCTGGTTCCCTATGCGGTCGACAACGCGCATTTCCGCAAGGGCGCCGAAGACGCCGCGCCGCGGCGCGAAACATTGCGCGCCGAGCTTGGCCTGGAGCCGGGTCGCCCGATCCTGCTGTCCTGCGGCAAGCTGATCGCGCGCAAGCGGCCGCTGGAATTGCTCGAGGCCTTCGCCCGCGTCCATGCCGATCCGGCTCTGCGGCGTCCGATCCTGGTCTTCGCGGGCGACGGGCCGCTGCGCGCAGAGCTCGAGGCGCGCGCGCAGGTGCTCGCGCCCGGTGCCGTGCGTGTGCTCGGCTTCGTGCCGCAGTCGCGTCTGCCGGCCGCCTACGATCTCTGCGACGCCTTCATCCTGCCCTCGGGCCAGGAGGCCTGGGGTCTCGTCGTCAACGAGGTGATGTGCGCCGGCCGCGCGGTGATCGTCTCCGACATGGTGGGCTGCGCGCCCGATCTGGTGCGGCCGGGCGAGAACGGTGCGATCTTCCCGACCGACGACATCGCGGCGATGGCGCAAGCCATCCGCGACGTGATGGGCGATCCGGCCCGTCTCGCCGCGATGGGCCGGCGCAGCCTCGAGATCGTGTCGCGCTGGGGCTTCGCCGAGGACGTCGCCGGACTGCGCGCGGCGCTGGCGCGGATCTGTCCCGGCCGCATCGACCCGGTCGCCCGCGAGGAGTCATGAGCGCCGGCGGCGTCCGCGACGTCTCGATCTCCTTCGCGACCACGCTCTACATCCAGGTCGTCAACGTCGCCACCGGGCTGATCGCGGCGCGGCTGCTGCTGCCCGAGGGTCGCGGCGAACTCGCGGCACTGATGCTCTGGCCGGGACTGGTCGCCGAACTGGGCTGCCTCGCCCTGTCGGATGCGCTGCTCTACCGCCTTGCCTCGGGGGCGAACGCGCCGCGCGTGATCTGCGGCACGATGCTCCTGCTCGGCGCGGCGCTGTGCGCCGTGCTGATCCCCGTCGGCTTCGCCATCCTGCCCTTCGTCATGCCGGGCCATGACCCGGACATCGTCGCGGCCGCATGGTGGTACATGGCGCTCTACCTGCCGACCTATTTCGCCTCGCTCTTCGCGGCAAACATGTTCCAGGGCCGGCTCGACATCAGGGCCTGGAACATCGTGCGCGCCATCGTGCCGACCCTCTATCTCGCGGGCATGATCGTGCTCGGTCTTGCGATCGCGCCCGAGGCGCCCGAATTCGCCGCCGCCAACATCCTCGCCATGGCGGCGTCGGCCGCATTCGGGGTCGTGCTGATGGTCCGCCGCGGCTGGTTCGGGTGGCGATCCGAACGTGCCGAGGCGCGTGCCCTCGTCGTCTACGGCGCGAAGGCGCATGCCGGCGAGATCCTGCACAGCCTGCGCCAGAAGCTCGACCAGGCGGTCGTCGCGACGCTGATGACGGCGAGCGAGCTCGGCCTCTACGCGGTCGCGCTGACCGTCGCCAACGGTCCCCTGATCCTGGTTCAGACCATCGCCAACATCGCCTTCCCCAAGATCAGCGCCGAGGCGACGCTGCCCGGCAAGGTCGAGGTCTTCGGCCGTTACCTGCGGCTGGCCGTGGTGGTTGTGCTCGGCGTCGATGTCGTCCTGTGGGCGCTCAACGCGTGGCTCGTGCCGCTGCTGTTCGGCCCCGCCTTCGCGCCGGCCGTGGCGATCGCCAATCTCTGCCTCGTCGGGCTGGTTCCGTTCGCGGTCAAGCTGCTCTGCGCCGCGGCGCTCAAGGCCTGCGACCGTGCGCTCGCCATCCCGCGCGCCGAACTCTGGGGTCTGGTCGCCGTCGCACCGTCCCTCGTCCTCATGGTGCCGCGCTTCGGCCTGCTCGGCGCCGCCGCGAGCCTGGTGATCGCGCAGACCGTCACCGCGGTGCTGCTGGCGCGCCGGCTCGGGCGCGAATTCGACATCCATCCGCTGCGCGCGATGCTGCCGACCGCCGAGGACGCGGCGCTGCTGCGCGGGCTTCTCGCCAGGGGGTTGCGCCGTGGCTGATTTCGATCGGGCGGGCACGCGCGTGCTCGTCCACCATCCGGGGTCCAACCATCTCGCCTACAACCTCGTCGGCGGCCTGCAGGCCGAGGGCTATGACGCGTGGTTCGACACCGGGTTCTTCTACGATCCGGCCGGTCGGCTGGCACGCGCCGTGGCGACGTTGCCGGCGGGGCTGCGCACGCGCGTCGAGCGCGAGCTGCGCCGTCGCAGCAATGCCCTCGTCGATCCGCGGCGTGTCCGCGCCTGGCCATGGGCGGAGCTCGCCTACGTGGCCGCGGCGCGCGGCGGCGTCGCCGGCACGCGGCTCGCGGCGGTCGTCGGCTGGCGCAACGAGGTCATGGACCGGCGTACCGCCCGCCATCTGGCGCGCAATCCTGCCCGTGTGGTGATCGGCCATGACGGCTCCGCGCTGCACACGGCGCGCGCCGCGCGTGCGACCGGCGGCCTCGCGGTCCTCAATCAGGTGATCGGCCATCTCGAGCATGGTCTGGCGCTGGGCCGCGAGGAGGCCGCCCTTGCGCCCCAATTCGCGGAGTCCATGCCCGAATCCCCGGGCTGGGTGGTCGAACGGCATCGCGCGGAACTGGCGGAGACGGATCGCGTCCTCGTGCCCTCCGACTACGTGCGCGACACGTTGATCGCGCGCGCCGTTCCCGTGGCGAAGATCGCCACGATCCCGTACGGCGTCGACGTCGCGCGTTTCCAGCCGCCCGCGACGCCGCGGCGCCCGGACCGGCTGCGCGTGCTCTTCGTCGGTCATCTCAGCCAGCGCAAGGGGATCGGGTACCTGCTCGAGGCGGCGCGGCGGCTCAGGCGGCTGCCGGGTTTCGAACTGGTCCTGGTCGGGCGCATGATCGGCGCCGCGGCGGCGTTCGCTCCCTACGAAGGGCTGTTCCGCCACGTGCCGCACGTGCCGTTCCACGAGGTCCACGCGCTGTTCCAGGACGCCGATGTCTTCGCCTATCCCTCGCTGCACGAGGGCTCGGCCTTCGTCACCTACGAGGCGCTGGCGAGCGGTCTTCCCGTGGTGACCACGCCCAATGCCGGTTCGGTGGTGCGCGACGGCGTCGAGGGCCATGTCGTGCCGATCCGCGACGTCGACGCGCTGGTCGACCGGATCGAGCGGCTGCATGCCGATCCCGGCCTGCGCGCCGCCATGTCCGAGGCGGCGCGCAGGCGGGCGCTGGACTTCACCTGGAGCGCTTACCGCGCGCGGGTCGCGGCGCAGCTCGACGCGTGGCTGACCGCTTGACCGCGGCAGCGGCGCGCGGCGAGGTCTCCGCGCGCAGCAGCGCGTCGAAATAGGCGATCGTCCGCGCGAGCCCGGCCTCGAGCTGCACCTTCGGCTCCCAGCCGATGGTGCGGCGGGCGAAGGAGATGTCCGGCTGGCGCTGCATGGGATCGTCGGCGGGCAGCGGCTTGCGCACCATCTCGGAGCGGGAGCCGGTCATCTCGATGACCTTCTCGGCCAGCTCGCGGATCGTGAACTCGCCGGGATTGCCCAGGTTCATCGGGCCGGTGACCTCGTCCGGCGTGTTCATCAGCCGCACGAAGCCCTCCACGAGGTCGTCGACGTAGCAGAAGGAGCGCGTCTGCTGGCCGTCGCCGTAGATCGTGATCGGCTCGCCCTTGAGCGCCTGGACGATGAAGTTGGAGACCACGCGGCCGTCGTTGGGATGCATGCGCGGGCCGTAGGTGTTGAAGATGCGGGCGACCTTGATGCGCAGCTTGTGCTGGCGGTGATAGTCGAAGAACAGCGTCTCGGCGCAGCGCTTGCCCTCGTCGTAGCAGGCGCGCG
>CAYSUY010000124.1:0-12251 GCA_964434345.1 uncultured Acetobacteraceae bacterium
GCGCTTGTCCAGGGTGCGCGGCTGGTGCCGTCGCACGGTCTTCTGCGCTTCGCCCTGATCGGTGGAACCTTCGGTGGCGCGATCCCGTCGCTGGTGATGTTCACGTCGGTGCGGCACATCCCGACCGGGATCATGGCGGTGATCATCACCCTGGCGCCGGTGATCACCTACGCGACCGCGCTCGCGGCCCGCCACGAGCGGTTCGTGCCGCTGCGCGCGCTCGGCATGATGGCGGGCCTCGGCGGCGCGGCGCTGATCGTCCTGCCGCGCTCGAGCCTTCCCGATCCGTCGCTGATCGGCTGGGTCCTGTTCGCGTTCCTGACGCCGACCGCGCATGGCATGAGCAGCGTCTACGCGGCGCGCGCCCGGCCGCCCGGACTCGATTCATGGATGAACGGCGCGCTGTTCCAGCTCGTCGCCGCGGCGCTCGTTCTGCCGTTCGCGATCGCAGCCGGCCAGTTCCACGTGCCGTTCACGGCGCCGCTCGCCGGCGAGCTGGCGCTCTGGGCCCATGTCCTCGGCGGCATCGTCAGCCAGTTCCTGATGTTCGAGATCCTGCGCCTCGCCGGGGCCGTGTTCCTGAGCCAGGTCGCCTATCTCGTGACGCTCGCCGGCATCTTCTGGGGCTGGCTGCTCTTCGCCGAGCGGCTGAGCGGCTGGATCTGGCTCGCGGCGGCGGTGATCGCGGCCGGTGTCGTCCTGGTCACGCGCAGCCAGGTCCGCGGCAGGCGCGACTGAGCCGGCGTCAGCGCGCGGCGTCGTCGACCGCCGCCTTGATCCGGTCGAAGGTGACCGGCTTGCTGAGCAGGCGGAACCCGCTCGCCTGCGCGTCCTTCATGCGTTCGGACGCGGTGTCGCCGGTGAGCAGCACGCAGGGCAGCCGGGGTCCGAAGATGTCGCGCAGCCGCTGCAGGACATCGACGCCGGTCAGAGGTCCCGGCAGACGGTAGTCGCTGATCGCGCAGCGCACCGATGCGGGGTCCAGATGGGCGATCGACGCGGCGATCGCCTCGGTTCCGCTCATCGCCACGGGCTCGTAGCCTTCGCTGCCGAGCGCGGTACACAATCCGGCCAGCACCATCGGGTCGTCCTCGACCACGATCACGACCCGGCGATCGGAGGCGGGCTGCGCGGCGATCGGCGGGGGCGCGGCGGCCGGGACCGGTGCCAGCGGCAGGCCGATCGCGAACATGCTCCCGCGGCCCGGACGCGAGCGGACATCGACCGGATGCCCGAGCAGCGCGGCGAGGCGGCGCACGACGGCGAGGCCCAGTCCGAGGCCCTTGCTCCGCTCCCGGGCCGGATTGTCGAGCTGGTGGAATTCCTCGAAGATCGTGGCGAGGTTTTCCGGCGCGATGCCGCGGCCGGTGTCCCAGACCTGCACCACGACCGCCCCGGCGCGGTGGCGCACGCCGATCAGGATGCGTCCGCGGGGCGTGTAGCGCAGCGCGTTCGCGATGAGGTTGCGCAGGATCCGGTCGAGCAGGCGCGGGTCCGTCCAGACGGTCGCATGCGTCGCGACGACGCGCAGCGCCAGGCCGGCCGCCTGGGCCTGGGGACGGAACTCGCCGGCGAGCCGCACGAGCGTGGCGCCGAGATCGACGCGCGTCATGCGCGGCTCGACGATGCCGGCATCCAGCCGCGAGATGTCGAGCAGCATGTCGAGCATGTCGCGCATCGCGTCGAGGGTGCGCCCGAGATCGCCGAGCGCACGGCCCACATTGGCGTCGCGGTTGCGGCGCTCGGCGATCTCGTGGAAGAGCACCGCGCCTTGCAGCGGCTGGCGCAGGTCGTGGCTGGCCGCGGCGAGAAAGTGGGTCTTGGCGGCGAGCGCGCGTTCGGCCGCTTCCTTTTCCGCGCTCAGGCGTTGCGCCGCCTCGTCGCGTGGACTCGCGTCGGCGATCGTCACCAGGATGCGCTCCGGCGCCCGGCTGAGACGCTGGATATCGGCATGGAGCGTGCGCGGGCCGGATGCCGGGGTGACCGGGATCGCGACGCCCATGGCCGGTGCGCCGGTTTCGCGCACCGACCG
Source organism: uncultured Acetobacteraceae bacterium (assembly GCA_964434345.1). GTDB lineage: Bacteria > Pseudomonadota > Alphaproteobacteria > CACIAM-22H2 > CACIAM-22H2 > CAIOSQ01. The sequence goes on from CAYSUY010000124.1 coordinate 2,033, forward strand.
CACCGCGTCGCGCAACGCGACCGGCATGCCCGACTGGCCGTCCTGGAAGGACCGGCCGGGCATCGTGGCCGGAGCGACCGCGAAGAGCTTCCGATACGCGGTATTGGCGGAGACGATCCGGCCCCCGGCGTCGATCAGCAGGGTCGGCAGGGGCTGCGTGTCGATCAGATCCTCGGTGAGGTCGAGCGCCTCGGCGATCGCACGCTCGGCGCGCAGGCGGTCGAGCGCGAGGCCGAGGACGTTGGCGATCGCCTGCAGGAAGCGCTGGTCGTCGGGCGCGAAATGGCCGGGACGCCGGTCATGCGCCATGATGACCAGCGGCGGCGCTCTGCCGAAGGCGATCGCGACCCCGCTGGCGACGCCGATCGTCCGCAGCGCCTCATGGGGCAGGAGGCCCGGTTCTCGTGCGTAGTCGCGCACGCACAGCCCGGAGCGCAGCGCCGTCGCCTGGGCCAGATCCGTCCTGGGATCGAGCGGCAGCGGCAGCCGCACGATCGCGGTCGCGCAGCGGCCCTGTGCCGCGGCGACCTCGACCTTGTCCTCGGCCCGCACCGCCACGATCGAGGCGACGTCCGCGTCCAGGACCTCCGCGACCCGCGTCAGCGCTTCGGCGAACAGAGCCGCGTCGGGTGCCGCGGCGAGGGCGCTGCGCGCGATGTCGGCGATCGCGGAATCGCGGTGGGCGCGCATCGCGACGATGGCGCCGGCGCGGACCGAGGCCGAGATGTCGGCGAAGGTGATGACGACGCCGTCGATGCGGTTCTCCGCCGTGCGGTAGGTCAGGATGCGCCGCACCAGCGTCGTATCCTCGGGCCCGCTGACCTGGGCCTCGACCGGGACCAGCGCCTTCTGGACGCGGGCGATGTCGTCGACGAGGCCGGGATCCTCGTAGCGACGCGCGACGTCGGTGATCGGACGCCCGACATCGCTGGGGATCAGGGCGAAATGCCGCGTCGCCGCCGGCGTGAAGCGGCGGATGCGTTGCCCGGTGTCGAGGATCACGGTCGCGACGTCGCTGCTGTCGAGCAGGTTGTTGAGATCGTTGCTGGTCGCTTCGAGCTCCGAGACCTTTTCCTGGAGTTGCGCGTTGACCGTGGTCAGTTCCTCGTTGAGCGACTGCAATTCCTCCTTCGAGGTCTCCAGTTCCTCGTTGCTGGATTGCAGCTCCTCGTTGACCGACGTGACTTCCTCGTTGGCGGTCAGCAGCGCCTCGTTCGCCGCGGCGAGGTCCTGGATCGAGCTTTCCAGATCGTCGCGCGTGATCCGCAATTCGCGCTCCAGGCGCTCGACCATCGGCTCCTGCTCCGCGGAGACCGGCGCGGGGGGCCCGATCTCGGTTTCCTGAATGAAGGACACCGAGAAATGGCGGCCAGCGGCGCTGCGGTCGCCGCGCACGGGAACGACGACGAGGCGCAGCGTCCGCTGCCGGCCGTCGCGCGTCGTCCTGACGCCGGGGACCACGACCGGGGCCGCCTCTTGCCGCGCGCGCTCCAGGGCCTCGCGCAGCCGCACGCGCAGGTCGCCGCTGGTCATGGCGAGGAGGTCGGTGCGCGGTTCGCCGGCCGGAATGTCGAGGATGTCGCCGGTCTGACCGTGGAAATAGAGGGCATGGCCGCGACCGTCGACCAGCACCGAGGGTGGCGCGAATTCCGCGAGCAGCGCCTGGCGCATGATTTCCGCCGGCGTGCGGCCCTCCGTCGCCGCGACGATCCTGGTCTGCGTCGCCGCGTCGAGGGTGCGGGCGCCATCGGTGGTGGCGGCACGGCCGCGCGCGGTGCCAAGGCGCCGGTAGAGACGGTGCTTGGCCGAGATCGGCTCGAACAGCTGGGTGCCGCTGGCCGGGGTCTCGGCGCTGCCGAGGAACAGGACGCCGCCTGGATTGAGCGCGAAATGGAACAACCCGGCGAGGCGGCGCTGCGCCTGCCCCTCCGTGTAGATCAGCATGTTGCGACAGCTGATCAGGTCGAGCTGCGAGAACGGCGGGTCGGCGAGGGCGTTGTGGCGGGCGAAGACGATCTGCTCGCGCAGTTCCTTGCGTATGACGAACTCGTCGCCATCGGCGACGAAGAAACGCGCGAGGCGCTCGGCCGCGACATCGGTCGCGATCGAGGCCGGATAGCGGCCGGCGCGCGCCGCCTCCAGGGCGCGTTCGTCGATGTCGGTCGCGAAGATCCTGACCGTCGGGGCCTGGCCGCCGGGTGACGCGCTTTCGGCCGCCAGCATCGCGATCGTGTAGGCTTCCTCGCCAGTGGCGCAGCCCGGCACCCAGACGCGCAGCGGGCGAAGTCCGTCGGCATCGCGTGCGAGCGGTACCAGCACCTCGCGCTGCAGGACGTCGAAGGAATCCGGATCGCGGAAGAATCTGGTGACGCTGAGCATCAGGTCGTTCGCGAGGGCCTGCGCCTCGCTCGGCGTGTCGCGCACCATGTCCCGGTAGGCGCTCAGGCTGGCGAGGCCATGGATCTCCATGCGCCGCTCGATCCGCCGGACGAGGGTGCGCCGCTTGTAGTCGCGGAAATAGGTCTTGGTCTCGGTCAGAAGCAGGCCGACGATCTCGTCGAGCAGGCGCTGCTGGTCCTGGTCGTCCTCGGCGCCGATCCGCAGCTGCCGCCCGAACGCGGCCAGGCGCCGCGCGATGAGTTCGGGCGCCAGGACCTGGTCGGCGACGTCGGCCGCGATCGCGGCGTTCGGCATGCCGGTCACCGACGCCGTCGCCGGATCCTGGACCAGCGCAAGGCCTCCGGCCCGCCGGATCGCGCGCAGCCCGAGCGTTCCGTCCGTCCCCGACCCGGAGAGTACGACGCCGGCCGCCGCCGCTCCCGCGCCCGTCGCGGCGCTGCGCATGGCATGGTCGATCGGCGACCGGGCTTCCTCGCCGGTGGTGGCATCCGCGGCGATCCGTATCACGTTGCCGCCGAGATCGATCCGGCGGCCAGCCGGCGCGATGAGCACATGGTCGGGGCGGATCGCCGCGCCGTCATCCGCGGTCGCCACGGGCATGCGGGTGGCCTTGGCGATCAGGTCGGCGAGCAGCTGGTCGTGCCCCGCGATGCGGTGCTGGACGACGACGAAGGCGAGTCCCGTCGTCGCCGGCAGCGCGCCGAACAGCGCGCGCAACGCCTGCAGGCCGCCTGCGGAGGCGCCGATCACGGCGATCGGAGGGGGCGGAGGGCCGGCGTCCGTCGCGTCCGTGGTCATGGGGGTGCCGGGACGGCGCCGGAATTGCGCGACCTTGCCGTCGCGCGCAGGTCCAAACCGAGCATGTCTGCGTAATAGCAGGCAAATGGAGGTAAAGCCATGACAGTCGCTGTGGCCATCATCGGCACGGGCATCGCGGGTCTCGCGGCGGCGAGACATCTGCGTGCGCGCGGCATCGCCTGCACGCTCTTCGACAAGAGCCGCGGCCTGGGCGGGCGCATGGCGACGCGGCGCGTCGACGCGCTGCATTTCGACCACGGCGCGCAGTTCTTCACCGCGCGCTCGTCCCGCTTCGCCGCCCTCGTCGCGCAGTGGCGCGCCGATGGCCAGGCCGCACCCTGGTTCGAGGACCGCTTCGTCGGCACGCCCGGCATGAGCGCGCCGGCCCGCGCGATGCTCGCCGGCGAAACCGTCGTCGGTGGCTGCCAGGTGACGGCGCTCCATCGCGGTCCGCAAGGATGGAGCGTCGCGACGGCGGCGGGGCCGGTCGACACGCCCGGCAACGGCTCCTTCGCCGCGGTGCTGCTCGCCGTGCCGGCCCCACAGGCAAGGCCGCTGGCCGCCGCCGCGGGCGCGGATTTTCCGGATTTCGCCCGTGCGGTCTATGCGCCGTGCTGGACGCTGATGCTCGGCTTCGACGCATCTTGCGGGCTGGCGCAGGACCGTATCCGGCGTGACGAGGGGGCGATCGCCTGGATCGCCCGCAATGCCAGCAAGCCAGGGCGCGCGCCCGATCGCGAGGCGGTGGTCGTCCAGGCGTCGCCGGCCTGGTCGCGCACCCATCTCGAGGCCACGCCGGAGGCGGTGGCGCCGCTGCTGCTGGGCGAATTCGCGGCCGCGACAGGCGTCGCCGCGGCACCGGGTTTCGTCGCCGCGCATCGCTGGCGCTATGCCCTGGTCGAGACGCCGGCGGGTCAGCCCTGCCTGTGGGATCCTGCCCTGCGCCTGGGCGCGTGTGGCGACTGGTGTCTGGATGCGCGGGTCGAGGCCGCGTTCGAAAGCGGCGAGGCGCTTGCCGCCGCGGCGGCGGCGACGCTGGGTGGCGGTTGAGGCGCGGCGCCCGCGGTGTCAGCCGGCGGCAGGAAGCCGCGTGTCCTGCGCCCGGATGAAGCGTGTCACCTCCGGCAGGATCAGCCGGCGCCAGCGGCTGCCGTTGAAGATGCCGTAATGCCCGACGCCGGGCACGAAGAGATGCGTGTGGCGCTCGGCCGGCAGGTTGGCGCACAGGCCATGCGCCGCGCGGGTCTGGCCGGGACCCGAGATGTCGTCGAGTTCGCCCTCGACGGTCATCAGCGCGGTGCGCGTGATCGCCTTGGGATCGACCTTGCGCCCGCGCGACACCCATAGTCCGCGCGGCAGCAGATGGCGCTGGAAGGCGATGTCGATCGTCTGGAGATAGAACTCCGCGGTGAGATCCATCACCGCGAGATACTCGTCGTAGAATCTGCGATGGGCATGGGCGCTGTCGCCGTCGCCGCGCACGAGATGCTGGAAATGCTTCATCGTCGACCCGACATGGCGGTCGAGATTCATGCTCATGAAGCCCGTGAGCTGCATGAAGCCGGGATAGACGCGCCGCCCGGCGCCGCGATGGATCATCGGGACGACCGACAGGACGCTGCGCTCGAACCATTTGAGCGAGCGGGACTGCGCCAGCTTGTTGGGCTTGGTCGGGCTCATCCGCGTGTCGATCGGCCCGCCCATCAGCGTCATGCTGTCCGGCGCGGCGGGGTGGCCCTCGGAGGCCATGATCGAGATCGCGGCGAGCACCGGCACGGAAGGCTGGCAGACCGCGATCACATGCGTGCCGGGGCCGAGGAAGGCGAGGAAGTCGATGACGTAATCGACATAGTCGTCGAGGTCGAAAGGCCCGGCGGAGAGCGGCACCTCGCAGGCGTTGATCCAGTCGGTGATGTAGACGTCATGGGACGGCAGCAACCCGGCCACCGTGTCGCGCAGCAGCGTCGCGTAATGGCCCGACATCGGCGCGACCACCAGGACGCGCGGCTCGGCGGGCGCGGCGCCGTCGCGCTGCTTGACGAAATGGCGGAGCTCGGCGAAGGGCCTGGCCGTCGCCACCTCCTCGCGCACCGGCACGCGCGCGCCGTCGATCTCGACGTCGCGGATGCCGAATTGCGGCTTGCCGTGGCGACGCGTGGCGCGCTCGAAGATCTCGGATCCCGCCGCGATCGCGCGGCCCATCCGGGTATACGACGCCGGGACGAAGGGATGGCTGAAGACATGCCCGAGCGTCTCGGCCATCAGCCGGGCCGGCGCGACCATGGCGGTATGCAGATCGAAGAAATGATAGAGCAAGACAACCCCTTCGTGTGATCCCTCAACCACTCCCCGAGGCGGAGATTAACGCCGAACCGGCCGCGAAGGCGAGAGTCCGGTCGCGCGTCGCCCGCTCGCGGCTCAGAGGGCCCGCCGGATCAGGCGCGTCGCGCCGTCCACCGGCGCGTCGGGATTGAACGTGCCGACGAAGCGCCCTGACCGATCCATCACGTAGACGAACCCGGAATGGTCGACGAGGTAGTTCGGGTTGGCCTGCGGATCGCCGTTGATGCGGTAATAGACGCGGTAGGCGCGCGCGACGGCCGCGATCTCCGCCTCGCTGCCGGTCAGGCCGAGGATGCGCGGCGAGACATGCGTGACGTAGTCCTTGAGCAGCGCCGGGGTGTCGCGACGCGGATCGACCGACACGAACAGGGCCTGCACCGCGTCCGCGTCGGGGCCGAGCGCGTCGAGCACCTCGGTCATGCGCGCGAGCGCCGTCGGGCAGACATCGGGGCAATGGGTGAAGCCGAAGAACACCGCCATCGCGCGGCCCCGGAAATCGGTGTCGCGCACCCGCCGGCCGTCATGGTCGGTGAGGACGAAGGCGCCGCCGACCTGCGGCGGGGCGACGATCTGGAGGCGTTCGATGCCCAACGCGATGACCGCGCCGGCGATCACGGCGCCGAGCACGAGCAACAGACGCCTCGTCCGGGTCATCGCCGGTCCTGAACCGGCGCGTGGCCGGGGCGTCGCCATGGGCGAGATCAGCTGCGCGGCTGGTCGCGGTAGCGCCGCCAGCCCTGGCGCTCCATGCAGTCGCGATAGACCGTGCCGCCGGCGGAACCGGCGTTGCGCTCGCCGGCCATCGGCTCGTCGCCGCGCCCGCGATCGAGCGCGTAGCCATAGCCCTGGGCATCCCGTGCGCAGCGCCGCTGCGCCTGACGCAGGTCCTCGTCGTCGGCGCCTTCCTTGTGCCAGACAAGGGTCGGCGCGCAGGCGCCGAGCAGGGCAAGGATCGCGAGGGCGGGCAGGACGCGTCGCTTCATGGCGGTCTTGATAGGCGTTCTGCGGTGTCCGGCCAAGAGCGGAATCGTCGCTGCGCGCGCGGGCGGGACGCGCGCAACGGTCTGGTTGCGGCGGGGACGGGTGGCGCCGACAATGGTGGCGACGGATCCGGGGGCGGGGGAACGACGGGTGACCTGGGTGGTGGTTGCGATCTTCGTCCTCGCCTATGCGGGGCTCGCGCTTGGCCGCCTGCCGGGGCTCGCGATCGATCGCAGCGGGATCGCCGTGGTCGCCGCGGTCGCGCTCGCGGCCATCGGCGCCGTGCAACCCGCGGAGATCGCGGCGGCGATCCATTTCCCGACGCTGGTCCTGCTCTTCGCGCTGATGATCCTGTCGGACCGGTTTGCCGCCGCCGGGGTCCATGCGCATCTCGCGGCGCGTATCGCCGCGGCCGCGGGATCGCCGACGCGCCTTCTGATCCTCACGACGATGGTTGCCGGCGGCCTGTCGGCGGTGCTGGTCAACGACATCGTCGTCTTCGTCATGGCGCCGCTGCTGGTCGGCGGGTTGCGGGCGCGTGGCCTTGATCCGCGTCCGTTCCTCGCCGCGCTTGCCGGCGCCGCCAATGCCGGATCGGCGGCCACGATCGTGGGCAACCCGCAGAACATCGTGATCGGTCAGGTCGGCGGGCTCGATTTCCTCGACTTCGTCCTCGCCTGCGGACCACCCGCCATCGGCGCGCTCGCGATCGTGGTCGTCGCGGTCCGGGTCGTCTGGCGCGCGGAATTGGCCGCGCCGTCCGTCGCCACCGCCGCGCCACCGCCGCCGGTCGCGCGCGGCCCGGCGCGCAAGGCCGCGATCGCGGCGCTCGTCCTGCTCGTGCTGTTCTTCGCGCCGGTGCCTCGGGACCTCGCCGCGCTGGTGGTCGCCGCCGCGCTGCTGCCGAGCCGGCGCTTCGCCAGCCGCGAGATGCTCGCGGCGGTGGACTGGCCGCTGCTCGCGCTGTTCGCGTCCCTCTTCGTCATCAACGCGGCTCTGGCCCAGACCGGGATCACGCGCGCCGGTCTCGACTGGCTCGCGGCGCAGGGTCTCGGCTTCGACACGCTGCGCATGATGCTGCCCGGCGCCCTGCTGGCCTCGAACAGCATCGGCAACGTCCCGGCCGTCATCCTGCTGCTGGCGGCGGAACCGGACTGGAGCCCTGGCATCCTCCAGGCGCTGGCGCTGACGACCACGCTTGCCGGGAATTTCTTCCTGGTCGGCAGCATCGCGAACCTGATCGTCGCCGAGCGCGCCGCCGCCGCCGGGGTGACGTTCGGGTTCGCCGACCATGCCCGGGCCGGGGTGCCCATGACCCTGGCCTCGCTGGCGCTGGCCGCGGCCTGGCTCGTGGGCACCGGCCGCATCGGTTGGTGAACCGCGAGCCCGGGCTCGCGGACCCGAAAGTAGCCGGACGACCCCTCCTCGCTGCGGTCCGGACATGCTGTCTGGCGTCCGGACATGGATGCCGGTGGAGGGGGTACCGCATGACGTCCCATATGACCGTGCCGCGCCGGCAGGCGGGCCCGCGGCTCGAGACCGCCGTGCCGCGGTTGCTGGTGCTCGGCATCACGCCGCAGGCCCTGCGGCTCGCGGCCATATTGGAGGCCCGGTTCGGGCCGCGCCTGAGCGTAGCGCTGCTCGATCCCGGTCATCCCGAAGCGCGGCCCGTGCTGGCCGATGCCGAGCGCTTCGGCCGCTTCCTTGCCGTCCAGCGGATCGGGATCGTCATCGACGCGATGCATCCCCTGACGCGCGTGTCGCGTCGTGCCGCCTGGCCCGCCGCGCGCGACGCCTTCGCCCCGCTTCTGGCGTTGCGCCGCCCGCCCTGGCCGCGTGATCCGCGCGACCGGTGGATCGAGGTCCGTGATCCGGGGGCGGCGCGCGAGGTGGTGCGACGCCATGGGCGGCGCGTGATGCTGACCGTCGAACCGGACGACCTGCCGGCCTTCGCCGGGCTGGAGGAGTGCCACCTCCTGGTCCGCGTGGCGTCTCCGCCTGCCGATCTTCCGCTGGCAGCGGGCGAGTTGATCTGCGCGCGCGGCCCGTTCCGGGTCGCGGACGAGGTGGAATTGCTGCGTCGGGCGCGGATCGACCTGCTGGTCACGCGGGCGGCCGGCGGCCGCGTCGCCCAGGCGAAGATCGCGGCGGCGCGGCGGCTGCGCCTGCCCGTCGTGGTCATCCATCGCGGCGACGACGGAACACCGGCGGCGGAAACCCCGCTGGCCGCCTCGGACTGGGTCGCGCGGCTGCTGGTGCCGGCGGTCGGGGGCGCTTGACGGCGCCGGTCGTCGCTCGTCACTCTCCCGGCATGCTTCGCGCCCTGATCGCCGCCCTGATGCTTGTCCCGTCGCTGCTGGCGTCCGCGCCGGGCAGCGCCCAGATGACGATCGAATTGCTGTCGCGGGCCCCGGTGGCCGACGCGGCGCGCGCCGGCGACGTCCGCACGCTGCGCAGCCTGCTCGCGGCCGGCCAATCGGCCAACGGCATCGACATCGAACGCGTGCCGGCGATCATCCTCGCCGCGCAAGGCGGTCATGCCGAGGCGATCGAATTGCTGCTCGCCAATGGCGCGCGTGTCGATGTCCGCGACCGCGACGGATCCACGGCCCTGTTCCAGGCGGCGCAGCGCGGCCACGACATCGCGGTGTCGGCGCTGCTCGCGGGCAAGGCCGCGATCGAGGTCGAGGGGCCGCAGGGCGAGACCGCGCTGATCGCGGCGGCCCGGCGCGGCCACGCCGCCGTCGTCTCGCTTCTGCTCAAGGCGGGGGCCGACTGGAAGCGGCAGGACCATACCGGGCGCACGGCGCTGCGCCATGCGCAGGAGGCCGGCCGCGGCACGATCGTCACGATGCTCAGGCGGGCCGGCGCCACGCAGTGACCGGCGCCGCGCGATGGATCCGCTGTCTTCTCCGCTCTGGATAGCCGGCCCGCCGGCGATCCTCCTTCTGGCGCTCGCCATCGACGCGCTGGCCGGCGACATGCGGCCCGTCTTCCGCTTCGTCCCGCACCCCGTCGTCGCGATCGGCCATCTCGTCGCCGGACTCGACCGCCGCCTCAACCGCCCGCAGCGCAGTGCCGGCGATCGCCGGCTGCGCGGCGCGCTGGCCACGATCGTCGTGGTCGCCCTCGTCGCCGGCATCGGATGGGCCGCCCATGGCGTCTTCGTCCACGCCAAATGGGGCTGGGCCGCCGAGGCCACCGTCATCGGCGTGCTGGTGGCACAGCGCTCGCTTCATGATCATGTCGCGGCGGTGGGCCGGGCGCTGGCGCAGGAGGGGCTCGAGGCGGGGCGGCGCGAGGTCGCGCATATCGTCGGGCGCGATCCCGACACGCTGGACGCCCATGGCGTCGCCCGTGCGGCGATCGAAAGCCTGTTCGAGAATTTCGGCGACGGCGTCGTGGCGCCGGTGTTCTGGTACCTGATGCTGGGTTTGCCCGGCGTGCTCGCGCTCAAGGCGATCAACACGCTCGACTCGATGATCGGACATCGCACGCCGCGGCATCTCGATTTCGGTGCCGCCGCGGCGCGGCTCGACACCGCGGTCATGTTCCTGCCGGCGCGCATCGCGGCGCTGTGCCTCGTGCTCGCGGCCGCCGCGACGCCCGGCGGCGCGCCGGTCGCGGCGCTGCGCGTCGCCTGGCGCGACGGGCGCAAGCACCGCTCGGTGAACGCCGGCTGGCCCGAGGGCGCGGG
>CAYSUY010000125.1:0-12188 GCA_964434345.1 uncultured Acetobacteraceae bacterium
AGCACCTCGAGCAGAGATGTCCGCGTCATTCGCGCGACCGGACCGACGAACACCCCTCCCAGCGTGATCGCCGGCAGGGCGACATGGCGCAGACCGTCGAGCGACCACAAGGGGCCGCCGCGCCCCTGGAACGGCAGCAGGTCCAGGGCCGTCCCGACATACTGGATGAGCAGCAGGCCGAACCAGAATACCGGCATCGAGACGCCGGCCACCGACAGGGCCACGATGGCGCGGTCGAGGATGCGGCCGCGATTGACCGCGGCCAGCGTGCCCAGTGTAAGACCTGCGGGGATCGCCCAGGCGAGGCTTGCCGCCATCAACTCCAGCGTCGGCCCGATCGTGCCGCTGAGTTCCTCGATCACCGGCCGGTTCGAGATCATCGACCGACCGAGGTCGAATTGAAGCACGCGCCCGAGATAGATCGCGAACTGGACCCAGACCGGTTCGTCGAGCCCCATCGCGGTCCTGATCGCGTCGACCTCGGCCTTGCTGGCAGTCGGCCCCGCCAGGACTGTCGCCGGGTCCGTCGGCACCACCTGGAGCAGACAGAACCCGATGAGCAGAACCCCGAACAGGACGGGGATCGAGACCAGCAGGCGATGGACGATATGGCGCGCCACGCTGCCGCTCGCTCAGGCCGTGGCGATCGCGCCGTGGCGATCGAAGGCGACCGTTCCGTCGACGAGGGTGAGGTCGACCCGCGCCTCCAGCAAGGTCTCCGCCGGGGCCGTGAAGATGTCCCGGTCGATGACGGCAAGATCCGCCCGCTGGCCGGCGACCAGCCTGCCCTTGATGTCCTCTGCGAAGCTGGCATGCGCGCCGTTGAGTGTCAGGCAATGTACGGCCTCCACGACCGTCAGCCGCTCATGCGCACCCAGGAGCGTGCGCCGGTTGCTCCGCCGCTCCACCATCGCATAGAGGTTGACGAAGGGGTCGGAGGTCGACACGGGCGCGTCCGAACTCGCCGCCGGAGAGAGGCCGGCATCCAGCCAGCTGCGCATCGGATAGGACTTCATGGGCCGGTCGTCTCCGAGCACGTCGACATAGAGGTCGCCGAACTCGTAGAGGAAGACGGGTTGGGGTGCGAGAGTCATGCCCAGCCGGCGCATCGTCGCGATCTGCGCGGGCGTGATGAATCCGCAATGCTCGATACGGTGGCGCCGTCCCAGGACCGGGACGTCCCGGTCCGCCTTTTCGACCGCCGCGAGCGCCTGGGCGATCGCTGCGTCGCCGATCGCGTGGATGGCGATCTGCAGCCCGTGGGCGTTGTAGCGCGCGACCATCTCGTCGAGCTGGCTGTCGGTCCAGATGAAGATCCCGCGATTGTCGCAATTGCATTTGTACGGAACGGACATCGCCGCGGTGAGGCCGCCGGCGCTGCCATCGGTGAAGAGCTTGACCGGACCGACACGGACCCAGTCGTCGCCCAGGCCCGTGCGCAGGCCGCGCTCCAGCGCCTTGTCCTGCACCCCGTTGGGCCCGCCGGTGAGCGCGAGATAGGCGCGCACCGGCAGACGGCCCTGGCGCCGCGCCTCGACGAAGGCGTCGTAGTCGTCCAGGCCCTGCTTGAGGCCGACGCCGGCATCCATGACGCTGGTGATGCCCTGGCTGACCAGAAGACGACCACCTGCCTCGATGCCCTGCACCAGCGCATCCAGCGGCAACCGCGGAATGACGCGCGTGACCAGTTCCTGCGCCCGTTCCTGGAGCAATCCGGTCAGCCGCCCGTTCTGGACCTCGATATGCCCGCCGGGCGGCTGCGAGACCCGTTCGCCGAGCCCCGCGAGGCGAAGCGCCAGCGAATTTGCGACGCCCATATGGCCGCAGGTCCGCTTGAGGAAGACCGGGTTCTCCGGTGCGATCGCGTCCAGTTCCTCCCGGTAGGGATGGCGCTTCACGTCCAGTTCGAAATGATCGTAGCGCCCGCCGATGATCCACTCGCCGGGACGCGCGGCGGCGACGCGCTCCCGCACGCGGCGCAGCAGTTCGTCGAGCGTCTTCACCTCCGCGCCGCGCAGATTGACCTCCAACTGCGCGAGGCCGAGCATCAGGATGTGCTGGTGGGCATCGTTGAACCCCGGTACGACCACGCGTCCGCCGAGATCGAGGACCTGCGTGTCGGGACCGACCAGGGCCTCGATGGCGTCGTCGCCGCCAGTCGCCTGGACCGTGCCCCCGGAGATGGCGATCGACTCGCAAAACCCCTCGGCGAGGCCGCGGAAGATCCGTCCCCTGCGCAGCACGATGTCAGCCCGCTCCCCCGCCATGTCCGACCCTCTCGCTTTCGTCCGCGAAGGACTGTAGCAAAAGGAGGCGGTGCGTCCACGACCCTTGGCGTGCCGGCGAGCGAAGCGACCCCGGAGGAAGAGATGACGATGAACGGCGCCGAGAGCCTCGTGAGGACCATGGTCGCGGGCGGCGTGGACGTGTGCTTCACGAACCCCGGAACGTCCGAGATGCATTTCGTCGCGGCGCTCGATCGCGTCGACGGGATGCGCTGCGTCCTCTGCCTGTTCGAGGGCGTCACCAGCGGCGCGGCCGATGGCTATTACCGGATGACCGACCGTCCGGCGTCGACGCTGCTTCACCTCGGGCCGGGGCTCGGCAATGCGCTCGCCAATCTCCACAACCTGAAAAAGGCGAAATCAGGTGTCGTCAACATCGTCGGCGAGCATGCGACCTACCATCGCCAGTTCGACGCGCCGCTGACCAGCGACATCGAAGGCATCGCGCGCCCCGTGTCCCACTGGGTGAAGACGTCGATGAGCGCGCGCGACGTGGCCGTTGACGGCGCCGAGGCGATCGCCGCCGCGCTGGCGCCGCCAGGACAGGTCGCGACGCTCATCCTTCCTGCCGACACGGCCTGGAACGAGGGCGCCGGGGTCGCGTCCCTGCCGCCGCTCGCGACGCGTCTTCCGGTCTTCACCGAGACCGTCCGCGTCGCGGCCGAAGCCCTGCGCGCCGGCGACGCCACGTTGTTGCTCGGCGGGATCGCGCTGCGGGATGCTGGACAGAAGGCGGCGGCGCGGATCGCGGCCGCGACGGGATGCCGGATCCTTGCCGAGGGCTCCAACGCGCGGGTTGCGCGCGGCCGCGGACGACTGCCGATCGAGCGCGTCCCCTACCCCGTCGATCAGGCGCTCGCGGCGCTCAAGGATACGCGCTCCATTGTGCTGTGCGGCGCCAAGGCGCCGACTGCTTTCTTCGCCTATCCCGGCAAGCCGAGCCTGTTCGCGCCCGACACGTGCCACATCGTGCCGATCTCGTGGGCGCGCTCGAAGCCCTGGCCGATCACCTGGGGGCGCCGCGCGCGGCCGCCATTCCCGAAGCCGCGCTGCCGCCCATGCCGTCCGGCGCGCTGAACCCGGAGAGCATCGCCGCTGCCCTCGCTCATCTGATCCCCGAGAACGCCATCGTCGTCGACGAGTCCATCACGACGGGGCGTGGCTTCTTCAAGGCGACGCATGGCGCAGCGCCGCATGACTGGCTCGCCTTGACCGGCGGCGCGATCGGCGAGGGTCTGTGCCTGACCACCGGCGCGGCCGTCGCCTGCCCCGACCGGCAGGTGATCGGATTGCAGGCGGATGGAAGCGCCATGTACACCGTCCAGGCCCTGTGGACGCATGCGCGCGAGAACCTGAAGATCATCACGCTGATCTGGTCGAACCGGAGTTACGCGATCCTGCGCCACGAATTGATGAATGTGGGCGCCAATCCCGGACGCAAGGCGCTCGACATGCTGAGCCTCGCCAATCCGGATATCGACTGGGTCGCGATCGCCGGTGGCATGGGTGTCCCGGGCAGCCGGGCGACCACGATCGAGGAGATGGCACGCGCCTTCCGCGCCGGCCTCGCCGCGCCGGGCCCTTATCTCATCGAAGTGATGCTGTGACCGGAAATCCCGCGCGTGGTCAGTAGCCGCGCGCGGGATCGATCTGGTTGGGCATCGGTTCGCCCGCGATCCAGCGCGCGAAATTGGCGAAGAAGATATCGAGCGAGCGCGGCGTGTAGGTGAGCGGGTCGTCCGCCGAGACATGCGGCACGAGCGAAAGGTTGCGGGTCGTCCACACCCGCGAGTCCGCCGGCAGCGGTTCGGGCGTCACGACATCGAGGACGGCGCCGGCGATACGTCCCGCATCAAGAGCGTCGCAAAGCGCCTCCTGATCGATCACGGCGCCGCGCGCCATGTTGACGATCCCGGCCTGCGGCTTGAGCAGGGCGATGCGGCGGCGATCGATCAGGTTGCGGGTCTGCGGCGTCAGTGGACAGGTGAGCAGCAGGAAATCCGCTTCCGGCAGCACGCGGTCGAGGTCAGCGGTCGTCACCACCGCATCGCATCCCGCGTGCGGGAGCGCAGTGTTGCGTACGCCGATCACGCGCATGCCCAGGGATCTCGCGAGACGCAGCGTGTCGACGGCCATGGCCCCGGTGCCCACTGCGACAAGGGTGCGGCCGGCGACGCTCGACGAGAATATCTTTTCGTAGCGACGCTCGCGCTGATGGGTCGCGAAGACCGGCATGTGGTTCGCCAGCATGAGGATCGCCATGATCCCCCATTCGCCGGCCTTGGCGCTGTGCGTGCCGCTGTTGTTGAGGAGCGCGATGCGCGACGGCAGCCAGTCGAGCGGCATCAGCCGCTCGAGTCCGGCCGACGTGCAGAACACCATCCGCAGTCGGGGTGCGCTGTGCGCGATCGCATCCATCGTTTCCTTGGCGACCCCGACCCAGGTGACCAGTATCTCGGCATCGCCGATCGCGGCGTCGAAATCCGCGCGCGTCCGGCCGATCGAAACGTCGAGTCGCGCCGCGAGCGCGGGATGCCGCGACGCTGCCGCCGACCAGATCTCAGGCGTCACGTGGAAGTCCGGCAGACTGCCGTCGAGCGGGTTCTGGACATGGGTGCGGAGGAGTGAAGGCGCGGAGGAAGACATCGTCGATCCCGTCTGTTGTCGGTCGCGCACGGGGCTTCCGAAACGAAGGTCCGTGCGGATAGGGTGCGGCAGACAATCACAAGCCTCGGCGCTTGGCCATCCCGGCCGAAGCCGTCATCCCGGCATGGTGCCGGCTTCGGGGGATCCCCGCGTGTCGCCGCATGCTCTCGGAAGCCTGTTCGCCGTCATCGGCGTCATCTGCTTTTCGATCCGTCCCGTCCTGGTGCGCCTCGTCTATGCGTACGACATCGATCCGACGACGCTGCTCGCGCTGCGTCTGGGATTGTCGCTGCCCGCTTTCGCCGCGGTCGCCATCTGGTTCGCGACCGGACCGCGCCGCGTCGCCGTCACGCCACGCGACTGGATCCAGATCGTCGCGATCGGATTGATCGGCCATTACGTCGCCAGCTGGCTCGACATGGCGGGGCTGCAATATGTCAACGCAGGGCTCGGCCGCCTGATACTGTTCTTGTACCCCACCATCGTCCTGCTTTTGTCAGCGAGTTTCCTTGGCAAGAGGATCGGTGCGCGGGAGATCGCGGCCCTGGCATCGAGCTATGCCGGGCTCGCGCTCGTCCTCCTGCCATCTGCCGATCTCGACGGCCAGGACGTCCTGCGTGGCGCGCTGCTGATCTTCGGCGGCGCTGCTGCCTATGCCGTCTATCTCGTCGCCGCGAGCCAGGTCATTGGCCGGGTCGGCGGAATGGTCTTTTCGGCCAATGCGAACATCGCTGCGTTCGTCGCCAGCATGATCCATTTCCTGCTCGCCGACGGACCATCCCTGGTCGACCTTCCCCTGCCCGTCTATGGCTATGCGGGACTGATAGCGGTGATCAGCACGATCCTGCCGGTCTTCATCGTCGCCGAGGCGCTGCGCCGCGTCGGTGCCAATCAGGTCGCCCTGATCGGCGCCGTCGGCCCCGTGACCACACTCGTGCTCGGCACGTTCGGCCTCGGCGAAACGATGACACGCATGGAATTGCTGGGCGCTGCCCTGATCCTGGGCGGCGTGATGATCGTCACGGTGAAACCGGAAGCCAAGCGCCAGACCTGAGATGTCCCGCCCATCGGCGCGTGTGCGACGCCCGGGATGGTGAGCCCGCCGGGACTCGAACCCGGAACAACCGCATTAAAAGTGCGATGCTCTACCAATTGAGCTACGGGCTCGCCGGGGAAGCGAGACGGTCGCGAACCTAGGGCGGCGCAGCGAAGAGGTCAACGCCGCGTCGCTGCCTCAGCCTCGGTCAGAGTGGCGCGCGGGGCGCGAGTTGCGGCAGGGTCGGCGCGGCCGGATCGGATGCCGGCAGCGATTGTCCGGCACCGAATTGCCGCTGCATGCGCGCCACGACACGCGGGCTGACGAAGCTGCCGACATCGCCGCCGAGGCGCGCGATTTCCTTGACGAAGCGCGACGAGATGAACTGATGCGTCTCGGACGCCATGAGGAACACGGTCTCGATCGCAGGATTGAGGCGATGGTTCATCCCGGCCATCTGGAATTCGTATTCGAAATCCGATACGGCACGCAGACCGCGCAGGATGAGACCCGCGCCGCATTCCTCGGCGAAGCGCATCAGCAGCGAACGGAACGGTCGCACCTCGATCCGCGCGGCGATGGAATGGGGAAGATGACGGATCTCTTCCTGAAGCAGGTCCACGCGATCCTCGAGTTCGAAGAGCGGTCCCTTGCCGGCGTTGACCGCGACAGCGACGATCAGGCGATCGACCAGTTGGGCGCCACGGCCGATGATGTCGAGATGGCCATTGGTCACCGGGTCGAAGGTTCCCGGGTAGATCGCGATCCGTTGGTGCGTCATGGCCTTTCCTCGTCACAGATCCGCTGGCTTGTCGCCCCCGCCCGCATCCTCGGCCTCCTCACCGATGCGTGATACCGAGACTACCTTTTCGCCGTCGGAGACACGGAAGAGAACGACGCCCTGCGTCTTGCGTCCGGCGATCCGGATATCGTCGACCGGGATGCGCAGCACCTGTCCGCCATCCGTCACCAGCATGATCTGGTCGCCATGCGCGACGGGGAAGGAGGCGAGCACCGGACCGTTGCGTTCGGACGTCTCGATGCTCGCGAAGCCCTGCCCGCCCCGTCCCGTGACGCGGAATTCGTAGGCCGAGCTGCGCTTGCCGAAACCGTTTGCCGTGACGGCAAGGACGAACTCCTCGGCCCGGGCGAACTCGGCGTAGCGCTCTTCCGACAGGGTGACCTCCGGCTGGACGCCATCCGTCGAGCCGTCGATCGTTTCATGCGCCGGCATGTCGCCGGCAGGCTGGTCCTGGGCGTCCGTGTCCTCGATGCCGCGGCGTTTGCGCGACAGGCGCAGATAGGCGTCGCGCTCTGCGATGTCGAACTGCGCATGGCGCAGCATCGACATCGCGATCACGCTGTCGCCTTCGGCGAGCCTGATGCCGCGCACGCCCGTCGACGACCTCCCGGCGAAGAGCCGGACCTCGTCGATCGCGAAGCGGATGCACTTGCCGCCGCTGGTCGACAGGAGGACATCGTCGTCGTCCGAGCAGGGCATCACCCCGATCAGGGCCTCGCCCTCCTCCTCGAGCTTCATCGCGATCTTGCCGTTCGCCCGGACATTCAGGAAATCCGAGAGCGCGTTGCGGCGGACATTGCCCGCCGATGTCGCGAACATGACGTGAAGCCCGTCCCAGGTGCTCTCGTCCTGCGGCAGCGGCATGACGGCAGCGATTTCCTCGCCCGGTGGAAGGGACCGCAGGAGCTGCACGATCGGCTTGCCGCGCGCCTGCGGCGTGCCGAGCGGGAGCTGGTAGCATTTCAGCCGGTAGACCATGCCCCGGGCCGTGAAGAACAGGACCGGTTGGTGGGTGTTGGCGATGAACAGCCGGGCGACGACATCCTCGTCGCGCGTCGCCATCCCGGAGCGTCCCTTGCCGCCACGTCGCTGCGCGCGATAGGCCGAGACCGGAACCCGCTTGATGTAGGATTGGTGCGTCACGGTGACGACCATGTCCTCGGGCTGGATGAGGTCCTCGATGTCGGTGTCGACGTCGCTGTCTTCCAGGGTCGTACGGCGCGGGGTGTCGAATTCGTCGCTGATCTTCTGAAGTTCCTCGCGCATGATCGCCATCACGCGCGGACGCGAACCGAGGATGTCCAGCAGGTCGCCGATCTGCGCGGTGAGGTCGCGGAGCTCCTGGATCAGCTTGTCCCGCTCGAGACCCGTAAGCCGCTGCAGACGCAATTCGAGGATCGCGCGCGCCTGCGTCTCGGACAAGCGATACGCGCCATCGACGATGCCGCGCCCCGCCTCATCGACCAGGTCGATATAGGGACCGATGTCCTGAACCGGCCAGTCGCGCGCCATGAGATCGTTCTTGGCCGCCACGGGATCCGGAGCACGGCGGATCAACGCGATGACGGGGTCGAGATTGACCACGGCGAGCGCCAGTCCGATCACGATATGGGCCCGCTCGCGCGCCTTGCGCAGTTCGAACCGGGTCCGGCGGGTGATCACCTCTTCGCGGAACCCACAGAAGGCGGAGAGGATCCCGCGCAACCCCATCAACTCGGGTCGCCCGCCATTGAGGGCGAGCATGTTGAACCCGAACGAGGTCTGCAACGGCGTGAAGCGATAGAGCTGGTTCAGGACGATCTCGGGCAGGGCGTCGCGCTTGAGTTCGATGACCACGCGCACCCCGTCGCGGTCGGACTCGTCGCGCAGGTCGGAGATCCCTTCGATCAGCTTTTCCTGGACGCACTCGGCGATCCGCTCGATCAGGCGAAGTTTGTTCACCTGATAGGGGATTTCGTTGATCACGATCGCCTGGCGGTCCTTGCGGATATCCTCCACGGCCGTCCGGCCGCGCACGATGACGCTGCCACGCCCGCTGCGATAGGCCTCGCGCAGGCCGAGCCGGCCCATGATGATGCCGCCGGTCGGGAAATCCGGCCCTGGCACCATCTCCATCAGGCGCAGCTCCGAAATCGCAGGGTCGTCGATGAAGGCGATGCAGGCGGAGACGATCTCGCCGAGATTATGAGGCGGGATGTTGGTCGCCATGCCCACGGCGATCCCGTTGGCACCGTTCACGAGGAGGTTCGGGTATTGCGCCGGGAGCACCAGGGGTTCGACGGTCTGCTCGTCGTAGGTCGCCTGGAAGTCGACGGTTTCCTTGTCGATGTCCAGCAGCAACGCCCCGGCCGCCTTGTGCAGGCGCGCTTCGGTGTAGCGCATCGCCGCGGGCGGATCGCCATCCATCGATCCGAAATTGCCCTGCCCCTCGATGAGCGGCAGCCGCATCGAGAAATCCTGGGCCATGCGGACGAGCGCGTCATAAATCGCGGCATCGCCGTGCGGATGGTATTTGCCCATGACGTCGCCGACGACGCGGGCTGATTTACGGAACGGGCGTGTCCAGTCGTACCCGGCCTCGTTCATCGCGTAGAGGATCCGGCGATGCACGGGCTTCAGGCCGTCGCGGACATCCGGAAGCGCGCGCGCCACGATCACGCTCATCGCGTAATCGAGGTAGGAGCGCTTCATCTCCTCTTCTATCGTTATCGGCGCGATATCGCCCGGCGAAGCGCCTGCGGGATCTGTCACTGTGCCCCTGCGGAGTAGCGCCCTTGCAGCGCGGATTCGATACGCTCTTACCCTAGATCAGACGGCGCTCCGGCTCAAGCTTGGACTCGTCCAAGCCGCTGAAAAACGGTCTTTTTCGTGGTGCCCCGAAGCCTCCGTGCGGAGGCCCCGGAGCCACCAGGATTCAGAACGGGATGTCGTCGTCCATGTCGCTCTTGCGGGGCCGCGCCGTCGCGCCGCCGCCACGCGGTGCCGAGGACATCTCGCCGCCACCGCGATCGTCATACCCACCCGGTTCGTCCATCCCGCCACCGCCACCGCCACCGCCGGAACCGCTACGACCGTCGAGCAGGGTCAATTCGCCGCGATAGGGGCGCAGGGTGACTTCCGTCGTGTAGCGTTCGTTCCCGTCCTTGTCGGTGTATTTGCGGGTTTCGAGCTGACCCTCGACATAGACCTTCGAGCCCTTCTTGAGGTAGCGCTCGGCAATCGTCACGAGATTGTCGTTGAAGATCGCGATCGCGTGCCACTCGGTGCGCTCTTTGCGCTCGCCGGAGGTCTTGTCCTTCCAGGTTTCCGAGGTCGCGATCCGCAGATTGCAGACCCGTCCGCCGTTCTGGAACGACCGGATTTCGGGGTCGCGCCCCAGATTACCGATCAGGATCACCTTGTTGACGCTGCCCGCCATGGCTAGGGCCCTTCCTCTGCTCGCGATGCGTGCCGGACCACACGGCCCGATCACGCGGAGACGATAATCGTGGATCGGCTCGAAATCCAGAACAATTCGGGAACTGGAGGGGGCTACTTTTGGCGTGCGTCCGCCCGAGAATGCCCCTCTCGCCTTGCGGGCATCGCCCTATATTGCGCGCCGTTCAACGGGTGACCGAAAGCCGAAACAATGTCCGACGCGCCGACCCAGCACCGTGCCGCAAGCCAGCAGCAGATCGTCGTCCGCGGCGCACGCGAGCACAACCTCAAGAGCATCGACGTGACCATGCCGCGCGACGCGCTGGTGGTCGTGACCGGCGTTTCGGGGTCCGGCAAGTCGTCCCTTGCCTTCGACACGATCTACGCCGAGGGGCAGCGCCGCTACGTCGAAAGCCTGTCTGCCTATGCGCGGCAGTTTCTCGAACTGATGCAGAAGCCCGACGTCGATTCGATCGAGGGGCTGTCGCCCGCGATCTCGATCGAGCAGAAGACGACGTCGCGCAACCCGCGCTCGACCGTCGGCACGGTCACGGAGATCTACGATTATCTGCGCCTGTTGTTCGCGCGGATCGGCACGCCCTATTCGCCGGCCACCGGCCTGCCGATCGAGGCACAGACCGTGACGCAGATGGTCGATCGCATCATGGCGATGAAGGAGGGCACGCGGCTCTACCTGCTCGCGCCGATCGTGCGCGGTCGCAAGGGCGAGTACCGCAAGGAGCTCCAGGACCTGCAGAAGCGCGGGTTTCAGCGCGTCAAGGTCGACGGCACGCTTCACGAGATCGACGCGGTCCCTGCCCTCGACAAGAAGCGCAAGCACGACATCGAGATCGTCGTCGACCGCGTCGTCGTCCGCCCCGACCTGGGCAACCGGCTCGCGGACTCGATCGAGACCGCGCTCGCGCTGACCGAAGGCCTTCTCCATGCGCAGAACGCCGACGACGGCGAGATCACCGTCTTCTCGTCCAAATTCGCCTGTCCGGTCTCCGGCTTCACGATTCCGGAGATCGAACCGCGTCTGTTCTCCTTCAACTCGCCGCACGGCGCCTGTCCGAGCTGCGACGGGCTGGGCGTGAACCTCTATTTCGATCCCGACCTTGTGGTCCCCGATCCCGGTCTGTCGCTGGCCGAAGGCGCCATCGCCGCCTGGGCGTCGACGCCGTCGCCGTATTACGACCAGACGCTCGAAAGCCTCGCGCGCCATTTCGGCATCGCGATGTCGACACCGTTCGGCAAGCTCAAGAAGACGGTCCAGGACGCGATCCTCTTCGGAACCGGCGGCGACGCCGTGACCATGGCTTTCTCCGACGGGTTGCGCAGCTACACGACGTCGAAGCCGTTCGAAGGGGTCGTTCCCAATCTCGATCGCCGGTGGAAGGAGACCGACAGCGCGTGGCTGCGCGAGGAACTTCAGCGCTTCCAGTCGTCGAAGCCCTGCGACGCCTGCGGTGGTCACCGCCTCAAGCCGGAATCGCTCGCGGTCCGCATCGATGCCCTGCATCTCGGGCAGATCGCCGAGATGTCGATCGAGCGGGCGCAGGCGTGGTTCCGCGGTCTGGATGAGAAGCTGACGCCCAAGCAGCGCGAGATCGCGAGCCGTATCCTCAAGGAGATCAACGAGCGGCTCGGCTTCCTGATGAACGTCGGGCTCGAGTATCTGACCCTCGCGCGCTCCTCGGGCACGTTGTCGGGCGGCGAAAGCCAGCGCATCCGGCTTGCCTCCCAGATCGGCTCCGGTCTCACCGGCGTCCTCTACGTCCTCGACGAGCCGTCGATCGGTCTTCATCAGCGCGACAATGCGCGTCTGCTGGAGACGCTCAAGCGGCTGCGCGATCTCGGCAACACCGTCATCGTCGTCGAGCATGACGAAGAGGCGATCAAGGAAGCCGATTACCTCATCGACATGGGCCCCGCCGCCGGCGTCAATGGCGGACGCGTGATCGCGAGCGGCACCCCCGATGCCGTGCTGCGCGTGCCGGAG
>CAYSUY010000126.1:0-311 GCA_964434345.1 uncultured Acetobacteraceae bacterium
CTTTCCCTCGGCGGGATAAATCTCAGCGGGGAAAAAATCCCTGGATGAAACCCCGTGCATTGCGGCGCCCCTTCGCCCCAACATTCGGCCCCCTACCCCTCGGCTGGCGGCGCCCCGCACCTTTCCGCACCTTTCCGCACCGGCGGCCGGCGGCCGTGTTCCCGCCTGTTCCCGGCGCCCGCAGCGTGCCGGGAACACCTCGAAAGCCTTGTGGTATCGGCGTGTTCCCGGTGTTCCCACGTGTTCCCGGCTCGAAGGGTTAGGAGCGCACGCGCGCCGCGGCCGGCGCCATCGTCGCCACGGTCGGCGCC
>CAYSUY010000126.1:321-12175 GCA_964434345.1 uncultured Acetobacteraceae bacterium
GGTCAGGGACGCACGCGCGCCTTGCGCGTCGGCAACGGCACCACGGCAGCGGCAGCGGTCGCGCCGGTCACGTGCTGCGCCCATTCGTCCATCAGTCGCGCGCGGCGCTCGAACACGTCGCCGCGCCTATAGGCGGCGCTCGCCCGATTGCCGATCACGTGCGCCAACTGGCGCTCGGCCGTCTCGCGCTCGCCCGGGCGCGTGTCGTCGATCCAACCGGAAAAGCTCGCGCGCATCCCATGCGGCACGCACGGGCGCCCGTCGCGGTCGGCCCACGGCGTCGGCTTCGTGGCGCCGTTCATGCGCCGGACCACGGCCAGCAGCGTCACGTCGCTAAGCGGCGTCGCGCGGTTGCTCGGGAAGATCAGCCCTCCGGGCATCCGGGCAGCAATCGCCGGAAGATCCGCGGCCGTCGCCGGTGCGCCGGTCGCCACCCGGAACGCCCGCGCCAGCACGTCCAGCGCAGCCGGCGGCAGCGGCACCCGATGCGGCCCCTGATCTTCCTCGGCGCGGCGCTTCATCGCCTCGGCCGGGATCACCAGGCTCGGCGCGCCGGCAAAGTCGAGCCAGCCCCAGCGGGCGGCGCGGACTGATCCGCTCCGCTGCGCCGTCAGGACCAGCAGCGCCAGCGCTCGCGCGCCCAGCCCTTCCTCGGCTTCGAGCGCGCGCCAGAAGTCCGGCAGCGTTTCCCACGGCAACGCCGGAAAGCGCTTGCCGGCTTTCAGCGGCGGCAGCAGCCCGGCCCGCACAAGCTCGCGCATGTTCGCGGCGGCCGGCGCCGCCTTGAAGCCGCGGGCGGCGGCATACTTCAACACGGCCCCGGTGCGGTCCAGCAACCGCTCGGCCAGCCCGGGCGCCGATTGCCACACGGACCGGAACGCACCGGCAATCGCCGGCGCGTCGATCTTCGCCACCGGCACGCTGCCGAGCGCCGGCAGCACGTGGCGAGCGAATGTCGCCTCCCATATCGCCGCGGTCCGGCCCGAGCGCCAGGAAGCGGCGCGCGCCGTCATCGTTTCGCGTAGCAGCGTCGCGAACGTGCCTTGCTCGGCCTCGCGCAGCTGGGCGATTTCAGCCGCTTGCGCCTCGGCCGCCCGGTGCCGGCGCAAGTCGCGCTCGGCGGCGGGGTCCAGGCCCTCGCGTGCCAACCGCCTGACCTCGGTCGCCAGCCGGCGCGCCTCGGCCAAGCCGATCTCGGGAAAACTCCCCAGCCCCACGTCCGAGCGCTTGCCGGCCGCCTGCACCCGGACAACCCAGCTTTTAGCGCCGCCGGGCCTGACCGCCAGCAATAGGCCGGCGCCGTCGCTCAACCTGTAAGCCTTCGCGCGCGGCTTCGCCGCCGCCACGCCTCGATCCGTTAGGTTCGCCACTCGTCGAGCCTCCCGCCGGGATCGGTCCCACACTCGGGCGGCCCCCGGCCGGCCAGTCCCACACGGACTAACATATGCTCCCACACTTTGCAGCGCTAGGGCAGGTCGCGCCACCCCGGATCATGCCGGATCAGGCTATATCTAAGCCCTTGTGCCACAACGGAAAACAGCGCTTCCCGAGCGGCTTTGTGAGCCGCCTTGAAACGCCCTGATTTTGGGGAATGGTGCCGCAGGAGGGAATTGAACCCCCGACCCGCGCATTACGAATGCGCTGCTCTACCCCTGAGCTACTGCGGCGCCCGTTGGGACTGGGCGGGTTCTACAAGCAGCGGGCGGGCGGATCAAGCGGTGGTTTGACCGCAGGGGATCAGGTCGCGGGAGGCCTGGCCGCGGCCGCTCAAGTCCGGCCGCGGGCCTGGATCTCGGCGAGGTCGTTCCAGACCAGCTGGTCGGCGAGCAGGCCGCCGCGCACCGCGAAACGGTCGATGAAGCGGATGCCCTCGAAGGCCGTGCCGTCCGGCCAGACGCCGTACAGCGTGCCGTAGCAATAAACGATGCGCTCGCCGTCATCCGCGCCGGGCGCCTCGTCGAAACGGTCGTAGCGCTTCCTGACCCATTGGTAGCGCGGACGCGCCCAGGCGATCAGCTCCTCCAGCGTCGCGAAGCGCGACCCGCCGGGAAAGGTCATCGCGAAACCCGGCGCGAGCATGGCGCGCGCGGCCGCGAGGTCGCGCGCCTCCATGGCGCCGAGGAAGTTCCGCACCAGCTGGGTTGCCGGGATCGCGCTCATCATCACCCTCCATCCGCGCCGCCCGACCGAGGGGTCTTGCGCACGGCGCCAGCTTGCCATGACATGCGCCCCGGATTGCAACCGTGGCGGGGACCAAGATGACCGGCACCGACTGGCTCGCGACATGGAGCGGCTTCGCGGCCCGCGCGCGGCTCGAGGATATCGACCCCGCGACGCGTGCACGCGCGCGGCTCGTTCTCGCCGATACGCTGGGCGCGATCGCGGCCGGACAGCGGGAGCCGGAGATCGCGGCGCTGGCCGCGCGCCTCGCGGCGTCCGGGGGCAGCGGCCCGGCGAGCGCGGTGATCGCGACCACGCATCGCCTGCCGGCCTCGGCCGCGGCATTCGTCAACGGCGTCGCCGGGACGGCGCTCGAGCTCGACGAAGGAAACCGCTTCGCGCGCGGCCATCCGGCGATCCATGTCCTGCCGGCCTGCATCGTCGCGGCGGAACGCGCGCGGGCGAGCGGCGCCGACGCCCTGCTCGCCTTCTGCCTCGGCTACGAGATCGGGGCGCGGATCGGCGCGGCGGCCAATCTGCGCCCCGGCTATCATCCGCACGGCACCTGGGGCGTGGTCGGCGCGGCGGTGGCCGTCGCGCGCCTTGCCGGCGCCGACGCGGCCGCCATCGCGCGCTGCGTCAACATCGCCGCCGCATTGTCGCTCGCCACCTCGATGCGCACCGCGCTCGAGGGCGGCACCGTGCGCAACGCCTATGCCGGGGTCGCCAACCAGCTCGGGCTGATGGCCTGGGAGATGGCGGCATCGGGCTTCACGGGCGAGCGCGACGGCGTCGCCACGGTCTTCGGCCGGATCAGCGGCCAGGATTTCAAGCCCGCGCTGATGACCGAGGCGCTCGGCACGCGCTGGGAGATCGCGCGCAACTATTTCAAGCGCCACGCCTGCTGCCGCTACAACCACGCCGCGCTCGACGCGCTCGAGGATCTGGTCGCCCGCCATGGCCGCCCCGATCCAGCACGCATCGCGACGGTGCGGATCGAGACCTATGGCGCCGCCGCCGAACTCGACGGGCGCGCGCCCCACAACGCGCTCGCGGCGCGGTTCTCCCTGCCCTGGGCGGCGGCCTCGTTCCTGCTGCGCGGCGTGGCCGACGTGCCGGCCTTTCGCACCGAGGCGCTGTCGGACTCGTCCACACGGGCCCTCGCCGCGCGGGTCGAGGTCGCCGAGGATCCCGCGATGACCGCGCGCCTGCCCGCGCAGCGCCCGGCACGGGTCCAGGTCACGCTCGCCGATGGCGCGGTGTTCGAGAGCGTGCGCGCCAGCAATCGCGGCGACGCCGACGACCCATACCCGGAGGCCGCGATCAAGGCGAAGTTCCTGGACCTCGCCACCCCGGCCTTCGGCGCGGCGCGGGCGGCGGAACTCCTCGCCGAGACCGCCGGGATCGAGACGCTCGCCGAGTTTTCGCGGTTTTCCGCGCGTCTGTCGGTGGGTGAGACGTAACAATTCGGTTGCAGTATACTAAAATTTAATCTATTCCGGCGTCCTCGAGCTTCCCCCGGAGGCCCCCGCCCGCATGCGCCGCTGGTTCGCGACCCTGGTACTCCACTTCCTGGCGACGCGCCGCTGCAGTCCGCCCGTCGCGCCAGTCCGGCAGGGCTGACCATGGCCGCACGCCCGAGGCTGAGCATCGATCCACGGCGCTTCCGCCTGTCGTTCGTGGCCGCATTCGTCGCCTTCCAGGCTCTCATCTGGGGCGGGTTCGCCATGCAGTTCGCGATCACCCGGACGAGCCATCTCGCCAATTTCGAGCAGCGCGCCGAAGCCAGCATCGTGGTCCTGGAAGACCATGTCTCGCGCTCGCTCGACGTCGCGGCCGCGCGCGCGCTCCTTGCCGGCATGATGATCGATCTGCGTGGCGCCGACGCGGCGGAGCACGCACGCCTCGCCGCGCCGGCGACGACCCGGCTGCTGGGCGACCTCATTGCAGACGCGCCGGTGATACGGAGCCTGTCCCTGGCCGACGAGACCGGCACGGTGCGCGCGAGTTCGAACGCGGCCAATCTCGGAAAACTCCTGCCTCCCGGCGCGCTCCCCGCGCCCGGAACCGTCGATCCGGCGCGCGGCCTCGCCTACGGACAGGTCCTCGCGGGCCGGGACGCGGGCGATCTCGGCACGCCCGCCGCCGCCGACGCCGCGATCTGGCTCGCGAGCCGCGCGGCGGCACCGGGCACACCGGACCGGCGCTGGGTCGTCGCGATCGACCTGTCGTTCTTTTCCGACCTGTGGCTCGGTCTGCGCGAGGACATCGCCGCCGAGATCGCCCTGTTCGATCTCGCGGCGAACCGCATCCTGGCGCATAACCGCGCCGCGCGGGACACCGCCGCGCTCGGCCAGCGGCTGGTCCCGGCGGCGGCGACCCAGGGCCGAGGGACGATCACCGGCGCCGCGGCCGACGGCCTGATCGTCGCCTTCCGCGGCAGCGCCACGCACCCCTTCGTCCTCGCGATGTCCGCGGACAAGGCGACGCTCGCACGCCAGCATCTGGCACAGCAGATGCCGATGCTGATCGGTTCGGCCATCGCGGCGATCCTGATCTCGGTCGCGCTCTTCTTCATCTACCGCTGGTATCTGCGCTATGAGGCGTCGGTCATCGAGATGCGCAACCAGAGCCTCGCGATCGGCGAGCATGTCATGGTGTCGGAGTCCGACGCGCGCGGCCGGATCATCGATGTCAACGACGCGTTCCTGCGCGCCTGCGGCTACGCGCGGCGCGAGGTGATCGGCCAGGATCACCGGATGTTCAACTCCGGCAACAACCCGCCGGAATTCTACCGCGAGCTCTGGGATACCATCTCCGCCGGCCGGATCTGGCATGGCACGCTGCGCAACCGCAACAAGTCGGGCCGTTATTTCTGGGTCAACGCGACCATCATCCCCTTCAAGGACGCCTGGGGCAGGATCCTGCGCTATGTCGCGCTCTACAGCGACATCACGAGCGCGGTGATCGCCTCGGAGACGCTGGCACGCGAGCGCCGGATGCGCGCCGACCTGAGCGCCGCCAACAAGGCGCTGATGACCGACATCCATACCGACCACCTGACGGAGATCGCCAATCGCCGCGGCCTCGAGGCGTTCCTCGCCGAGTTCCGCACCATGCCCGACGCGACCGGCGAGCCCATCACGGTCCTGATGCTCGACATCGACCATTTCAAGCGCATCAACGACGGCTGGGGCCATGCCGCCGGCGACGCGGTCCTGCGCGAGGCGGCGGCACGCTGGCGCGCCGCGCTGCGCGCCTCGGACTTCATCGCGCGGATGGGCGGCGAGGAGTTCTGCGTCCTGCTGCCGCGCACGCCGGCGCCCAGCGCCCTGTTCGTCGCGCACAAGCTCTGCGACGCGATGCGCGGCACCCCGTTCATGATCCGCGGCCCGGAGGGTCCGGTGCAGATCGACGCGACGGTCAGCATCGGGCTGGCGGCGACGCGCATCGTCCCCGACCTCGACCTGCAGGAGGCGATGAACCAGGCGGACGAGGCGCTCTACCGGGCGAAGCACAACGGCCGCAACCGCATCGAGATGCATGGCGGCCGCGCCGCCGCGGCCTGATGCACGGCGCCGCGTTTTCGTCCATGCTGCCCGCCGGTCCACGCCAGCACGGATGATCGTCCCATGGTCTCGCTCAAGCAGCGCTTCGCGCAACCCGGCATCGTCGTCGCACCGGGAATCTACGACGGGCTCTCCGCGATGCTCGTCGAACAGGCCGGCTTCGAGGCCGCCTATCTCTCCGGCGCGTCGATCTGCTACACGCGGTTCGGGTTTCCCGATATCGGACTGGTCTCCTCGACCGAGGTCCTGGAGACGCTCGCGGCGATCCGCGAACGCGCGACGATCCCCGTGATCGTCGACATCGACACCGGCTTCGGCAACGCGCTCAACGTCCAGCGCACCATCCGCGGCTTCGAGCGCGCGGGCGCCTCGGCCGTCCAGCTCGAGGACCAGTCGATGCCCAAGCGCTGCGGGCATCTCAAGGACAAGACGCTGGTGTCCAAGGCGGAGATGGTCGGCAAGATCAAGGCGGCGCTCGACGCGCGCCAGGGCGACATGGCGCTCATCTGCCGCACCGATGCGATCGCGGTCGAGGGCTTCGACGCCGCGCTCGACCGCGCCGATGCCTATGCGGCGGCCGGCGCCGACATGATCTTCGTCGAGGCGCCGCCCACTCACGACCACCTGGTGCAGGTCGCACAGCGCTATGCCGGCACGGTGCCGGTGATGGCCAACATGGTCGAGGGTGGCAAGACGCCGATCTACGCGGGCGAGGAACTCGAGAAGATCGGCTACAAGCTGGTGATCTTCCCGGGCGGCACCGTACGGGCGCTGTCCTTCGCGCTGCAGGATTATTTCCGCAGCCTCAAGGACAACGGCACGACGACGCCCTGGCGCAACCGCATGCTCGATTTCGCCGGCATCAACCGGCTCATCGACACCGACGGCTTCCTCGCGCGCGGCAAGGCCTACGAGGACTGAGCCTCCCCGCGCCGGGACCTAGGCGGGCCGGGGGCCGCCGCGCGTCGCCTCGGTCGCGACCAGGTCGGCGGCGAGCGCGCGCACCCGCCCATGCAGCCCGGCAGGCAGCGTGTCGAGAAGCGGCAGGGCGGGGCCCATCTCCGCCACGCCCGCGAAGCCGACCGCCGCATGCAGCACCGGGATGAAGCCATGCGCCTCGCGGAAATCCTCCGCCGGAACGAACAGGGACCGCAGCCGCGCCGCCTCGTCCCAGTCGCCGCGGCGGCAGGCCGCCAGCAGCGCCTGGCTCGTGCGCGGCGCGATGCACACGCACCCCGATGTGAAGGCGGCGAGACCGAATCCACGCAGATGATCGACGGCGGGACGCTCGCCCATGCCGCTGACGATGCGCGATGCGCCGACCGTATCGACCAGCGCGCGCAGGACGTCGTCGCGCGCCGGATCGGCGCGCGGGATCGCATATTTGATCCCGGCGAGGACCCCGTCCGCGGCCAGGGCCGCGATCGTCGCCGGCGCCAGCACGCCCTCCGCCTTGACGTAGAGGATGAGCGGAAGGCCCGCGCGCTCGGCGACGCGCCGCAGGCCCGTGGCGATACCGCTGGATGCGTAGGGCGGCGCCGGCGGCAGCACCATCGCCGCCGGGAAGCCGCGGCCGCGCAGCGCATCCGCCTGGTCGATCATCTTGCCGTAATCGGGACCGATCGACGGGATCACCCAGGTATCCGGCGCCGCGAGCTCGGCGAGCATGTCGAGGATGGCGCCATATTCGTACATGCCGACATGGTAGAAATTCGCGTTCCCGCCATACATCAGCGTCCGGATTCCACCCGCCTCGACATGGCGGATGAGCGTCGCGTTCGCCGCGCGATCGAGCGACAGGTCGGCACGCCGCGCGAGCGGCGGAACGGCCAGCACGCTCGCCGCGAAATCCCCGGGCCCTGGTGGCGTCGTCTTCATCGCGTCCCGTCCTTCCCCTGACATCCCGGTCCGCACTGTCCCGCCTCCACCGGCCCGCGGTCAATCGCTGCCCGCATGCACGACAGGCGCAGGCAGGAAGCACGACGCGTCTGGCGGCGCGATACCACTGGCGATGGCCCATCCGCGGAAGGCGGCACGCCACGCGGGGCCGGCAGGACGGCACGCGCGCATGCGGGGCCATCGCCCTCCCGGTTGCGCGCGAAACGCGATAGCGTCGCCGCCCATTCATCTGCGCCGGAGACAGCCATGAGCACCGATATCGCCGCACGGCTCGAGCGGCTCGCCGCGCGGCTGCCGATCAGCTATCCCGGCCCCGGCGGTGCGATCGCGGTGCTGCGCCACGGCGAGGTGCTGCTGCGCCATGCCTGGGGATACGCGAACGCGGAGCGGCGGATCCCATTCACGCCGCGCAGCCTGTTCCGCGTCTGCTCGATCACCAAGCAATTCACCTGCGCGACGCTGCTCGCGGCCTGCCCCGATCCGGAGGTCCTGGCGCCGGCGCTGCGCGCGCGGCTGCCGCAGCTCGATGCGATGCTGCCGAGCATCGCGCAGCTCTGCCACAACCAGTCCGGGCTGCGCGATTACTGGGCGGTCGCGATGCTGCTCGGCGCCGGCGCCGAGGACGGCTTCGCGGACGCCGAGGCGGCGCGGGTGATCGGCACGACGCGCAGCACGCATTTCGCGCCGGGCGCGCGGTATTCCTACTGCAACCAGAATTTCCGCCTGCTCTCGGACCTGCTGGAGGCCCATACCGGAACCGGCTTCGCCTCGTTGCTGCGCCGCCATGTCCTTGATCCCGCCGGCATGGAGACCGCCCTGCTCGCCGCCGACACGCGCGCGATGCCGGATGGCACCGAGGGCTACGAAGGCAGCGTCGCCACCGGCTTCCGCCCGGCGGTCAACCGGATCCTGTGGACCGGCGACGCCGGACTGGGCGCCAGCCTCGACGACATGATCGCGTGGGAGCGCTGGATCGACGCGACGCGCGACGAGCCGGGGTCGCTCTACGCGCGGCTGCGCGCGCCGGTCGCCTTCGCCGACGGCACGCCGGCCAGCTATGGCTTCGGGCTCGACAGACCCACAGAGTTCGGCCACGCGCTGAGCGCGCATTCCGGCGCGCTGCGCGGCTGGCGCAGCCACCGTCTGCACCTCGCGGCGGAGCGCATCTCGGTGGTCGCCGTGTCCAACCACATGGCCGATCCGCAGGCCGCCGCGCACGAGGCCCTCGCCGCGCTTCTCGACCGCGTCAGGCCCGCGGCCGATTCGTCGCTGCCGACGCCGCCCTGGCTCGGCGCGTATGTCGAGCCCGAGACCGGGCTGCTCGCGCGGATCGAGGCGGGGCCACCGGGAGAACTGCGCCTGCGCTTCACGGCCGGACCCGACCGATTGCTGCTCGCGCCCGACGGCACGGCGCGCGGCGGGCGGGTCATGCTGCGGCCCGAAGGCGGTGCGCTGGCACTGGAGCGCACCGGCGAGAATCTCCGCACGATTCTCCATCCCGCCGCGTCGGCCGAGCCCGCGCGCGGCGGCGCGGCCGCGCTCGCCGGCCGCTATCGCTGCGACGAGCTCGACGCCGAGCTGACGATCGCGGACACGGGCGGTGTGGCTTACGGGGCATGGTCCGGACCGCTGGGCACCGGACGCATGGAGCAGCTGGATCCGGCAGGCGCCGATCTCTGGCTCCTGCCCTGCCCGCGCGCGCTCGACGTCGCGCCACCCGGCGACTGGACGCTGGCGGCGCAGCGCGACGAATCCGGCGCGATCGCGGGCCTGCGCGTCGGGTGCTGGCTGGCACGCGGCCTCGACTATGTGCGCCGCGCGTGATGTCCGCCGCCACGGTGGACGCGGCACGGCGCGCGATGCGAAACTGGAAAACCGGTCCGGGCGCGTGACGCAACCCCCAATCCACGCGACCCGGCTGAAACATCCTGGAGGAAGAGGACGCTCATGTTCCACACGCTGATCGCGCGCGCGGCCGCCCTGGCCGGCGTGCTCGTCGTCGCAGCCGGCACCGCCACCGCCGCGCCCGAGAAGACCGAATGCATCGTCGGCGCGAAGCCCGGCGGCGGCTTCGACCTGACCTGCCGCCTGCTCGGCGCGGCGCTGCAGGCGACCGGCGCCATCGCACGGCCGATGAACTACACCTACATGGAAGGCGGCGTCGGCGCGACCGCGATGAACCATATCGTCGGCACGCGCCCCGGCGATCCCGGCGCCGTCATCGCCGCATCGACGGGATCGGCGCTGCTTCTCGCGCAGAAGAAATTCGGCGTGCATGACGAGAACGCGGTGCGCTGGGTCGGCGCGCTCGGCGCGGAGTTCGGCGCGGTCATCGTGTCGGCCGACAGCCCGATCCGTTCGCTCAAGGACCTGATCGAGGGCATCAAGGCGAAGCCCGAGGATTTCTCGGTCGCCGGGGGCGGCGCGGTCGGCAGCCAGGACTGGATGAAGGCGGCGCTGATCTTCAAGGCCGCGGGTCAGGATCCGCGCCGCATGCGCTACATCGCGCTCGAGGGCGGCGGGCCGGTGATCACCAACGTCCAGGGTGGTCATGTCCGCATCGGCTCCTCCGACATCGCGGAGTTCCTGCCGCATCACAAGACCGGCAAGGTGCGCGTGCTCGCCGTGATGGCGCCGGCGCGGCTGACCGGCGACGCCAAGGACATCCCGACCGCGCGCGAGCAGGGCTATGACCTGCTATGGACGGTGTGGCGCGGTGTCTATGTCGGCCCCAAGGTCTCGGACGCCGACTACAAATGGTGGGCGGGCACGATCGAGAAACTGTCGAAGACGCCGGAATTCCAGAAGGAGCAGGAGTCGCGCGGCCTCTATCCCTTCGCCTCCTTCGGCGAGGATTTCGCGCGGCACGTCAAGGAGGACGTCGCACGCTTCCGTCTGCTCGCCGTCGAGGCGGGCCTCACCAAGTGACGGTGGACGGCGCGCGCAACGGCCGTGCCGGCGCGCTGGCCGTGATCGCCTTCGCGGCGATCCTGGCCGGCGCGACGTCGCGCATCGACTATGCCTTCTCGTCGGACCCGCTGGGCCCGCGCGCCTTTCCCTACATGATCGCGGTCGCGCTCGGTGCCTGCGGGATCTGGTACCTGCTGCGCCCGGGCGTGTCCGAACCCTGGCCCGATCGCGCGACCTTCGGACGGGGGGCGTTCCTGGTCGCGCTCACGGCGCTTGCCGTCGGCGCGATGGACCTGATCGGCTTTCCCGCCGCCGCGCTCGCCATGGCCGGCGCGACGGCCTGGCTCTTCGGGGCCCGGCCCGCGCTGGCGCTGGGCATCGGCCTCGCGCAGGCCGTGTTCTGGTTCGTCCTGTTCCGGCATCTGCTCGGGACCTACCTGCCCGCCGGCTTCCTGCCGCTCGGCGGCTGACGCCGGAAAGGCGACGTCTCCATGTCCCTCGATTATCTCTGGGTCGGTTTCGCGGTCGCGCTGCAGCCGGCCAACCTGCTCTACGCCCTCGCCGGATGCTTCCTCGGCACGATCATCGGCGCCTTGCCGGCGATCGGCCCGATCAACGGCATCGCGCTCATCCTGCCGATCGCCTACACGCTGAAGATCCCGGCCGAGAGCTGCATGATCCTGCTCGCGGCGATCTATTACGGCGCCGAGTATGGCGGGCGCATCTCGTCGATCCTGATCAACGTGCCCGGCGACGCGGGCGCGGTGATGACCGCGATGGACGGCTATCCCCTCGCCCGCCAGGGCCGCGGCGCCGAGGCGCTCGCGATCAGCGCGCTCTCCTCCTTCGTCGGCGGCATGCTCGCCGTGATCGGGCTCGCGCTCTTCGCGCCGGCGCTGGGCATGCTCGCGATCGGCTTCGGTCCCGCGGAATACGTGGCGCTCATGGGCTTCGCCTTCGCGACCCTGGCGTCGATGGTGGGCGCCGATCCGGTGAAGACGCTCATCGGCTGCCTGATCGGCCTGTTGCTGACCACCATCGGTCTCGACGGGACGTCGGGCGCCTATCGCTTCACCTTCGACCAGCCCGAACTGCATGACGGCATCGAGTTCATCATCATCGTGATCGGCCTTTTCTCGATCACGGAGATCCTGACGATGCTCGAGCGCCGGGCCGCCGGCACGCTGAAGCCGATCCCCATCGGCCGCGGCTTCCCGTCCTGGTCCGACATCCGGTCCTGCTGGTGGCCGACCCTGCGCGGCACGCTGTCCGGCTTCGTCATCGGCGTCTTGCCGGGCACCGGCGCGTCGGTCGCC
>CAYSUY010000127.1:0-12125 GCA_964434345.1 uncultured Acetobacteraceae bacterium
TGGCCGAGTTCACGCTGCCGCAGAATTCCAAGGTCGTCCCGGGCAGGGAGCATCCAAGGCCCGCCGGCGCGACCCGCACGAAGACCTTCAAGGTCTATCGCTGGGATCCCGATACGGGGGAAAACCCGCGCGTCGACACCTACCATGTCGACATGGACAGCTGCGCGCCGATGGTTCTGGACGCGCTGATCAAGATCAAGAACGAGATCGATCCCACGCTGACCTTCCGCCGCTCCTGCCGCGAGGGCGTGTGCGGGTCCTGTGCCATGAACATCGCCGGCACCAACACGCTGGCCTGCACCAAGGCCATCGAGGAATGCGGGGACGAGGTGCGGATCTACCCGCTGCCCCATATGCCGGTGATCAAGGATCTCGTCCCCGACCTGACCGATGCCTACGCACAGCTGCGTCTGGTCGAGCCCTGGCTGAAGAGCGACTCCGCGCCGCCGGACCGCGAGCGGCTGCAGAGCCCCGAGGAGCGCGCGAAGCTGGACGGCATGTGGGAATGCATCCTGTGTTTCTCCTGCACGACGTCCTGCCCGAGCTATTGGTGGAACGGCGACCGCTATCTCGGTCCTGCTGTCCTGCTGCAGGCCTATCGCTGGATCGCGGACAGCCGCGACGAGGCTACGGGCGAGCGCCTCGACGCGCTCGAAGATCCGTTCCGTCTCTATCGGTGCCATACGATCATGAACTGCACGAAGACCTGCCCGAAGGGTCTGAACCCGGCGAAGGCGATCGCCGAAATCAAGAAGCTCATGGTGGCGCGCCGGTAAGGCGCGGGGTGGCCACGCCGTGACGCGTCCTCGTATCGTCCTCATCCATGCGTTGCGCGAGTCGGTGCCGCCGGCGATGGCGGCGATGGCGCAGGGCTGGCCCGAGGCGCAGGTCGCCAATCTTTTGGACGATTCCCTGTCGGCCGATCTCGCTGCACGCCACGGGGTGATCGAGGACTCGATCGTCGCGCGCTTCCTGACGCTGGGTCGCTATGCGCGCTCCACCGGCGCCGATGGTATCCTCTTCACCTGTTCCGCCTTCGGCAGCGCGATCGACGCGGTGAAGGCGGATCTGCGTCTGCCCGTGCTGAAGCCGAACGAGGCGGGGCTGGAGGCGGCGTTGGACGCGGGCCGGCGCATCGCCCTGCTCGCGACCTTCCCGTCGACCATCCCGTCGATGACGCACGAACTGGAGACCATGGCGCGGGCCAGGGGCATCGTGCCCACGATCATGACCCGCGTCGTCGACGGCGCGCTGGCGGCGCTGCAGTCCGGCGACGCGGACC
Source organism: uncultured Acetobacteraceae bacterium (assembly GCA_964434345.1). Taxonomy (GTDB): domain Bacteria; phylum Pseudomonadota; class Alphaproteobacteria; order CACIAM-22H2; family CACIAM-22H2; genus CAIOSQ01. The sequence continues at coordinate 1,283 of CAYSUY010000127.1, forward strand.
GCCACGACGCGCTGATCGCCGAAGCCGTGCGCGCCTTCGCGAGTGCCGACGCCGTGCTCCTGACCCAGTTCTCGATGGCGCGGGCCGCATCGGCGCTTCCGGCCTCCGAGCGCGAGCGCGTCCAGACCACGCCCGGCAGCGCCGTCGCCAAGCTGCGCAGGCTCGTCGAGAGCGGCTGAGTGCCAGGAGCGGGTCTTCGCGTCCCGCGTCCAGTCTGTGACCAACATGGGTCGATTGTTCCGGGAGGACGACAAGCGGTGGCTGATCGGGGGCGCGCTCGCGCTCATGCTTTCGCTCGGTGGGTCTGGCGCGTCCGCGCAGCAGGGCGTCCTGACCGTCTATTGCTCGGTGCTCGCGGATTGGTGCCAGCTGATGGCGGTCGAGTTCGAGAAGCAGACCGGTATCCGCACCAATGTTTCGCAGAAGGGGTCCGGCGAGACCCTGGCGCAGCTGCGCGCGGAGGCTGCCAACCCCCGCGGCGACATCTGGTGGGGCGGGACGGGCGATCCGCATCTCCAGGCGGCCGAACTCGGCCTGACCGAGGCCTATCGCTCCCCGAAGCTCGACGAGTTGCTGCCCTGGGCCCGGCGCCAGGCCGAGCAGTCGCAGTTCCGCACGGTCGGGATCTATGCCGGCGCGCTCGGGATCGCGTTCAACACCGAACTGCTCGCGCGCCGGAAGCTTCAGGCCCCCGCATGCTGGAAGGATCTGCTGGCGCCGGGCCTGCGCGACGAGGTGCAGATGTCCAATCCGTCCTCGTCCGGGACGGCGTACACGGCCGTGGCGACGTTCGTTCAGCTGTTCGGCGAAGACGGCGGCTTCGACTACCTCAGGCAGCTTCACCGCAATGTCAGCCAGTACACGCGATCGGGTCCGGCACCGGCGCGGAACACCGCGCGCGGCGAGACGCTGTTCGGCATCATGTTCCTGCATGACGCGGTGGCCGAGGCGATCGAAGGCTTCCCGGTCCAGGTGGTCAGCCCCTGTGAGGGCACGGGGTACGAGATCGGGTCGATGTCGATCGTGAAGGGCGCGCGCAACCCGGATGCGGCGCGGCGCTGGTACGAATTCGCCTTGACGCCGGAGGCGCAGAGCCTTGCCGCGCGGGCGAAATCCTACCAGACCCCGTCTCATCCCCGCGCGACGGTCCCGGCGCAGGCGCCGAAGCTCGCCGACATGAAGCTGATCGATTACGATTTCGCGAAATACGGCGCCTCTGCCGAGCGCAAGCGTCTGATCGAGCGTTGGGAGAAGGACGTCGCCGGTCAGCCGCGCTGACCGGTCCCGATGTCGGTGCCGGCCGGGCAGGAGACGCCCGTCCCGCCAAGGCCGCAATACCCGTTCGGATTGCGGGCGAGATATTGCTGGTGATAGGCCTCCGCGTAGTAGAACGCGGGCGCGGGCAGGATCTCGGTCGTGATCGGGCCATACCCCGCCCGGCGGAGGGCGACCGCGAACGCGTCGCGCGACGCGCTCGCCGCGTTCATCTGCTCGGCGTCGAAGCAATAGATACCCGACCGGTACTGGGTGCCGATGTCGTTGCCCTGGCGCATGCCCTGGGTCGGATCATGGTTTTCCCAGAATACGCGCAGCAGAGCCTCGTAAGGCGTCCGCGCGGGGTCGAACACGACCAGGACGACTTCGTTATGGCCGGTCATGCCCGAACAGACCTCTTCATAGGTCGGGTTCGGCGTCAGGCCGGCGGCATAGCCGACTGCCGTCGTGAAGACCCCATCAGCTTGCCAGAATTTGCGCTCGGCACCCCAAAAGCAGCCCATGCCGAACATCGCCTGCACGCAACCGGCGGGAAAGGGCGGCTGCAGAGGTCCGCCCAGGACGAGGTGCCGCGCCGGGACGGCGAGGGGCGTGGCGCGGCCGGGCAGGGCATCTCCAGGCCCGGGGAGGGCCAGCTTGCGGTGCATGGCGAAGGGCATTTCTGGTCCTCATGACGGCGGGGCCGGGCGACCCGGGCACTTGAATCTGCGTCGGATCGGCCGAGATTCCAGGGCTCTGACGCAAAGGCAACGCGATTGAGGCTGACGATCGGGGCGGTTTGCGTCATATAGAGCCCCCGTTCTTCCACAGGGTGACAGGAACGTGACCATGGCTGCTGCAAAGCGCGCGTCGTCCAAGAAGTCCGCAAAGCCCTCCAAGCCCAACGCCGCCAAGATCGGCAAGACGCCGACGAAGGCCCCGGCGGCACCCAAACCCGCCGCGGCGACCAAGCCGAAAGCCGCGATCGCGGCGGCGAAGCCCGCGCCCGCGACGAAAGCCGCGCCCGCCAAGCCCGTCGCAGCCAAAGCCGCTGTGTCCAAGGCCCCCGTGTCAAAGGCCCCCGTGTCCAAATCTCCTGCGTCCAAGGCCCCCGCGCCCAAGACCCCCGTGTCCAAGGCCCCCGCGCCTAAGGCCCCCGTGTCCAAGGACCCCGTGTCCAAGGACCCTGCGCCAAAGGCTGCGGGTAAAGCGCCGATCGCGAAGGCCGCCGCCCCCAAGGTCCCGGCATCCAAGCCAGCCGCGACCAAGGCCTCCGTCGTCAAGGAGGTCGCCGCGAAGGCCACGGTCAAGCCGCCCGCGCGCAAGCCGGAACCGCAGGAGGCCGCGCCGCTTGCCGTCGACGCCGCTGCGGTGAAAGCCGCCGCGCCCACCCAGGCCAAGGCGGCCAAGCCCGCCCCGGCGCCGCGCGCGCCCGGTCTGCGTGCCCCCGGTGCCTTCGAGGCGAAGGTGCTCACTGCGCTCAAGCGTCATGGCGGTGCCGCCGTGTCGTTCAGCGCGTCGCCCGACCACATCAAGGCGGCGTTCAAGCGCTGCCTCGCCGAAGGCTGGGCCACCGGGACGATCGACAGCGGCAGCATCACCGCGACCGGCGAGCGGGTGCTGGAAAAACTGAACCCGGAGATTCGCGCCTTCCCGGCGCCGACACTCCGCAATCGCCTCAACGATGCGCTGTTCAGGAACCCGGGCGCGCGTCCAGCCGCACCGACCGCCGCCGCAGCGCCTGAAGGCGTCGATGAGGCGCCCGAGGACGACGACGACAGCGTCCCCGAGGTCGAGGAGGAAGAGGACGTCGTCGGTCCCGAGGACGAGGACGTCGAAAAGGCCGCCTGAGTTCCCGTTCGGCGTCATCCGACCCATAGGGGCCGGTAGCGCCCGCCTCGTTTCGCGCCGATGTCTTCGCATTCGCCCGCCAGCGCGTCGCCGCTTTCGCGTTACCGCGACCGCGTCGCATCCGGCGGCATGAAGGGCGATGTCGCACAGGAGCGGATCGCCGTGCGGCTGGATCTGTTGCATGCCGAACTGACCGCGCCCGACCGGACGGCGGCGCCGGTTCGGGGGTGGCTGGTCCGTCTGGGCCTTGCCGCACGTCCGGCGCCACCTCCGGCACCGCGCGGCATATACATTCACGGGCCGGTCGGCCGCGGCAAGTCCATGCTGATGGACCTGTTCAACGACGCGCTTGGCGCGGTCCCGCGACGGCGGGTCCATTTTCACGCCTTCATGATCGAGATTCACGAGCGATTGCACCGGCGGCGCCAATTGCGGGCCGAGGCCGACGCGATCGCTCCGGTCGCCGCCGAACTTGCCGCCGAACTGCGCCTGCTGTGCTTCGATGAATTCCAGGTCACCAACATCGCCGATGCGATGATCCTGGGTCGCCTCCTCGCCGGTCTGTTAGACGCCGGCGTGTGCGTCGTCGCGACCTCGAACACCGCGCCGCGCGACCTCTATGCGGGCGGTTTGCAGCGGGAGCGTTTCCTGCCGGCGATTGCGCTGATCGAGGAGCGGCTCGACATCCTGGAACTCGATGGGGGGCTCGATTACCGGCGCGACCGGATCCGGGCCATGACCGTGTTGCACACGCCGCTCGGCCCGGCTGCCGACCGCGCGCTCGACCGCGCCTTCGCCGACTTGACCGCCGGGGCCGAGCCCGGCCCGGCCGAATTGCCGGTCCAGGGGCGCGTGCTGCGCCTGCGCCTTGCCGCCAAGGGCGTCGCCCGGGCCAGCTTCGCGGAACTCTGTGCGCAGCCGCTGGGCGCGGCGGATTTTCTCGCCCTGGCGCGCCGGTTCCACACCCTCGTCCTCGACGGCGTTCCCCGTCTGTCGGCCGAGCGGCGCAACGAGGCGCGGCGCTTCGTCACGCTGATCGACGCCCTCTACGAGCACCGAACGAAGCTGGTCTGTTCGGCCGCCGCCGCGCCGGACGCTCTGCATCAGGCCGGCGATCACGCCGCCGAATTCCGTCGGACCGCTTCGCGCCTCCACGAGATGCAGAGCGCCGCCTATCTTGCTGCACCGCACCTAAACTGACCCCGCCGGGCGCGGGATCGCTTGCGGGGTCGGCGCCGCGGGGGTACAACGCCGGCAGTTTTCGCCCCGTCGGCGCTGCGGAAATTCGGTAAGCGCCTTTCCCCAAACGAGGAATTCGGCATGGCTCGCAATAAAATCGCGCTGGTCGGCGCGGGTCAGATCGGCGGCACGCTGGCGCTGCTCGCCGGGGTCAAGGAACTCGGTGACGTCGTCCTGCTCGACATTCCGGAGGCAGAGGGCGTCGCCAAGGGCAAGGCGCTCGACATCGCCCAGGCGTCCCCGGTCGAAGGCTTCGACACCGCCTACAAGGGTACGTCGAACTACGCCGACATCGCGGGCGCCGACGTCGTGATCGTCACGGCGGGCGTGCCGCGCAAGCCGGGCATGAGCCGCGACGACCTGATCGGCATCAACACCAAGGTCATGCAGGCCGTCGGCGCGGGCATCAAGGCGCATGCGCCGAACGCCTTCGTGATCGTCATCACGAACCCGCTCGATGCGATGGTCGGCGTGATGAAGGACGTGACCGGATTTCCCGCCAGCCGCGTCGTCGGCATGGCCGGTGTGCTCGACTCGGCGCGCTTCCGCCACTTCCTCGCCGATGAGTTCAAGGTCTCGGTCGAGGACGTAACCGCGTTCGTCCTCGGCGGACATGGCGACACGATGGTGCCGCTGGTCCGCTACTCGACCGTCGCCGGCATTCCGTTGCCCGACCTCGTCAAGATGGGCTGGACCACGCAGGAACGCCTGGACAAGATCGTACAGCGCACGCGCGACGGCGGCGCCGAGATCGTCAACCTGCTCAAGACCGGCTCTGCCTTCTATGCGCCGGCCTCGTCGGCGATCGCGATGGCCGAAAGCTATCTGCGCGACAAGAAGCGCCTGCTGCCCTGCGCCGCCTACCTGACCGGCCAGTATGGCGTCGACGGCATCTATGTCGGCGTGCCGGTGATCATCGGCGCCGGCGGCGTCGAGAAGATCGTCGAGATCGCGATGACCGAGGACGAAAAGAAGATGTTCGACCACTCGGTTAATGCCGTGAAGGGCCTCGTCGAGGCGACCAAGAAGCTGATGGGCGGCTGAACCGCCGGAGGTCCCGAGATGAACATCCACGAGTATCAGGCGAAGCAACTGCTCGCGAAATACGGCGTCGCGGTGCCCAAGGGCTTCGTGGCCTACACGCCCGAAGAGGCCGAAAAGGCGGCGCAGCAGCTGCCGGGTCCCGTCTGGGTCGTCAAGTCGCAGATCCATGCCGGCGGCCGCGGTGCGGGGCGCTTCTCGAACGATCCGAACGGCAAGGGCGGCGTGCGTGTCGTCAAGTCGGTCGCGGACGTGAAGGCCAATGCCGCGGCGATGCTCGGCAACGTGCTCGTCACGAAGCAGACCGGCGCCAAGGGCAAGGAGGTCAAGCGCCTCTATGTCGAGGATGGCTGTGACATCAAGCGCGAGCTGTATCTCTCGATGCTCGTCGATCGCGCCACCGGCCGCGTCACCGTCGTCGCCTCGACCGAGGGCGGCATGGAGATCGAGGAGGTCGCCGCGAACCACCCCGAGAAGATCGTCAAGATCGCGATCGATCCGGTGACCGGGCTGCAGGGGCATCACGCGCGCCGCGTGGCCTTCGGCCTCGGCCTCGCGGGCAAGCAGGTCGGCACCGCGGTGAAGTTCCTCGACGCGATGTACAAGGCCTTCATCGATCTCGACGCGTCGGTCGTCGAGATCAACCCGCTGGTCGTGACCGGCGCCGGCGACGTCCTTGCGCTCGATGCGAAGATGAACTTCGACGACAACGCGCTCTTCCGTCACAAGGAGGTCGCCGAACTGCGCGACACCGACGAGGAAGACCCGATGGAGCTCGAGGCCGGCAAGTACGAGCTCAACTACGTCAAGCTCGACGGCAATATCGGCTGCATGGTCAACGGCGCCGGCCTCGCCATGGCGACGATGGACATCATCAAGCTGTATGGCGGCGAGCCGGCGAACTTCCTCGACGTCGGCGGCGGCGCCACGAAGGAGCGCGTCACCGCGGCCTTCAAGCTGATCCTGTCCGACCCGAACGTGGAGGGCATCCTCGTCAACATCTTCGGCGGCATCATGCGCTGCGACGTGATCGCCGAGGGCGTGGTCGCCGCGGCGCGCGAGGTCGCGCTGAACGTGCCGCTGGTCGTGCGCCTCGAGGGCACGAACGTCGAGCTCGGCAAGAAGATCATGAAGCAGTCCGGCCTGCCGATCCTCTCGGCGGACAACCTCGCCGACGCGGCGGAAAAGATCGTCAAGGCCGTGAAGGAGGCCGCATAACCATGGCCGTCCTCGTCGACAAGAACACCAAGGTGATCTGCCAGGGCTTCACCGGCGCGCAGGGAACCTTCCATTCCGAACAGGCGATCGCCTACGGGACCAGGATGGTCGGCGGCGTCACCCCCGGCAAGGGCGGATCCACGCATCTCGATCTGCCGGTCTTCGATACCGTCGCGGCCGCGCGATCGGCGACGGGATGCAACGCATCGGTGATCTACGTTCCGCCGCCCTTCGCCGCGGACGCGATCCTCGAGGCGATCGATGCCGAACTGCCGCTGGTGGTCTGCATCACCGAGGGCATTCCCGTGCTCGACATGGTGCGGGTGAAGCGCGCGCTCGGCGGCTCGAAGACCCGGCTGATCGGACCGAACTGCCCCGGCGTGATCACGCCCGGCGAATGCAAGATCGGCATCATGCCAGGCCACATCCATCAGCGCGGGCGGATCGGCATCGTGTCGCGCTCCGGTACGCTGACCTATGAGGCCGTGGCGCAGACCACGGCCGCCGGGCTGGGCCAGACGACCTGCATCGGCATCGGCGGCGACCCGGTCAACGGGACGAATTTCGTCGACTGCCTCGAGATGTTCGTCGCCGATCCGGAGACCCAGGGCATCATCATGATCGGCGAGATCGGTGGCGATGCGGAGGTCAAGGGCGCCGAGTTCCTCAAGGCTTCCGGAACGAAGAAGCCGATCGTCGGGTTCATTGCCGGCCGCACGGCGCCCCCCGGGCGCCGCATGGGCCATGCCGGCGCGGTGATCTCCGGCGGCAACGACACCGCTGATTTCAAGGTCGATGCGATGCGCGCGGCCGGGATCCATGTCGCCGACTCGCCCGCCGCCCTCGGCTCGACGATGCTGAAGGCGATGCGCGGATGATGTGCCGCCGCGCGCCTGCCCAGCGGGCGCGCGGCCGGTTCGGCATCCGGGGGGAGGGGAACGGGCCATGCCGGCGCCCGATCATGAGCCGGCGGTCGGAGTTTCTGCGCGGGCGCGCCGCGGCGGCGCGCCGTCGATTGTGAACGGTGCCATGACACAGACCCTCGCCTCCTTCCTCACCGGCGCCAACGGCGCCTTCATCGCCGAGCTGCACGAGCGCTGGCTCGCGGACCCGAATTCGGTCGACGCCAGCTGGCAGGCCGTGTTCGACGGGCTCGCCGAGGAGGCTGCGGCGCTCGGCGGCGAACTGCGCGGCCCGTCCTGGGCGCGCGGCCCGCGCGCCAAGGTCATCGGGGTCGCCGAGCCGGAACCGCCGGCCAGGCGCGGGGCCAAGGGCGCTGCGCCGGCCGCGCCCCAGGCCGCCAAGCCGGATGTCTCGCCCGATCAGGTGCGTGCCGCGACGCGCGATTCGGTGCGCGCGCTCATGCTGATCCGCGCCTATCGCATCCGCGGCCATCTCGAGGCGAATCTCGATCCGCTCGCGCTGAAGCCGCGCGAGCGCCACCCCGAACTCGAGCCCGCGACCTACGGCTTCACCGAAGCCGACATGGACCGGCAGATCTTCATCGACGGCGTGCTCGGCCTCGAGACGCCGACCCTTCGCGAGATCGTCCAGGTCCTGCGCGACACGTATTGCGGCTCGATCGGCGTCGAGTTCATGCACATGTCGGATCCCGAGCAGAAGGCCTGGATCCAGGAGCGCATCGAGTCGATCCGAAACCACACCGACTTCACCGCCAAGGGGAAGAAGGCCATCCTCGAACGGCTCACCGCGGCCGAGAAATTCGAGCAGTTCCTCGACAAGAAATACACCGGCACCAAGCGTTTCGGGCTCGAGGGCGGCGAGGCGATGATTCCGGCGCTGGAGCAGATCCTCAAGCGCGGCGGGCAGCTGGGACTGAGGGAGGTGTGCATCGGCATGCCGCATCGCGGGCGCCTCAACGTGCTCGCGAATTTCATGTCGAAGCCCTACGCGGCGATCTTTTCCGAATTCCAGGGCATTCCGGCCAACCCCGAGGACGTCCAGGGCTCCGGCGACGTGAAGTACCACATGGGCACGTCGGCCGATCGCAGCTTCGACGGCAACGTCGTCCATCTCTCGCTGCAGGCCAACCCGTCGCATCTCGAGGCCGTCAATCCGGTCGTCCTCGGCAAGGTTCGGGCGAAGCAGGTACAGCGCATGCAGTCCAATCCCGCCCTGTCGCGCGAAGACGCGATGGGCGAGGTGATGGCGATCCTGATGCATGGCGATGCGGCCTTCGCGGGGCAGGGTCTCGTCGGCGAGACGCTGATGCTCTCGGAACTCAAGGGCTATCGCGTCGGCGGCACGATCCATTTCATCGTCAACAACCAGATCGGCTTCACGACCTCGCCGCAATATTCGCGGTCGTCGCCTTATCCGACCGATGTCGGCAAGATGATCATGGCGCCGATCTTCCACGTGAACGGCGACGACGCCGAAGCGGTGGTGCACGTCGCGCGGATCGCGACCGAGTTCCGCCAGCGCTTCAAGAAGGACGTCATCATCGACATGATGTGCTACCGGCGGCACGGGCATAACGAGTCCGACGAGCCGGGCTTCACCCAGCCGCAGATGTATCGCGCGATCGCCAAGCACCCGACGACCCGCGCGATCTACGCGCAGCGCCTCGTCGGCGAGGGCACCTTGACCGCCGAGGAATCCGAGTCCGTCGTCGCCGAGTTCCAGGCGCATCTCGAGACCCAGTTCGAGGCCGCCAAGGGCTACAAGCCGAACAAGGCCGACTGGCTCGAGGGCAAGTGGACCGGCATGGAGGTCGCCTCGGGAGAGGACCGCCGCGGCGATACCGCGGTGCCGCTCGACCTGCTCAAGACGGTCGCCGACGCGCTGACCCGCGTACCGGAGACGCATCGCATCCACCGCACGCTGCGCCGCGTGCTCGACGCCCGCCAGCGTACCCTGCAGGCGGGCGCCGGCCTCGACTGGGCGACCGCCGAGGCGCTCGCCTTCGGCACATTGCTGGCCGAGGGCACGCCGGTGCGCCTGTCGGGTCAGGATTCGGGGCGCGGCACGTTCTCGCAGCGCCATTCCGTGCTCGTCGACCAGGAGAGCGAAGAGCGTTTCCTGCCGCTCAACCATGTCCGCGACGGGCAGGCGCAGTTCGAGGTCATCGACTCGCCGCTCTCCGAGTTCGGCGTGCTTGGCTTCGACTACGGCTACTCGCTCGCCGAACCCAACGCCCTGGTCTGCTGGGAAGGTCAGTTCGGCGACTTCGTCAACGGCGCGCAGGTGATGATCGACCAGTTCATCTGCTCCTCGGAGTCCAAGTGGCTGCGCATGTCCGGTCTCGTGCTGCTGCTGCCGCATGGCTACGAAGGCCAGGGACCCGAGCATTCCTCGGCGCGCCCCGAGCGCTTCCTCCAGCTCTCCGCCGAGGACAACTGGCAGGTCGTCAACCTCACGACGCCGGCGAATTATTTCCACGCGCTGCGCCGGCAGGTCCGGCGGCCATTCCGCAAGCCGCTCGTGGTGATGACGCCGAAATCGCTGCTGCGCCACAAGCTCGCGACCTCCGCGCTCGCCGACATGGGGCCTGGGACGACCTTCCACCGCGTGCTGCCCGAGACCGGCAAGCTCGTCGCCGCCGACAAGGTGCGGCGTGTCGTCCTGTGCACCGGCAAGGTCTATTACGACCTGTTCGAGGAGCGCGAGAAGCGCGGCATCGACGATGTCGCGCTGCTGCGCGTCGAGCAACTCTATCCGTTCCCCTTCCGCACCCTCGAGAAGGAACTCCAGGGCTACCGGAAGGCGGAGGTCGTCTGGTGCCAGGAAGAGCCCTACAACATGGGCGCCTGGCATTTCGTCGACCGTCGTATCGAGCAGGTGCTCGGTGCCATCGACATCGCGGCCAAGCGTCCGCGCTATGTCGGCCGCCCCGAGGCGGCGTCGCCGGCCACGGGTCTCTACAAGCGTCACAATCAGGAACAGGCGAAGCTCGTCGACGAGGCTCTCAAGGCCTGACGGTTTCGCGCGATTCGGGAAAGGACCAGGAACATGGCGGTCGAGATCAAGGTGCCCGCGCTGGGCGAGTCGGTGACCGAAGCGACGGTGGCCAAGTGGTTCAAGAAGGTGGGCGACGCCGTCGCCGCCGACGAGCCGCTGGTCGAACTCGAGACCGACAAGGTCACGGTCGAAGTGCCGTCGCCCACCGCAGGCAGCATCGCCGAGATCCGCGCCGAGGCCGGCGCGACGGTCAATGTCGGCGCATTGCTCGGCATGATCGCCGCCGGCGCCGCCCCGGCGAAGGCCGCAGCCAAGGCCG
>CAYSUY010000128.1:0-12122 GCA_964434345.1 uncultured Acetobacteraceae bacterium
ACATCGCGGCGACGCATGCGCGCCTGCCGCCAGAGGGGCCCGGAAGCCGGACGGGCAGATGGGGCGAGGTCGGCCGTCCCGCAAGACCTCGCCCGCGGATTTTGCCGCTGGATCGAATGTCCCTGGCGCGGTCTATTGCGCGCCGTCGCATGCGTGCCGCCCTCCTCGCAACGCTCCTCGCCGTCGCCCTCGCCGCCGGCGCCGTCCTCGCGCCGCAGCCCGCGCGCGCCGAGACGATGATGGCTGCCGCGAACAAGGTGCAGCGCGCGCCGCCAGGATCGATCTATATCGTCATCCCGCCTGGCGGCGATCTCGCGGAGGCCTTCGCCCACGGCCTCGGCGCGCAGCTGCGCCGTCACCTCTCGGCCTTCGTCCTCGCCATGCAGGTACCGCAGCCGGTGCTGCGCCTGTTCGAGAGCCCGGCCGGTTATCCGCCCGTGCCCCCGGCGCGGCTGGTCGAGCGGCTCGACGCGCTCGCGGTCGTGACGCTGCGGCTGGAAACCGCGCCGGCGCGCAACCGCACGACGCGCAGCCTCTGGCTGTCGATCGATTTCGCGCCGCATCCCGGTCTCGCCCCCCGGGTCGAGGCCGCGGCCAGCACGCTCCAGGAGGGTGCCGCGGCACTGGCCGATTTCGAGCGCGGCCTGGGACCGCGCTGGACGCGCCATGCCGTGCTCGCGACGGTCGCGCGCGAATTCGCGCTGCTGGGCGATGCCGCGGAGCCGCCCCGGCTGCGCGCCTTGCAGCAATTCCTGGCCCAGGAGGCGCGCTTCGCCCAGGCTGCGGATCCCGACGCCGCGGCGCTGCAGACGCTGCGCGACGCGATCGACCAGGCACCGCGGCTCAGGGGCCGCCGATGAGGCCGGTCGCGGGTCGCCGTGCCGCGCTGCGCGCCGCCGCCGCCGTGGTGGCGAGCGCCATGACGCCCGCGCTGCTGCGCCCCGGCGCCGCAGCTGCCCAGGCCCGCGCGCCGACGATCGGCTTCGAGCGCGGCCAGACGCGTGGCGCCTCGTCCGCGCCAACCGGGCGCGCGCGCCTCCTGGTGCTCGATTTCCTCGATCCGCGGCGCGCCGATCTCGGCCAGGCCATCGCCGCGATGGTGCAGAAGGAGATCCTCGCCGGGCTTGGCGACGTGCAGCAGGGTGCGGCCATCCTGCCTGTCCTGGCCGGCCCGGCGCGCCAGCGCCTGGCCGAGCAGCTGGACCGCGATCTCCATCGCGGCGCGCTGCGCCTTGCGGTCGAACACCAGGCCCGCGCCGTGGTCTGGGGGCGGGTCGAGCCGCTCGGCGACATGCTGACCCTGCACGCCTCGGTCTCGCTGTTTTCCGCGGTCGAGGATCCGGACCTCGTCCAGCAGCTGGTGATCGATGGCACGCGCGTTCCCGACCTCTCGACGGAGCTGGGCTGGACCCGCTTCGATTTCCCGCCCTACGCAACCCGCCGTCTGCAGCTCTTTGACCGCACGCTGCTGGTCGGCAGCGCCGGACTGGAGCTGCGGGTCGCACCCGAGGCCGCGGGCCCGCCGGCGCGCATCGCCGTGCCCGGCGAGCTGCTGCGCATCCGGGACATGCAGGGCTCCTGGTATGTCGTCGCCGAGGGCGCGGGCGTGCTCTTCGCCGATGCCGCGCCGCGCCGCGACCTCGCCGCCGGATCGCAGCTCCTGCCACGTCGTGGGGCCGTGCTGGCCGGCGAGCTCGCGCGTCCGGCGCCCAATCCGCGTCTGCCCGCCACGATCCCCGCCGACGGGCAGCGCTTCCACCGGCTCGGCGCGCCGCGCGCCATCGACGGCCAGCCCTGGTTCCAGGTCGATCTCGGCGGCCAGCGCGGCTGGCTGGCGCAACGACAGCTGGCTGCGATCCCGGATCTGCCGGCGGCGCATTTCGCCGTCGCCGTGCAGCGCGTGATCGCCGGCGACGCCGAGGGTGCGGAGCGCGAGTTCGGCCGTTTCCTCCAGCGTCCCGATACCGACCGCAGCCACGTCATCACCGCGGCGGCGCTGCAGTTCATGGCGGTCAGCAAGCTGCGCGGCGAGACGACCACGCGCGCGCAGCGCGAGGCGGCGCTGGGCCTGCTCGACCGCGCCGTCGCGGCGACGCCGCGCGATCCCGCCGTGCTCGCGCTGCGCGCCCTGGTACGCCTCGGCCATGCCGACGCGCTTGGCGCGCTCGCCGATCTGGAGGCGGCGCTGGCGGTCGATCCGCAGAACGGGCGGGCGCGCCTGCTGCTGTCGGCGTTCCGCCGCGCCGGCGAGCAAGGCACGCTGCCCTGGCTGGCTGGCGAGGAGTTCCGCACGCGGCTGGAGCAGGCGCTGCAGCGGCTCTCGGCCCGCGGCGCCGTGCTTCCGGATCAGCGGCGCTTCGTCGATGACCTGCGGCTGATCTTCGCCCCGCCGCGCTGACGGTCAGCCCGACCGCCGCGCGTCAGCCCGCATAATCGCCCTTGGGCGCGATCACGTCGCGCTTGCCGACATGGTTGGCGGGGCCGACCACGCCTTCCTTTTCCATCCGCTCGACGATGCGCGCGGCGCGGTTGTAGCCGATCTGGAAATGGCGCTGGATGAAGCTGGTCGAGCATTTGCGTTCGCGCGCGACCAGCGCCACCGCCTGGTCGTACATGGCGTCGGATTCGCCGCCCTCGCCGCCACCGCCCGCGCTCGGCGGCGCGCTGAGGCCCGGGATGCCGCCGGCATCGTCGACCTCCTCGGTGACTTCCTCGACATAGGCGGGGTCGCCCTGCGCCTTGAGATGCGCGACCACCGCCTCGACCTCGCGATCGGAAACGAAGGGGCCGTGGACGCGCGTGATGCGCCCGCCGCCGGCCATGTAGAGCATGTCGCCCTGGCCCAGCAGCTGCTCGGCGCCCTGCTCGCCGAGGATGGTCCGGCTGTCGATCTTCGACGTCACCTGGAAGGAGATGCGGGTCGGGAAATTGGCCTTGATCGTGCCGGTGATCACGTCGACCGAGGGGCGCTGCGTCGCCATGACGATATGGATGCCGGCCGCGCGCGCCATCTGCGCGAGGCGCTGCACCGCCCATTCCACGTCCTTGCCCGCGACCAGCATGAGGTCGGCCATCTCGTCGACGATGACGACGATGAAGGGCAGCGGCGTGAGGTCGAGCGGCTGCTCCTCGAAGACGGGCTTGCCCTCCTCGTCGAAGCCGGTCTGCACCTTGCGCGTCAGCACCTCGCCCTTGCGCTTCGCCTCGACGAGGCGCGCGTTGTAGCCCGCGACGTTGCGAACGCCGAGCTTCGACATCGAGCGGTAGCGGTTCTCCATCTCGCGCACGACCCACTTGAGCGCGACGACGGACTTCTTCGGGTCGGTGACGACCGGCGCCAGCAGGTGCGGGATGCCGTCGTAGACCGAGAGCTCGATCATCTTCGGGTCGACCATGATGAAGCGGCAGCTCGCCGGCGAGTGCCGGTAGAGCAGCGACAGGATCATGGTGTTGATCGCCACCGACTTTCCGGATCCGGTGGTGCCGGCGATGAGCAGGTGGGGCATGCGCGCGAGGTCGGCGACGATCGGCGCGCCGCCGATGTCCTTGCCGAGCGCGAGGCTCAGCGCCTGCGGACCCTGGTCGGCGCTGCGATCGGCGAGCAGCTCGCGCAGGAATACGGTCTCGCGCGACGCGTTCGGCAATTCGATGCCGATGACGTTGCGCCCCGGCACGACCGCGACGCGCACCGAGATCGCGCTCATCGAGCGGGCGATGTCGTCGGCGAGGCCGATCACGCGGGCCGCCTTGGTGCCCGGCGCAGGTTCGAATTCGTAGAGCGTGACGACGGGGCCGGGGCGGACCTTCACGATCCGGCCCTGGACGCCGAAATCCTCGAGCACCGTTTCCAGGAGGCGGGCGTTCTGCGCGAGCGCGTCCTCGTCGACCGAGGCGATGCGCTCCTCCGGCCTGGGCAGGCGCAGCAGGTCGAGGCTCGGCATCTCCAGGGTGCCGTCGCCCAGATCGAGCGCCGCCTGCTGCTTGCGCGGCTGGCGCTTCGCCTTGGCGGCGGGCGCCTCGCGGGGCGCGGTGTCGACCAGATCGCGCGGCATCGGCCGCGGCGGGGCCTCGGCCGCGGGGCGCGGGTCGATGTCCGCCTCCGTCGCGGCTGCTGCTGCGGCGGCGTCCAGCCCAGGTTCGCGGCGTTCGCGGCGCGTCTTCGCCTTTTCCTCCGCACGCAGACGTGCCGGATTGCCGAACCGGCGCGCGAGCGTGGAAAAGCGGCGCTTCAGCGCCTCCGCCGAGCCCGCAGCCGAGCCCGCGGCGCTCGCCACGCCACGCGCGGCGGCGCACCATTCGATCCAGGTGACCGCGAGCAGGAAGACGAGCGCGGCCGATGCGCAGAGGCCGGCCAGGGCGGCGAGGCCGACGGCACCAAGGCCGAGGCTCTGCACCGGCGTCAGGATCCAGGTCAGGCAAAGCCGTCCCGCAATCCCGCCGAGGCCGACCGCGAAGGGGCGCGGCCAGGCATCCGGCGCCTGGAGGAAGGCCAGCGCGGTCGCGGCGGCCATGATCGCCACCGGCAGCAGCGTCAGCCGCAGCCACCACAGCGGCAGTCGATGGCTGCGCACCAGCCGGAAGCCCCAGGCGGCGAGCACCGCGACCGGCAGCAGGGCTGCGAGGCCCAGCGTCTGGAGCGCGACATCTGCGACCGTCGCGCCGGGCGTTCCGAGGATGTTGTGGGCGGCGGTGCCGGAGGCATTGTTGGGCGAGGGGTCGCCCTCCGTGTAGCTGGCGAGCGCGACCGCGAACAGTACCGCGAGCGCGACCAGTCCGGCGCCTGCCGCCTCGATCAGGCGGCGGCGCAGGAAGGCGCCGCTGCCGGCCGGCAGCCAGTGCCGACCGAGCGCGAGGGCGCTCATGCCGGCCCCGCGCCGCGCCGCGCCAGGACCTGGCTCATGCGGGTGAGCGCGACCTCCGTGGATTCGAGGTCCTGCACCAGGGCGACGCGGATGAAGGGCGCGCCGAAATTGCTGCCATCGGCGGCAGGTTTGGTGAGGTAT
The DNA here is from genome assembly GCA_964434345.1 of uncultured Acetobacteraceae bacterium. GTDB lineage: Bacteria > Pseudomonadota > Alphaproteobacteria > CACIAM-22H2 > CACIAM-22H2 > CAIOSQ01. The sequence continues at coordinate 5,004 of CAYSUY010000128.1, forward strand.
CCGCCGGGCAGCACCTTGATCCCGGCCTCCTGCCAGAGCGCGCGCGTGGCGCCTTCACCATCGCCCACGTCGAGCCAGAGATAGAACCCGCCCGCGGGACGGTAATATCCGTAGCGGCCGGCGAAGAGCCGGTCGGCGATGTCGTATTTGGCCGCGTAATGCGCGCGTGTCGCGGTGGCGTGGTCGTCGTCGCTCCACAGCTGCGCCGAGGCATCCATCACCGCGAGCGGCATCGAGGCTGCCTGATAGGCCCGCAGCCGGTTGAGCGCGCCGATCGCCTGCGGGCTGCCGGCGAGGAAGGCCGAGCGCATGCCGGGTGCCGAGGACCGCTTGGAAACGGTGTGCGAGATGATGAGATTGTCGAGCACGTGGCCATGCGGCCCGGCGCCCAGCGCGATCGCCGCCTCGATGGCGCCGGCCGGCGGCTGGGCGGTGTAGTAGAGGTCCGCGTAGCACTCGTCGGCGACGAGCATGAAGTCATGGCGCCGCGCCAGGGTCAGCGCCTTTGTCCAGTAGGCGCGATCGGCGCAGGTGCCTTGCGGGTTGGCCGGGCTGCAGAGATAGAAGATCTGCGCGCGGTCGAGCAGCGCGGGGTCGATCGCGTCGAGATCGGGCAGCCAGTTTCCGGCCGCGCTCGTGGGCAGGAAGACCGGGTCCGCACCCGCCATGACCGCCGCCCCGAAATAGACCTGGTAGAAGGGGTTCGGCATCAGGGCGACGGGCTTCGGCCCGCCCTCCGCCGGCGAGACCGACAGCAGCGCCACCATGAACAGGCCCTCGCGGCTGCCGGCGACGGGCGCGATCTGGGTATGCGGATCGAGCGCCGAGACCGGGGCGCCGTAGCGCCGCCCGAGATAGCCGGCGCAGGCCTCGCGCAGGCCCGGCGTCCCGACCACAGGCGGATAGAGATTCCAGCGCGTCCGGTCGGCTGCGATCGTGTCGAGCGCGAAGGCGGGCGGCTGATGCTGGGGCTCGCCGACATGGAGCAGGATCGGCTTCGCATTGTTGCGCGGCTCGATCCCCTTCAGCAGGTCGGCGAGGCGCTGGAACGGGTAGTCGTTGAGACGGTCGAGGCGCGCATTCAGCATGGAAAAACCGCGGATTTGGAGGAAACGGTACCCGCGCACGGGGCGCGGTCACCGGTAAAACGACGCCGAATCAATCCTATCGATCCCCTTTTTGAAGCACAAGGAGAGGAGTGTCGGCAGCCCCGGCATCGCTGGACCGGACATGGTCGGAATGCTGGCGCTGATGTACAAGGATCGCCTGGGGCATCCGGTCGCGGCGCCCCGACCGAAGATTGGGAGGGCTTGCATGGCCGTGGCGGTGGCGGGCAAGGGCAGGACGTCCCTGGTGGTGGGCGCGGTACGCGCCATGCGGCGGCTGCTCGGCCGCGTCTTCGGCGAGGGCCGCTGGGCGGCGCTGATCCTGCTGCTTGGCCTCGTGGCCCTGCGGGTCTGGGACCCGGTCCCGGTCGAGACGATGCGCGTCAAGGTCTACGACGTGTATCAGCAGCTGAAGCCGCGCCCGGCTCCCGAGCCCATGGTCTATGTCGCGGACATCGACGAGGCGAGCCTCGCCGAACTCGGCCAATGGCCGTGGTCACGGCTCGTGGTCGGGCAATTGCTGCTCCAGCTTGCCCAGGCCGGCGCCTTCGTCGGCTTCGACGTCGTCTTCTCGGAGCCCGACCGGCTGTCGCCGGGCCGCTTCGTCGAGAGCATGCCGGGCCTGCCTGCCGAGGTCACCGAGCGGTTGAGGGGATTGCCGGACAACGAGGCCTATTTCGCGCAGGTGCTGCAGGCGACGCGCGCCGTGCTCGGCCAGGCTGGCAATTCGGTGGCGACGCCCGGCGGCATGAAGCCAAAGGCTCCGGCTCTGGCCGTGCTCAACCTGAACCCGGATTTCACCGGTGACCTCAACGCCCTCGTCGCGGCGTCGATCGCCGATTTCCCTGGCCTGATCGCCAATCTGCCGGTTCTGGAAGAGGCGGCCGGGGGTCGCGGCCTGTTCTCGGTCAATCCCGAGACCGACGGCATCGTGCGGCGCATCCCCGCCATCAGCCATGTCGGCGGCACGGTCTATCCGACGCTGGCGATCGAGATGTTGCGCGTGATGACCGGCGCCAGCACGATCCTCGTGCGCATGATGCCGCCCTTCGGCGTCGAGGACGTCGTGCTGCAGGGCGTGGCGCGTATCCCGACCGACGCCCAAGGCCGGCTCTGGCCGCATTTCGCGAAATACTCGCCGGTCCGCTACATCCCGGCGAAGGACATCGTGAGCGGCGCCTTCGACGCGGCGAAGCTGCAGGGCAAGCTGGTCATCCTCGGCGCCTCGGCCACCGGCCTGCGCGATATCCGCGCCACGCCCGTCGACGACGCGGTGCCCGGCGTCGAGGTCCATGCCCAGCTGCTCGAGAGCATCCTGACCAATTCGCTGCTGACCCATCCCGGCTGGGGCGATCTGGTCGAGCGGCTCGCCGTGCTTGTCGTCGGCCTGCTCATGATCTTCGGCTTCGTCTTCATCGGCGCGAAATGGACGATCCTGCTGTTCGCCGTCGTCGCCGGGGCGATGTTCGGCGGCTCCTGGTATCTGTTCAGCGTCGAGGCGCTGCTGCTCGACGCCTCCTACGCGACGCTCTGCGCCTTCCTCATCTACGTCGTCGTCACCTATCTCAGCTATTCGCGCGAACAGGCGCAGCGCCAGGCGATCCGCAGCGCCTTCAGCCTCTACCTCGCGCCGGCGATGGTCGAGCGCGTGGCGGCGGATCCCGGCGCGCTCAAGCTGGGCGGCGAGATGAAGGACCTGACGCTGATGTTCTGCGACCTGCGGGGGTTCACGACGATCTCGGAGATGTTCAAGAACGATCCCGTGGCGCTGACGACGCTGATCAACCGCTTCCTGACACCGATGACCGATTTCATCCAGGGCACCGGCGGGACGATCGACAAGTATATCGGCGACTGCATCATGGCGTTCTGGAACGCGCCGGTGGACGTCGCCGGGCACGAGGCGGCGGCATGCCGCGCGGCGCTGATGATGCGCACCGGGATGAAGGCCCTCAACGCGCAGCTCGAGGCGGAGGCGAAGGCCGCGGAGCGGCCGCATGTGCCGCTCGCCATCGGCATCGGCCTCAATTCCGGCGAGGTCTGCGTCGGCAACATGGGGTCCGACCAGAAGCTCAATTATTCGGTTCTCGGCGACGCGGTGAACCTCGCCTCGCGCCTCGAGGGCCAGAGCAAGACCTATCATCTCGACCTCGTGATCGGCGAGACGACGCATGACGGCGCGCGCGACTTCGCCTGCATCGAACTCGACCTGATCAAGGTCAAGGGCAAGACCGAGCCGGTGCGCATCTTCACCATCGTCGGCGACGAGGCCGAGGCGAGGACGGAGCGCTTCCGCCGCCTGCGCGACAACCATGCGCGCATGCTCGCCTGCTATCGCGCCCAGGACATCGCCGGTGCGCGCGCGGGCATCGCCGCGTGCATGGCCGACGCAGAACCCTACGACCTCGGCGGGCTCTACGAGGAATATGGCGCGCGGCTGGACGCGATGGCCGAAGACCCGCCCGGTCCGGGCTGGGACGGGGTCTTCGTCGCCAAGACGAAATGACCCGGCCGCGACCGTCCGTCGCCTCTGGCGGGTCGGGCCGCGCCTGAAGTATCTAGCGCAGGCCATGGACAGGATTCTCGTCACCTACCGCGTCCGCGCGGACGCCGCCGCGATCGCCGCGCGCGCCCAGGCGATCGCCGTCGAGCAGAGCGTCGAGATGCCGGTCGCGGCGATCGACGACCGCACCGTGCTGGACGAGATCGTCGGCCGCGTCGAGGACATCGCCGATGCCGGCGATGGCCGGTTCGACGTGCGCATCGCGCTCGCGGTCTCCACGACCGGCAGCGAGCCGGGCCAGCTCATGAACATGCTGTTCGGCAACGCTTCCATCCTCGACGACGTGGAGCTGCGCGACGCGGCGTTTCCGGATGCGATGGCGCGCGGTTTCGGCGGTCCGCATCAGGGCCTCGACGGTCTGCGTGCGATGGCCGGTGCGTCCGGGCGTGCCCTCACATGCTCCGCGCTCAAGCCGCAGGGCCTGCCGCCCGAGGGCCTGGCGCGCGTGGCCGCGGCGCTCGCGCATGGGCGCATCGACATCATCAAGGACGATCACGGTCTCGCCGACCAGGCGTACAGCCCGTTCGCGCGCCGCGTCGAGGCTTGCGCCGCTGCGATACGTGCGGCCGCCGCGGCGTCCGGTGCGCGCACGCGCTATGCGCCGAGCGTCACCGGCGATCTCGATGCGATGCGCCGGCAGATACGCTGCGCGATCGACAACGGCGTCGACATGGTTCTCGTCGCCCCGATGATCGTCGGTCTGCCCGCCTTCCATGCCGTGGTGCGCGAATTCCCCGCGATCGCCTTCATGGCGCACCCGGCGATGGCCGGCGCGGCGCGCATCGCGCCGCCGCTGCTGCTCGGCACGCTGTTCCGCATGCTCGGTGCCGATGCGACCGTGTTTCCCAATCATGGCGGTCGCTTCGGCTATTCGCCGGAGACATGCCGCGCGCTCGCCCGCGCGGCGCTCGGTCCCGATCGCGGGCTGCGCGCCTGCGTTCCGGTGCCGGCGGGCGGCATGACGCCGGAGCGCGTGCCGGAAATGCTCGCCTTCTACGGCACGGATGTCATGCTGCTGGTCGGCGGCGCGCTGCTCTCGGCGCGCGAACGCCTCGCCGAGGAAGCCGCCCGGTTCTCGGACAGCGTCGCGGAGCATGCCCATGGATGACACGACCTCCCATACGCCCGCCCTGCCAGCGTTCCGTCCCGCGACCGGCGACTGTCGGTGGGAGGGCGTCGCGGAGCATGCCTACAAGGAGGAGGGCAGCGCGCCCTTCAAGGCGATCACGCGCCGGGTGCTGTTCGGCGATCCGCGTCTGGCCTGCGAGCTGCGCTATTTCGAGATCGCGCCCGGCGGCTATTCGACGCTGGAGCGCCATGAACACGTGCATGGCGTGATGATCCTGCGCGGCACCGGCACCTGTCTCGTCGGCACGGAGATCCGCGCGGTGTCGCCCCAGGACCTCGTTTCGATCCCGCCGCTGGCCTGGCACCAGTTCCGCGCCGCGCCCGACACGCCGCTGGGCTTCCTGTGCATGGTCGACGTCGCGCGCGACCGTCCGCAACTGCCGGATGCCGACGCCCTCGCCGCCCTGCGCCGCGATCCCGCAATCGCCGCCTTCCTCGCCGGCAGCTGACCGCACGAAACAAAAAAACCTCCCCAGCTTTGAATTTCCCCCCGCCGGCGGCGTGCCAGCCGGGCGCATCGCGCAGGGGAAATTCAAAGCTGGGGAGGTTTTTTCTCCGCCGCCGGCGCGGCCTCTATGGCGCTCCGCACGCCAGGACCCGGCGCGTGTGTTCCGGGGCGCGCGCGATGACCGTGAGATAGGCGCGCGCCGCCTGGTCGGGTCGCGTGCGTCCCTGCTCCCAGTCGCGCAGCGTACCCAGCGGGATATGGTAGACGCGCGCGAACTCCTCCTGGGTCAGGTCGAGCGCGCGCCGCAGCGTTCGCACGCGCGGAAGCCGTTTCATGCGGCTTAGCGTGCGTGTCGTCAGCGGCGGATTGTCGGGATCGGTCCTCGCGGCTGCCAGGATATCGGCCTCGGACTGCCGCGCCGACTGTCCGGAGGTCTTTTTCTGTCCACGACGCAGGCGTTTCGCGATGTCGTCACGGGCCATTTTCGGCGAGATAGATTTTCCGCTCATTGCGTGTCGCCCTTCGTGCAGAAATCAACCTGACCCTGTCCCCCCGTTCCACGTAGACGACCGCAAGCAAGGTCGCGGCAGCCATCCCCAGAAGGATCATGCGCGGCTCGCCATACGCTTCCCGTTCGTCGACCCACTCGATCGCGAAGACGTCGTGAAAGGCCTCCGACGCAAGTGCGAAGCTCACCCCGTGCTTGCGGAGGTTGGCGCCTGCTTTGCGGGTGTCCCACTCGAACGCGATCATGGCTACTGGTATTCCGTAGCGTGGTCAAGCCCAGTGGATCTTTCATACGATGCCGGCCGTGAGCGCCGTGACGACGCAGCCGAAGTAGCTCATCGGACCGATGGTGAAACGCTGTCGTCATTGCCGGGTCAGTTCAATCGCCCGCATCGTCGTCCCGAAGCGGTGGACGCAGCATCGGCGCCTTCGCGGAAGCCTGCACGCATGCCCTGAGCCGCGACAGGCCGCTGCGCCGGCCGCCTAAGCCGAAAGATCCTGCCCCGCCTTCGCCCGCAAGCTCTCCCAGAGCTTTCCGGCGCCGAGCAGGACGGATTTCAGGTCGGACATCAGCTGCTTCGACCCGAGGGCCTGCTGGCTCATGGCGGTATGCGCCTGGAGGGCGTCCATGACCGCACCCTCGAGCTCCTTGTCCAGGTCGCGCCTATGAGGTCGCGCCTATGCTCCCCCGCCTATGCTCCCCAGCTTTGAATTTCCTCCACCGGCGGCGTGCCAGCCGGGCGCGTCGCGCAAGGGAAATTCAAAGCTGGGGAGGTTTTTTTAACCGGCTTCGGCGGAGCGCGAGGCTTTCTTGCGCTCGTGGGTGTCGAGCAGGCGCTTGCGCAGGCGGATCGATTTCGGGGTGACCTCGACCAGCTCGTCGTCGCCGATATAGGCGATCGCCTGTTCCAGCGTGAGGATGCGCGCGGGCGTCAGCTTGACCGCGTCGTCCTTGCCCGAGGCGCGGAAGTTGGTGAGCTGCTTGGCGCGCAGCGGGTTCACCTCGAGGTCGTTCTCGCGGCTGTGCTCGCCGATGATCATGCCGGCATAGACGCGCGTGCCCGCCTCGATCATCAGCCAGCCGCGTTCCTCCAGGTACCAGAGCGCGTAGGTCACCGCGTCGCCGTCGCCGTTGGAGATCAGCACGCCGTTGCGCCGGCCCTCGATCGAGCCCTTCCACGGTGCGTAGCCGTGGAAGATGCGGCTCATGATGCCGGTGCCGCGCGTATCGGTGAGGAACTCGCCATGGTAGCCGATCAGGCCGCGCGTCGGCACGTGGAACACCACGCGCGTCTTGCCGCCGCCCGAGGGGCGCATGTCGACGAGCTCGCCCTTGCGCTGGCTGATCTTCTCCACCACCACGCCGA